>NZ_PSWQ01000021.1:0-364962 GCF_002932915.1 Rathayibacter sp. RFBD1
GTCCGGGCGTGGGCGCGGACGGACGCGCGCCCCTCCGGCGCGCGTCCGTCCGCGCCCACGCCCGGACCGGCCAAGCCGCCCGCTCCGGCGCCGGCACCGCCGATGTCGGTCGCCGAGCGCCAGGCCCAGGCTCAGGCCGCCCAGGAGGCCGCGGCCGCTCAGCGCGCTCAGGCAGCCAAGGACGCGCCCGCCGAGGCCGCCGCTCCGGCTCCGACCGAGGCCCCCGCGGCTCCGGCCGCCGCCGAGAAGCCGGCGTCCGGCGCGACCCCCGGCGGACCCAAGCCCGTGACCCCGCGTCCGGCTCCCGCCGCGAACACCCCGCGCCCCGGCGGCGCCTCGGGCGGCTCCAACCGCCCCGGCGGCACCCCGCGCCCGGGCAACAACCCGTTCGCCAGCAACCAGGGCATGGGACAGCGTCCCGCCGCCCCGCGCCCCGGCAACAACCCCTTCGCCAGCTCGCAGGGCATGGGATCGCGTCCGACCCCGGGCAACATCCCCCGCCCGGCTGCTCCGCGCCCCGGCGCGCCCCGACCCGGCGGACCCGGCATGGGCCAGCGCCCCGCCGGCTTCGGCCAGCGTCCCGGCGGACCCGGCGGCGGAGCAGGACGTCCCGGCGGTGCCGGTCGTCCGGCCGGCGGCGGCTTCCAGCGCCCCGGCGGCGCTCCCGGTGCCGGTGGCGGTTTCGCCCCGCGTCCCGGTGGCGGCGGCGGTCGCGGTCGCGGCCCCGGCGGTGGAACCGCAGGAGCCTTCGGTCGCGGCGGCGGCAAGAGCAAGGCCCGGAAGTCCAAGCGCACGAAGCGTCAGGAGTTCGAGCTCAGGGAGGCCCCGTCGCTCGGCGGCGTCAGCGTCCCCCGCGGCGACGGCAGGACGGTCATCCGTCTGCGCCGCGGCGCGTCGATCTCGGACTTCGCCGACAAGATCGAGGCCATGACCGGCGTGCCGGTGCCCCCCGGCAACCTGGTCACCGTCCTCTTCGCCCTCGGCGAGATGGCGACGGCGACCGAGTCGCTCGACGAGGCCACCTTCGAGGTGCTCGGCTCCGAGCTCGGCTTCAAGATCCAGGTCGTCTCGCCCGAGGACGAGGACAAGGAGCTCCTCGAGGGCTTCGGTCTCGACCTCGAGCAGGAGCTCGACGACGAGACGGACGAGGACCTCGAGATCCGTCCCCCCGTCGTCACCGTCATGGGTCACGTCGACCACGGAAAGACGCGCCTGCTCGACGCGATCCGCAACGCCAACGTCGTCGCCGGCGAGGCGGGCGGCATCACGCAGCACATCGGTGCGTACCAGGTCGTCGCGGAGCACGAGGGCATCGAGCGCCCGATCACCTTCATCGACACCCCGGGTCACGAGGCGTTCACCGCCATGCGAGCCCGCGGTGCCCAGGTCACGGACATCGCGATCCTCGTGGTCGCGGCGGACGACGGCATCATGCCGCAGACCATCGAGGCGCTGAACCACGCCCAGGCGGCCAACGTGCCGATCGTGGTCGCGGTGAACAAGGTGGACAAGCCCGACGCCAACCCGGCCAAGGTGCGCCAGCAGCTCACCGAGTTCGGGCTCGTCGCCGAGGAGTACGGCGGAGACGTCATGTTCGTCGACGTGTCGGCTCGCGCGGGTACCGGCATCCAGGACCTCCTGGACGCCGTGCTTCTCACCGCGGACGCCGGTCTCGACCTGCGCGCCAACCCCAACAAGGAGGCGCGCGGAGTCGCGATCGAGGCGAAGCTCGACAAGGGACGCGGTGCGGTCGCGACCGTGCTCATCCAGTCGGGAACGCTGCGCGTCGGAGACGCGATCGTCGCCGGAACGGCCTACGGCCGCGTCCGTGCGATGGCGGACGAGAACGGCAACGCCGTCCTCGAAGCCGTGCCGTCGCGTCCGGTGCAGGTGCAGGGACTCTCGTCCGTGCCCCGCGCCGGCGACACCTTCCTCGTCACCGAGGAGGACCGCACGGCCCGTCAGATCGCCGAGAAGCGCGAAGCCGCTCAGCGCAACGCCCTGCTGGCCAAGGCCCGCAAGCGCATCTCGCTCGAGGACTTCACCCGTGCTCTCGAGGAGGGCAAGGTCGAGTCGCTCAACCTCATCATCAAGGGCGACGTGTCCGGTGCCGTCGAGGCGCTGGAGGAGTCGCTCGTCAAGATCGAGGTCGACGACTCGGTGCAGCTGCGCATCATCCACCGCGGTGTCGGTGCGATCACGGAGTCGGACGTCAACCTCGCGACGATCGACAACGCGATCATCGTGGGCTTCAACGTCCGCCCCGACCCGAAGGCCCGCGAGCGCGCTGCTCGAGAAGGAGTGGACATCCGCTTCTACTCGGTCATCTACAACGCGATCGAAGAGGTCGAGAACTCGCTCACGGGCATGCTCAAGCCCGAGTTCGAGGAGGTCCAGTCCGGTGTCGCCGAGATCCGCGAGGTGTTCCGCTCCTCCAAGTTCGGCAACATCGCGGGTGTCATCGTCCGCTCCGGCACGATCACCCGCAACTCGAAGGCGCGCGTCATCCGTGACGGCGTCGTGGTCGGGGACAACCTGGCCATCGAGTCGCTGCGTCGCTTCAAGGACGACGTCACGGAGGTCCGTACGGACTACGAGGCCGGTATCGGACTCGGAAAGTACAACGACATCCAGATCGGCGACGAGATCGAGACGATCGAGATGAAGGAGAAGCCGCGAGGCTGATCCGCTCCACTGGAAGGCCCGGGTCCGCCCGGGCCTTCCGGCGTCTCACGGCGCTGTTCGTGCGGGATCGGGAGGGGACTCTCGTCCTCTCGCGCCCTGCGGGAGGAATCGGGGCCGCCCGTGTCCGGGAGGTGCGCATCCTCCAGCGTGCGCTTCCGCACCTCCGGGCGTGGGAGGCCGTCCCCGATCAGACGTTCTTGCAGCGGTGACTGCGCCCGCTGAGCGAGCAGCGAGCCTGCGGGCGACGTCCGGCTCCCGATCCTGCACCTGAGCCTTCCCACCCCGGTCCCCGAGGATCCGGGGGGCGGACCCGCACTCCCTCCGATCGCGGGCACGGGTGGGGTGCCTCCTCGCGGCTCCTGGCCGGGCCTGGCGGGCGGGCCGCAGGCCCGCGGGAGGGAGCCGCGAGGAGGCACTCCACCCGCGCGGTCGCAGACGCGCGGTCGAGGGGCATCACGCCCCAGAAGCAAGGCCCCCTCGGACGCGACCGGTCGTCCGGGCGGAGAGTGGTTGAATGGCGAGCTGAACGGTTCGCCGAGAGAGATGTGAGGACCAGCCATGGCAGATCCGGCCCGGGCGAGGAAGCTCGCCGAACGTATCCAGGTGATCGTCGCGAAGCGGCTCGAGCGCGGTCTCCGCGACCCGCGCCTCGGCTTCGTCACCATCACCGATGTCCAGGTGACCGGCGACCTGCAGCACGCCTCGGTGTTCTACACGGTCTACGGCACCGATGAGGAGCGCGCCGATTCGGCCGCGGCCCTCAAGGCCGCCACCGGAATGCTTCGCACCGAGGTGGGCAGGAACATCACGTCCCGGCTCACGCCGTCGCTCGAGTTCATCCTCGACGCGGTGCCCGAGAACGCGAAGCACATCGAGGACCTGCTCGCCGCCGCGCGCAGCCAGGACTCGCAGGTGCAGTCGCTCGCCGCTCAGGCGGACTACGCCGGCGAGGCCGACCCCTATGTGAAGCCCCGCGAGGACGACGAGGACTAGGCGCCGAGCCCGAACACCGCGGAGCCCGTGGCGACGTCGACCGATTCCAGGACGACGACGACACGGGCTCCCGGCGTGAGCGGGGCCGGGACGTCGACGGTGATCTCCGGGTCGAGCAGCTGGACCGAGGAGCGGGTGCGCGCCGAGGAGACGACGATCCCGCTGAAGGAGGCTCCTTCGCGGCCGCGGAGGACGGCAGCCTCGACGATCGCGGTCGCCGCACGGGAGGCGGCTCCGGCCCGGCGGTCGCTCGCGGCGAGGAGCGGCGGGAGCAGGGGCAGCGCCTCGCGCAGCTGCGACGGGATCGTTCCGCCGCGGGACACCGCGAGGCAGACGGCGAGGCCGAACCGGTCGACCAGGCGCCGCAGCGGCGCGGTGACGTGCGCGTACGGCGCGGCGAGAGCCGCCTGCTCGGGATGCTCCGGCGGGGCGCCGTCGAAGGCGGTGTAGCCGGCGCCGCGGAACAGGCTCGCCGCGGCGTACATGATGGCGAGCTGGGCGGGGTCGGCGGTGTCGAGGCGGCGCAGGTAGGCGCCGTAGGCCTCCTCCTCGGGCCACGGGATGCCGAGCGCCGCGGCTCGGGAGCGGAAGGCCGCGACGGTGGCGGGGTCGGCCTCGGGCATGGTCCGGAGGATGCCCACCCCCGCGTCGAGCATCATCGTCGCCGCCGCCATACCGGTCAGCAGCGAGACCTGGGCGTTCCAGCCCTCGACGGCCAGGGGAGCGCGGCGCTCGACCCGGTAGCCGCCGTCGGCGGCGACGATCTCCTCCTCGGGCAGCGTCAGGCTCGCTCCTCCGCGCTCGGCCTCGCGCGCCAGGCGCTCGCGTCCGAACCAGGGGAGGAGGGCGAGGGAGGGGTGCGGATCGCCCGCGTCGACGCTGCGCTGCACGCCCTCGTAGTCGAGCCGGGCCACGCTGCGCACGAGCGCCCGCTCGAGGTGCACCGAGCGCGGCTCCGCCCGCTCGTCGAGGGTCAGCGTCCAGACCAGCGCTCGGCGCGTCTCGTCCGGCAGGAGCGACGCGGTCCCCTCGGAGAGGACCGCGGGGTGCAGCGGGACGCGGCCGTCCGGGAGGTAGTAGGTCTGGCCGCGGCGGCGCGTCTCGGCGTCGAGCGCTCCGCCGGTGCGGACGACCGCGGGCACGTCCGCGATGGCGTAGCGGAGGACGACGCCCTCCGACGTGCGCTCCAGGTGGAGGGCCTGGTCCAGGTCGAGCGAGCCGGGCGGGTCGATCGTCACGAAGGGGAGGTCCGTCCGGTCGACGCGGTCCTCGTCGTCCGCTCCGGCCTCCGCGTGCTCGGCCTCGGCCAGCGCGGCCGGCGGGAACGGGCCGGGCAGGTCGTTCTCGACGCGGACCGCGGCGAGGGCGCGCTGGACGTCCTGAGCGAGGTCGACGTCGAGGGCGCGCTCGACGGCGGCGTCGGGGCGGGGGAGGCGGAGGCGGCGACCGGTCACGGCGCCGACCCTACCCGCCTCCTCCGACGCGGACGGCGGTCGACGGGCCCTCAGGAGCCGGGGAGGAGGTAGCCGTCCTCCGGGCCGCCCGTCGCCAGGCCGTCGGCGAGGAGCCCGGCCAGGGCGCGACCGCGCTGGTCGGCGTCCGGCCAGAGAGACTCCACCTCGGCCGCGGTGACCGGGCCGTGCGCGGCGCGCAGCTCGGCGAGGATGAGGCCGCGGACCTGGCGGTCCGAGCCCTCGAACCGCTTCTGCTTCGCCTTCACGGGCCCGGTGTGCTCGGGGTACCCCTCCGCCCGCCAGCGGCAGAGGTCGCGGATCGGGCACTCGTCGCAGCGCGGAGCGCGGGCGGTGCAGACGATCGCCCCCAGCTCCATCGCGCCCGCGTTGAAGGCCGCCGCCTCGGAGAGCGACTCGGGCAGCAGCGCCGACATCGCGGCGAGGTCGGCCCTCGCGCGGGGCGGGCCGGGCTCCGCCGCTCCGTCGACCGCGCGCGCGAGGACCCGGCGGACGTTGGTGTCGACCACGGGGTGCCGCCTCCCGTAGGCGAACACGGCGATGGCGCGGGCGGTGTAGTCGCCGATGCCGGGCAGCGCGAGGAGGGTCTCGACGTCGTCGGGGACCACGTCGCCGTGCTCCTCGGCGATCGCCACGGCGCAGGCGTGCAGGCGCAGGGCCCGCCGCGGGTAGCCCAGGGACTGCCAGGCGCGCACCGCCTCGCCGGGCGGGACGGCGGCGAGCGCGGAGGGTGTCGGCCAGCGCTCCAGCCACTCCGCCAGACGCGGGACGACGCGGACCACCGGGGTCTGCTGCAGCATGAACTCGCTGACGAGCGTGCCCCAGGCGGGGAAGTTCTCGCGGCGCCACGGCAGGTCGCGGGCGCTCGTGCGGAACCAGGCGGTGATCGCGTCGGCGAGAGGGTCGGAGGGCATCAGCCCACACTAGGCGGCGGCGCGTATCGTGGGCGGATGACCAGGTGGGCTCCGCAGAAGGCCGATGTGCTCGACTCTCTCGCGGCGGAGGTGCTGCACAACTACGGGCGCGGACGGGTCAAGGTCGGGATCGACGGCGACGACCCCGCGGTGAGCGCGGCGTTCGCGCTCGACCTCGCGGAGGCGCTCCGCCGGGCCGGCAAGGACGCGATCGTCGCGCACCTCGCCGACTTCCGACGTCCCCGCGCCGATCGTGACGACCCCGCCGTGCCCGAGGAGCAGCGCTCCTACGCGGCCGGGTACGACTACGAGCTCCTGCGCCGCGTCCTGCTCGATCCGTTCACCCTCGGCGGCAGCACCGGGTTCGTGCTCGCGGGCTTCGACGCGGTGCGCGACGAGGCGCGGCAGGCGCGCTGGCGGACCGCCGGCCGCGACGCGGTGCTGCTCGTCGACGGCGAGTTCGCCCTCCGGCCGGAGCTGCGCGGCGCGTGGAGCACCAGCATCCGCCTCGACACGCAGGAGCCGCCGGTGGACGCGGCGTACCGCGCCACGACGGATCCGCGCCGGCTGGCGGGGATCCTCGTCGACATCCGCGATCCGGAGCAGCCCCGGCGCCTCTTCGCCGACTCCTGCTGAGCCTCGGGACGGAGGCCGCCGCCGCGGGCGGCGTCGGTCCGACAGGGCCGCGGACTCAGACCAGGGCGGCGCGGCGCACGACCTCAGCCGGCGGCACGAAGGCGCCCGCCCGCTCGACCTCGTGCACCAGGTCGACCAGCAGCTGGTTGACCGGTGCCTCGCGCCCGCCGCGGTGAGCGGTGCGGACCACGGCCCCGGCCAGGTGGTCGATCTCGCTCGGCACTCCGCGGCGGACGCTCTGCAGCGTCGACCCGGGGTTCGGCACCTCGCCCATCCGCGCGGCCATCCGGCGGGGGAGCAGCTCGACCAGGGGCAGGGGAGCGGCGGCGAGGGCGCGGACGGAGGCGTTCGAGAGTCCCTGCAGCGAGCCGAAGCGGACGCCCGACGCGAGGCCTGTCCGGGCGGCCTCGCGCATCGATCGGGCGAGGACGCGACGCAGCCCCGGATCGTCGATCGTCTCCTGGACCGAGAGCCCGGTGATCGCGGGCAGGGCGTTGACCTCGTTGATCAGCAGCTTCGTCCACTGCGCTCCGGTGAAGTCGTCGGTGACGGCGGTGGGGACCGCCTCGCCGAGCACGGCGGCGGCCCGTCGCACGTCGTCGTCGGCCGGGCGGCCGGGGACGCCGAGCGTGGTCGTGGCAGGAGCCGTGACGGTGACGCGGCCGGGTTCGAGGTGGCTCGCGGCGAAGAGGGCGAGAGCACCCACGAGCCGGGCGTCGCGCACCTGCCGGGCCGCCGCGGTGAGTCCGTCCAGTCCGTTCTGGACGACGACGACGAGGGTGCCGTCGACCGTGCGGCGGTTGGTGCGCAGCGCGTCCTCGGCGTCCTGCGCTTTCGTGCAGACGAAGGCGAGATCGGGCACGAGGTCGAGGGACTCGCCGCAGCGGACCCAGGCGGTGTGCTCGCCCCACGCCCCGTCGAGCCGGATCCCCGACCGGCGGATCGCGGTGAGGTGGTCGCCTCGGGCGGTGACCTCGACGTCGTGCCCGGCGCGGTCGAGAAGGGCGGCGATGGTGCCGCCGACGGCGCCTGCTCCGAGTACTGCGATCCTCATCCGGACAGCCTAGGACGGGCGGGCGAGGGCTCCGGCTGCACCCCGGGGGTACTCCCGATCCGTCCGTGTATCCTCGCACCCGTGCTCGAGACCCCCGCCCCGGCTCCGAACGGGATCCTCCTGCTGGACAAGCCCGGCGGCATCACCAGCCACGACCTCGTCTCGCGGACCCGCCGCCGCGCGGGGACCCGCAAGGTCGGCCACGCGGGGACGCTCGATCCGATGGCGACCGGGCTGATGATCCTCGGTCTCGGCCCCTCGACGCGCCTGCTCACCTACCTCGTCGGCCTCGACAAGCAGTACGAGGCGACGATCCGGCTGGGCTCCTCCACCACCACCGACGACCAGGAGGGCGAGGTGCTCGCCTCGGCGGAGCCAGCCCTCGTCGCGGCCCTCGCCCCGGAGCCGGTGTCCGACGCGATCGCGGCCCTCACCGGAGCGATCGAGCAGGTCCCGAGCACGGTCAGCGCGATCAAGGTGGACGGCCGCCGCGCCTACGCCCGCGCCCGCGACGGCGAGGAGGTCGTGCTCGCCTCCCGCCCCGTGACCGTCTCGGAGTTCGCCGTCCTGGCGAGCCGCCCGGTCGAGGGGTTCCTCGACCTGGACGTGCGCGTCACCTGCTCCTCCGGCACCTACATCCGCGCGCTCGCCCGCGACCTGGGCGCGTCCCTCGGAGTCGGCGGCCACCTGACCGCGCTGCGGCGCACCGCGGTCGGCCCCTTCTCCGTGGCACAGGCCGGCGGGATCGACGAGCTCGACGTCCCCGCCGCGCTCCTGCCGCCGACGCTCGTGGCGGGCGAGCTGTTCCCCCTGCTGCGCCTCGACGCCCAGGAGGCGGGCGATCTCGCGAACGGCAAGCGCATCCCGGCCCCGGAGGCGGTGGCGGGCGCGAAGGGCCTCCTCGCCGCGGTCGGCCCGGGGGAGCGGCTGATCGGCCTCGCCGAGCGGCGCGGCACCCAGCTCAAGAGCGTCGTCAACTTCCCGACCGAGGACCTGCGGACGGCCGCCTCGTGATCGAGTGGTTCACGATCCTCCAGGTGGGGATCGCCGTCGCGGCCGGCCTGCTCTGCCTCGTGCTCGGGCTGCTCGCCCGCCGTCCCTCGGACGTCTCGGTCGGCGCGACGGCGATCGTCGAGCTGCTGCTGATCGTCCAGCTGGCGGTCGCGATCGTGTCGCCGCTGGTCGGCAACCGCCCGTCGGGGAGCCTGCCGGAGTACTACATCTACCTGATCTCGGCGCTGCTCCTGCCGCTCGCGGCCGGGTTCTGGGCGCTCATCGAGCGGAGCCGCTGGAGCACCGTGATCCTGGGCGTCGCCTGCCTCTCGATCGCGGTCATGGTCTACCGGATGCACCAGATCTGGTTCTTCCAGAGCGCCTGATCGGGCCCGCCACCGGGCCCGGCCCGGCGAGCGCCTAGCATGGACGTGCGATGTCGAAACCAGCCAGCGATGCGTCCGGACGGGCCGCTCACGACCCCTCAGTCCCCTCGGCCCCCGGGAGCGGAGAGCCGACCCGTTCCGCCCGCTCGCGCGGGATCGGCAGCCTCCTGGTCGTGGTCTACGGGATCCTCGCGCTCGCCGCGACGGGGCGCTCCGTCTTCCAGATCATCGACCGGTTCGACGAGGCGCCGCTGGCGTTCTCGCTCTCCGCGCTCTCGGCCGTCGTGTACATCGTCGCGACGGTCGCCCTGATCGTCCCGGGCCGCGCCTGGCAGCGCGTCGCGTGGGTGACGATCACCTTCGAGCTGGTGGGCGTGCTCGTGGTCGGCGCGCTCAGCCTCCTCGCTCCGCAGCTCCTCGGGCTCGCGAGCGCCGACCCGTTCGGGCGCCAGTCGACGGTGTGGGCGGCCTTCGGCGCCGGCTACCTGCTCATCCCGCTCGTCCTGCCCGTGCTCGGCCTCTGGTGGCTCCGCGTGCAGGGGCGGCGCACGGCCCCGGCGGCCGCCTGATGCGCGTCGAGACCCGCCCCGGCGACCTGGCCGGGATCGGACCCTCCGCCGTCACGATCGGCAAGTTCGACGGCGTCCACTCCGGGCATCGGGCCGTCATCGGCCGGCTGCACGAGCGGGCCCGCGAGCAGGGGCTCGCCGCCGTCGTCGTCACCTTCGACCGCAATCCGCTCAGCGTGATCGCGCCGGAGAAGTGCCCGCCCGTCCTGGTCGGCAACGAGCAGAAGCTCGAGCTCCTCGCCGGGACCGGCGTGGACGCGACGCTGCTGCTCACCTTCGACGAGGCGTTCCGGGCGCTCTCGCCAGAGCAGTTCGTCGAGCAGGTGCTGGTGGAGGCGCTCGAGGCCCGCGTGGTCCTCGTCGGCTCCGACTTCCGCTTCGGCGCCCGGGGAGCGGGCGACGTCGACCTGCTGCGCGTGCTCGGCGGGCAGCACGGATTCGAGGTGGAGCTGATCGACGACGTGCGGCCCGAGGACGGGCGCCGCGTCTCCTCCACCTGGGTCCGCGAGCTGCTGGCCGAGGGCGACGTGGAGCACGCGACGCGCCTGCTCGGGCACGAGCCCGTCGTCCGCGGCGTGGTCGTGCACGGAGCGAAGCGCGGCCGCGAGCTGGGCTTCCCGACCGCGAACCTCTCGCCGGAGTCGCAGGGCCTGATCCCGGCCGACGGCGTCTACGCGGGCCGGCTCACCACCGACGGCGTCACGCATCCCGCCGCGATCTCGGTCGGCAGCAACCCGACCTTCGTCGGAGTGCCGCCCAAGCAGGTCGAGGCGTACGTGCTCGATCAGACGCTCGACACCCTCGACCTCTACGACCGCGTGGTCGACGTGGCGTTCGTCGGCCGGATCCGCGGCCAGGTCGCCTACGAGGGCGTCGAGCCCCTCATCCGCCAGATGAACCACGACGTGGTGCAGGTCCGCGAGGTCCTCGGCATCGACTGAGCGGGATGCCGGCAGCCGCCTAGCAGGGGCCGCGGGCCCGCACCAGCGGGAGAGGTCCCGGGGCCATCGGCGTACCGTGGCCGCATGAGCGAAACCCCCTCCGACTCGGCGCGCCCCCTCGCGCTCGTCACCGGCGCGACCGGCTACATCGGCGGCCGGCTGACGCCGCGCCTCCTCGAGGCGGGCTTCCGGGTGCGCGTCCTGGTGCGCGACCCGCGCAAGCTGGTCGACGTGCCGTGGGCGGAGGAGGTCGAGGTCGCCCAGGGCGATCTCGGCGATCCGGAGTCGCTGGAGGCCGCGGTCGAGGGCGTCGACGTCCTCTACTACCTCGTCCACTCGATGGGCTCGGGCAACGACCACGCCCACTTCGAGGAGGTCGAGAGCCGCGCCGCGCAGAACGTCGCCACGGCCGCGAGGTCGGCCGGCGTCGGCCGCATCGTCTACCTCGGCGGCCTGCACCCCGAGGGCCAGGAGCTCTCGAAGCACCTCCGCTCGCGCGCTGAGGTGGGCCGGATCCTGATGGAGTCGGGAGTGCCGACGATCGCCCTGCAGGCGGGCGTGATCATCGGCTCCGGGTCGACCTCGTTCGAGATGGTGCGCCACCTCACCGACGTGCTGCCGTACATGCCCGCGCCGCAGTGGGTGCGCAACTTCATCCAGCCGATCGCCGTGCGCGACGTGCTGCACTACCTGATCGGCTCCGCGTCGCTCGAGGACGCCACGCTCAACCGCACCTTCGACATCGGCGGGCCCGACGTGCTCCGCTACGGCCAGATGATGAACGGCTACGCGGTCGAGGCCGGGCTCCCGCAGCGGCCGATCGCGTCCCTGCCGGTGTTCACCCCGTGGCTGGCCTCGCAGTGGGTCAACCTGGTCACGCCGATCCCGCGCTCGCTCGCGGTGCCCATCATCGCCTCGCTGCAGTACGACTGCGTCGTGCACGAGCAGGACATCCGCGCGCTCATCCCCGACCCCGAGGGCGGGCTGACCTCCTACCGCCGCGCCGTCCGGCTCGCGCTGGGAAAGATGCAGGCGGGCGAGATCGAGACGAGCTGGCAGAACGCGGAGGTCGTCGGCGCTCCCAGCGATCCGCTGCCGAGCGACCCGGAGTGGGCCGGCCACACGGTCTACGTGGACCTCAAGGAGCGCCGCACCCAGGCCGACCCGGCCAAGCTCTGGCGCGTCATCGAGGGCATCGGCGGCACCAACGGCTGGTACTCCTTCCCGCTCGCGTGGGTGATCCGCGGCTGGATGGACCGCCTCGTCGGGGGAGTGGGCCTGCAGCGCGGGCGCCGCGACTCCGCGCGCCTGCACGCCGGCGACGCCCTCGACTTCTGGCGCGTCGAGGAGATCGAGCGGCCGAAGCTCCTGCGCCTGCGCGCCGAGATGAAGGTGCCCGGCGGGGCCTGGCTCGAGATGCGCGCCGAGCCCTCCGGAGACGGCGGCTCGGTCTACACGCAGCGCGCGGTGTTCTTCCCGCAGGGCCTCGCGGGCAGGCTCTACTGGTTCGCGATCCTGCCCTTCCACGGCATCATCTTCAACGGCATGGCCAACCGCATCACGGCCACCGCGGCCGACCTGCCGGACTCCGGCGACGAGCGCTCCCCTGGCGGGCGCCGGGTGCAGCGGTGACAATGGAGGGGTCCGGCGGCGGCGAGGCCGCCCGGGACGCCGACGAGAGGAGCACGATGAGCGAACGGTCGAGTACGGACGCGGGGCGCGGACTCCAGCTGGGGAAGGTCCTCTTCATCGGGGACAGCATCATCCAGGCGGGAGCCTGGGGCGAGTGGCTGACGGAGTCGACGGTCGTCGACGAGGGAGTCGGAGGGGCCACCACGGCGGACGTCGTCGCGCGGCTCGCCGAGCTGGTCGCGCAGGAGCCGGACACGGTGGTGCTGCTGGTCGGCACCAACGACCTCGCCTGGCACCGCACGACGGAGCACGTCGTGCGCAACATCGAGACGATCGTCGCGACGTTCCGGCGCGACCTCCCGGACGTGCGCATCCTGGTGACCTCGGTCCTGCCGCGCGGTCACGAGTTCGCGCCGCAGATCCGCGAGATCAACCGCCACCTGTGGCAGTTCGCGCCCACGGCGCACGCGGGCTACCTCGACCTGTGGCCGGTGCTCGCGGGCGAGGACGGCGGACTGCTCGAGCAGTACTCGCCGGACGGCCTGCACCTCAACGAGGACGGCTACCGCGCCTGGCGCGAGGCTCTGGGCCCGGCGCTCGAGGCGGTCGTGCGGATGCCTCCGCGGACCCGCCCGATCACGCTGCCCTACGACGAGTTCGCGCGGCCGAAGACGGCCTAGCGCAGCACCGTGGAGGGGGAGTCGACCGCAGGGTCGGCTCCCCTTCCGTCATTCCGCGGCCAGGGCGGCCTCGAAGGCCGCGAGGGCGTCCGCGGAGAAGAGGACGAACCGGACCTCGTCGAGTGCGCCGTCCGCGGTCGCCTCGCGGACCGTCTCCACCGCGATGCGCGCCGCGTCGTCCATCGGCCAGCCGTAGACGCCCGCCGAGACGGCCGGGAAGGCGAGCGTCCGCGCACCGAGACCGACGGCGGTGCGCACCGACTCGCGGTAGGCCGAGGCGAGGACGGCGCTGCGGTCCTCCGACCGCGAGTGGACGGGACCGACGGTGTGCACGACCCAGCGGGCGGGGAGGCGGCCGGCGGTCGTGGCGACCGCGGAGCCGGCGGGCAGGCCGTCCGGCAGCTCGGTCCCGCGGAGCCGGCGGCACTCGGCGAGGATCTCCGGTCCGCCCGCGCGGTGGATCGCGCCGTCGACGCCGCCGCCGCCGAGGAGCGACGAGTTCGCCGCGTTCACGATCGCGTCGACGTGCTCGCGGGTGAGGTCGCCGCGCACGGCTCTCAGGGTGGTCACGACTCCTCCTCCAGGCTTCGTCCGAGGGCAGCGATCGCCGCAGGTCCCACGCGGCAGCAGCCGCCGATCAGATCCGCTCCCGCCGCGCGCCAGGAGGCGACCAGCGCGGGGTCGAAGGCCGCGTCGCCTGCCCAGCGACGCTCGACGGCGTCCCACTCCTCGCCGCTGTTCGGGTACACGACGACCAGCTTGCCGGTGACGGAGCGGGCGATGCGGACCGCCTCGGCGACGTCGCCGGGCGGGCAGCAGTTCACTCCCACGCCGACCACCTCCTCGGAGGCGGCGGCGACGGCGAGCGCCTCGGCCAGGGGCTCGCCGGCCGCGGTGCGGCCCGAACGGCCGCTCACGCAGATCCAGGCGGGGACCGAGGAGCCCGCGAGGGCCTCCACGACGGCGCGCACCTCCCGCACCGACGGGATGGTCTCGACGGCGAGCAGGTCGGGCCCGGCCGCGGCCAGGGTCTCCAGTCGCGGGCGGTGCCAGGCGGCGAGCTCGCCGACGGTGAGGCCGTCGTCGCCGCGGTACTCGGAGCCGTCGCCGAGGCTAGCGCCGTAAGGGCCGACGGCGGCGGCGACCCAGCCGCTCTGCGCGCGCCGGGCCAGGTCGACGCTCTCCCGGAGGGCGCGCTCGGCGAGGCCCGGGGCCAGGCCCGCGGCCGCGAATCCGCTCGCGGACACCTGGTAGCTCGCTGTCACCGCGACCCGGGCGCCCGCCTCCGCGAAGGCGCGGTGCGCGGCGACGACCCGGCCGGGCTCCTCCAGCAGGACCCGGGCGCTCCAGAGCGAGGAGTCCACCGCGGCGCCCTGCGCCTCCAGCTCCGTGCCCAGGCCCCCGTCGAGCAGCAGCGGGCGCACCCGCGCCGTGGCGACGAGGCCGGCGGTCACGAGCGGTTGTTGGAGAGCTCGAAGATCTTCACGAGCTCGGCGATCGCCGCCTCGCGGGCGTCTCCGCCCTCCTCGAACATCGCGGTGATGTGCGTGCGGAGGTGGTTCTCGACGATGAGCTTGTTGAGCGAGCCGAGCGACTTCTGGATCGCGAGGGACTGCGTGACGATGTCGACGCAGTAGTCCTCGTTCTCGATCATCCGCTCGAGGCCGCGCATCTGGCCGCCCAGGATCCGGGCACGGTGCAGCGAGCGCTTCTTGAGGTCCTCGATCACTCCTCCAGCCTACGCGCCGCAGGCGGTACCCGGGCGGGGTATGCGCGCCTACGATCGAGGGGTGAGCACCCGCAAGCCGTCCCGCGCGACCGCCGCCCGCTACCCCTCGCGCGACCGCGCCCGCATGGCGCTCGCGCCCGGGATCCTCGGCGCGATCGTGCTGCTGGCCGGGCTCGCCCTCGTCGGCTCCGACGCCTACGACTTCATCCGCTACCCGGTCGCGATCCTCGCGGCGGTCATCGGCTGGTTCGCGATCCAGGCGCGCGCACTCCTCTGGCTGATCGGGCTCGTCCCGGTGCTCGTGCTGTGGAACCCGGTGCTGCCGTTCGCCTTCCCGGACGCGATCTGGTCCTCGCTGAGCCTCGCCGCGGTCGGCGTCTTCGTGGCGGCGGGCCTCGTCATCCGCGTCCCGACTCCGGAATGACGACGAGCGCGACCGTCCGCGCGGCGGAGCGCCGACCGGACCGCCCCGAGGAGTAGACTGGCGGCGCACCCGCACGCCGGGGATGCTGCGACCGGGTCCCAGACCCGTTGCTCGGAGCTCCCGACGGCCACCGGATGCACCGACGCCCGACGCCTCTCCGGAGGCGATCCGGCGGATGCACGGCGACGGCAGCGCGCGGGAACCCCTCCTCCGCCCCCCGTCACACATCGAGGAGGAGCATGGCTCGCAGCGGCCAGCGTCAGTCCGGTCAGACGCGACGAGCGTCGAACGCCGCCGGGAGCCGACCCCGATCGCGCTCGCGCGGCGTGGACAACGCGGGGATCATCCCGATCCTCGCCCGCCGCGTCCGCGAGGTGGAGGCGAAGGCCCAGACCGGCAAGGTCGGACCGACCAACCGGACGAAGTTCCTGGTGATCGCCCTCCTGATGCGCGAGGAGCGCAAGCGGGTCAAGGTCGATCCCTCGCTCAGCGACGCGCAGCGCGCCGAGGAGATGAAGCGCCTCGACGGCATCGCCACGATCCTGGCCAAGACGGCCGCCCGCGACACCAGCCTGATCGCGCTGCTCGAATCGGAGGCCGGCGTCACGGCGGCCGCGCAGAAGCTCCGCCGCGACTGGCTGCTCGAGGCGGGCGCGGAGCTCAGCCCCGACGAGCTGCTGATCGTGACCGAGCCGGAGCCCAAGCCCGAGGTGCCGGTCAACCAGGTCGTGCCGCAGTCGGTGCGCGCCCGCCAGCTGGCGAACCCCTTCCTCCCGCCGGACTTCTCGATCGCCGAGGCCTCGGCTCCGGCGCCGCGCCGCCGGCTCGACGACTGGGAGCTGCTCGGGCCGCTCTTCAAGGCGTTCGAGTACGGAGCGGGCGGACGGGCCGCGAGCATGGAGCTCCCGGAGCCGCCGAAGCTCGACCGGGTCTCGCCGCGCGGCCGCGAGCTGATGCCGCACCAGGCGCGCTTCATCGAGAGCGCCCGCGAGGGGCACCGCAGCTTCCTGCTCGCCGACGAGCCGGGTCTGGGCAAGACCGCGCAGAGCCTCCTGGCCGCCTCGGTGGTCGGGGCGTACCCGCTGCTCGCGGTGGTGCCGAACGTGGTCAAGATGAACTGGGCGCGCGAGGTCGAGCACTGGACGCCGCAGCGGCGCGCCACGGTCATCCACGGAGACGGCGGCACGCTCGACGCGTTCGCCGACGTGGTCATCGTCAACTACGACATCCTCGACCGGCACATCGGCTGGCTCGGGAGCCTGGGCTTCCGCGGCATGGTCGTCGACGAGGCGCACTTCATCAAGAACCTCCGCTCGCAGCGCTCGCAGAGTGTGCTCGCGCTGGCGTCGAGGATCCGCGAGACCACTCCGGGGCACGATCCGCTGATGATCGCGCTGACCGGCACCCCGCTGATCAACGACGTCGACGACTTCCGCGCCATCTGGCGCTTCCTCGGCTGGATCGACGAGACCAAGCCGGGACCGGAGCTGATGGGCCGCCTCGAGGAGACGGGCCTCACCCCCGCCGACACGGGCTTCTACCCGGAGGCGCGCGAGGCCGTGATCGACCTCGGCATCGTCCGGCGCAAGAAGATCGACGTCGCCGCCGACCTGCCGTCGAAGCGGATCGTCGATCTGCCCGTCGAGCTGGACGACGACCTCGGCCGCTCCATCCAGAAGGCCGAGCGCGAGCTCGGCGCCCGCATGCTGCAGCGCTTCAGGGCGGTCACCTCCTCGATCACGCACGAGCTCGACGACGACGAGCGCGAGCGGTTCGTCCGCATCGTGGCGCAGAGCGAGCTCGAGGAGTCGAAGTCGGCCAAGACCGGCGAGAACGTCTTCACCATGGTGCGCCGGATCGGCCAGGCCAAGGCGGCGCTGGCCGCCGACTACGCCTCGCAGCTGGCCCGCTCGGTGGGCAAGGTCGTCTTCTTCGCGAAGCACATCGACGTGATGGACCAGGCGGAGGACACCTTCGAGAAGCGCGAGCTGACGTCCGTCTCCATCCGCGGGGACCAGACCGCGGCGTTCCGCCAGACGCAGATCGACGCCTTCAACGAGGATCCGGACGTCTCTGTCGCCGTCTGCTCGCTCACCGCGGCGGGAGTCGGCGTGAACCTGCAGGCGTCGTCCAACGTGGTGCTCGCCGAGCTGTCGTGGACCTCGGCCGAGCAGACGCAGGCGATCGACCGCGTGCACCGCATCGGCCAGGAGGAGCCGGTGACGGCGTGGCGGATCATCGCGGCGCACACGATCGACGCGAAGATCGCGGAGCTCATCGACGCCAAGGCCGGTCTCGCCGCCCGGGCGCTCGACGGCGCGGACGCCGAGACGGCCTCGGCCGACACGGTGCAGCTGGACGCCCTCATGCACGTCCTGCGCGAGGCGATCGGCTGAGCGCACCCGGCCGGGCCGGCTGAGCGCACCCGACCGGGCCGGCTGAGAGCTCAGCCGGTCCGGGCGAGCGGTGCGGCGAAGAAGTCCTTCTCGAACGAACTCGACCGCAGGAACGCGTCCCTCATCGCGGCGCGCTGCCTCGGTGAGGCGTCGCGGGCGGCCTGCTCCGTGAACTCGATCGCCCGCTCGGTGGCCGCCGCGAAGACCGGGTCGCCGTAGGTGAGCAGCCAGTCCGCGTAGGGGTGCTCGGGGTGCCCGGAGGCGGCGAGGCGCGACCCGACGTCGGCGTAGAGCCAGAAGCAGGGGAGCAGGGCGGCGACGATCTCGCCGTAGCCGCCGCCCGCGGCGACCGCGAGCAGGTGGTCGGTGTAGCCGCGGGTCACGGGCGCGGGCGTCGCGTCCCTGGTCCCGAGCCGGTCGCGGTGCAGCTGCGCCTCCGCCGCGAGGGCGGACGCCGAGCCCTCGGCCCAGAAGACCTGCTCGGCGGTGGTCGGCGCGCGCTGCGCCGCCACGGCCAGGACGCGGGCGTACTCGGTGAGGTAGAGAGCGTCCTGCTCGAGGTACCACTCGAAGTCCTCCCGCCCGAGGGAGCCGTCGCCGAGGGCCCGCACGAACGGGAGCGCGTCGATCTCGTCGCGGAGGGTCCGGGTCCGCTCCCAGACGTCCGCGCAGAACGCCGGAGGACGTTGCCGGTGGAAGTGGTCGATCGGGCCGTTGCCGGTGCCGACCTCCAGGGCGTCGGCGGCGCGCAGGGCGCCGGTCAGCCACTCCTTGGCCTCCGTCAGCGCCTCGACCAGGGCGTCGGAGGAGGCGTCGCGCCCGGCCAGGAGCGTCGCCATCGCGGACGAGAGCGAGCACCCGGTGCCGTGCGTGTTCGAGGTGGCGACGCGCTCGCCGGGGACCTCGCGCACGAGGCCGTCGGGGGTGACGATCGCGTCCGGGGTGGCGGGGCCGTCGAGGTGGCCGCCCTTCACCAGCACGGCGGCGTCGAGGGCGCTGGCGAGCATCGCCCCCTGCGCGAGCGCGGCCGGCCAGTCGGAGGCGGTCGGCTCTCCGGCCAGCACGCCCAGCTCGGGGAGGTTCGGCGTCACCAGGTCGGCGCGGCGGAGCAGGTCGCGCACGGCGTCCTCCGCCTCGGGAGCGAGCAGCCGGTGACCGCTGGTCGCGACCATCACCGGATCCACGACCACGACGGGCGGGCGGACCTCGTCGAGCCACTCGGCGACGACTCCGGCGTACTCGGCCGTGGCGAGCATCCCGATCTTCACCGCGTCCATCGTGACGTCGTCGCTCACCGCGTCGAGCTGCTCGCGGAGGAACGCGGCGGGCGGCAGGTGCACGGAGCGGACCCCGTGCGTGTTCTGCGCGACGAGCGCGGTGACGACCGCCATGCCGTAGCCGCCGAGCGCGCCGATCGACTTGAGGTCGGCCTGAACGCCTGCACCGCCGGTCGGATCGGTGCCGGCGATGCTGAGGACACGGGGGACGCGAGCGCCGGCGGTCATCGGTCCCACTCCGCTCGGATCAGGCGGGCGGCCGCCGCGGGGTCGGCGGCCGTGCAGAGCGCCGACACGACCGCGAGGCCGGCCGCACCGGCGAGGCGGAGTGGCCCCGCGTCCGCGGCTCCGACTCCGCCGATGGCGACGCAGGGCAGCGCCGTGGCCGCGGCGAGGGCGGCGAACCCGTCGACACCGAGGGGAGCGGGGTGGTCGGGCTTGGTCGCGGTGGGCCGGATGACGCCGACGCCGAGGTAGTCGACCGTCCCCGCGGGCAGGGCGCGGACGGCGGCGAGGTGCTCGGGGGTGTTCGCGGTGAGCCCGATCACCGCGTCGGGTCCGAGCAGCGAGCGGGCGGCGGTGACGGGGAGGTCGGACTGCCCGAGGTGGACGCCGTGGACGCGGGCGCCCGCGAGGCGGGCGGCGAGGGCGACGTCGACGCGGTCGTCGACCAGCAGGGTCGTGCGCTCGTCGAGGACGGCGGCGACGGCCCGGGTCAGGGCGACGAGCTCGGCGGCGGGGGCGTCGTGATCGCGGATCTGCACGGTCGTGACTCCGCCCCGGACGGCGGCGGCGACCACCGCGGGCACGCCGCGCGGGCCGCACTGGGCGGTGTCCGTGACGAGGTAGAGCGAGAGGTCGAGGCTCATGCGATCCGCGCCCCGGCCTCGGCGTCGGCCGGCTGGAGGGCAGCGAGGGCGTCGAGGAGGCCGACGGCGAAGGACCCGGGACCGCTGCTCGGGGCGGCGGCCCGCTCGGCGGCGAGGCCCCAGACCGCGGAAGCGCTGACGGCCGCGTCGAGCGGGCGGGCGCCCGCGCCGAGGAACGCCGCCATCACGGCGCCGAGCGCGCAGCCGCCGCCGGTCACGCGGGTCAGCAGCGGGTGGCCCCCCGTGACCCGGACTATCCGCTCGCCGTCGGTGACGAGGTCGACCGCTCCCGAGACGGCGACCACGCCTCCGGTGCGGCGGGCGAGGACGCGGGCGGAGTCGAGCGCCTGCTCGGCGGTGTCGACGGCGTCCACGCCGCGGCCGCCCGCACCGGCTCCCGCGAGGGCGAGGATCTCGGAGGCGTTGCCGCGGATGATCGCGGGCCGCGCCTCGAGCAGCTCCACCGCCAGAGCGGTGCGGACGGGCAGCGGGCCCACGGCGACCGGATCGAGCACCCACGGGGTGCCGGCGCGTCCGGCCGCGGCGACCGCCTCGCGAGCACCCTCGCGCTGCTCCGCTCCGGGCGTGCCGAGGTTGACGAGCACCGCGGAGGCGAGGCCCGCGAAGACGCCCGCCTCGCCGGGCAGGTCGCACATCGCCGGGCTGGCGCCGAGGGCCAGAAGGCTGTTGGCGGTGAAGCCGGTGACGACCGCGTTCGTGATGCACTGCACCAGGGGCCCGGCGGCGCGGAGCTCGGCGAGATCGCGACCCACGGACGCCGGGTCGGGCGCCGTGTCGGCGGGGAGGGTCGGGTGGACAGGCGTGCGAATGCTCATTCGCGACATCCCTTCGCTAGTACGAACTAGATCAGGTTCAACGGGTCTTCTCTCAGCCCTGGCGGGCACCCCGTGTCACTGCGCACGACCCTAGCAGCGGGCGCGGGCGCGCTCGCTGCTGCAGTGCGAGAGGAGGGAGCGGGCCGTCGTCGCCCCTTCGCCCGGGAGCGGCCGCTCAGCCGGTGAGGATCGTCGAGTCGCCGCGCGGCCCCACGGCGACGCGGAGGCCGATCGGCAGCCGCTCGCGCATCGCGTCGACGTGGCTGATCAGGCCGATCGTCCGACCGCCCGACCGCAGCTCGTCGAGCGTGCTGAGCGCCGTCTCGAGCGTCTCGGCGTCGAGCGAGCCGAAGCCCTCGTCGATGAACATGGTCTCGAGCGAGATGCCGCCGGACTGCGCCGTCACCACGTCGGCGAGGCCGAGGGCGAGGGCGAGCGAGGCGAGGAACGTCTCGCCGCCGGAGAGCGAGGCGGGCTGCCGGCGGACGCCGGTGAAGGCGTCGAGCACGTCGATCCCGAGGCCGGAGGCGGCACCGCGGTAGGCGAGCGAGTCGTCGTGGGCGAGTGCGTAGCGGCCGCTGGTCATCGCGTCGAGGCGGAGGTTCGCCGCGGTCACGATCTCCTCCAGGCGTCCGGCGAGGGCGAAGGCCTCGAGGTCCATCCGGCGCGTGTTCTGCCCCCGGCCGGAGACGGTCTCGGCCAGCGCGCGCAGCTCCTCGTGGCGGTGGAGGCGCTCACCCAGCACGGCGAGGCGGCCCGCGGCCGTCGCGGCGAGCTCGGCCAGGCGCTCCGAGCGGTGCTCGAGCACGGAGAGGCCGGCTCGCGCCTCGTCGCGACGGGCGGAGGCTTCGCGCGAGCGCCCCTCGGCGTCGGCGAGGTCGACGGCCGTGCCCGGCAGTCCGCGGAGCTCCGGGTCGGCGAGCACCGCCTCCGTCGCGCTCCGCCGTCGCTCGTGCTCGGCGACGACGGCCTCGGCCCGCGCCCGGTCCCCGCTGGCCAGCGCGGCCGACTCGGCCTCCTCGGCGGTCGTGAAGCCGCGCTCGGCGAGGACCTCGGCGAGCTCCTCCCGGGCGGCGGCGGCGGCCTCGGACCGCGAGACGGCCGCCTCCTCGGCCTCGACCAGGGCGACGGCACGACGGCGCTGGGCGTTCAGCTGCTCGACGCGCGAGGCGACGCTCGTCGCGCCGTCGCGGAAGGCCTCGACGCGCTCCCGCAGCAGCCGCAGCGCTTCAGCGGCGAGGGCGGACTCGTCGGCGCGGGCGCGGTGCTCCTCACGAGCGGCGTCCCGCCCGGACGTGAGAGCGTCGATCCGGGTGCGCAGCCGGATGCGCTCGCGCCGCAGCTCCTCCATGCGGGTGGCGGCGCGGCGCGCCGAGGCGAGCCGCTCCTCGTGCGCCGGGCGGAGCGACTCCGGATCCGCGTCCTCGCCCACGCGCTCCTCTAGCGCCGCGAGAGCCCGAGCCGCGGCTCCCTCGCGCTCGCGGGCGCCGTCGAGGGCGGCGGCGGCGCGCTCCACCGCGACGCGGGCCCGGTCGAGGTCGTCGGTGCCGACCGTCGTCGGGCCGTCGTGCTCGGCCGGGCGGGGGTGCTCGCACGAGCCGCAGACGGGGCAGGGCTCGCCCGGCTCCAGCCGCTCGGCGAGCTCCCCGGCGAACCCGGCGAACCGGCGCGCGATCAGGGCGGCCTGCTCCGCGGCGCGCTCGCCGTGGACGCGCGCCGCGTCGGCGTAGGCCGAGCGGAGCCGCTGCAGACCCGCCGCAGTGAGATCGCGCTCGAGGGCCGCGGCGATCCTCCGCTCGAGCGCGGCGAGCTCGTCGACGCGCGCGGGGACGGCGGCGGCCTCCCCGGCCAGGGACTCCTCCTCGCCGGCGAGCGCGTCGACGCGAGCGGGCAGCTCGCGCAGCTCCGCCTCGATCCCGGCGAGCGCGGTCGCCGCCGCCTGCTCGGCGCGTGCGGACCGCTCGGTGACGCGCTCCGCGTCGGGGAGCCGGCGCTCCTCTGCCAGCGCCTCGGCGAGGGCGCCGAGGACAGCGGCGAGCCGTTCGGCCGTCTCGGCGGCCGGGCCCCCGGACGCGTCCCCGTAGGCGTCGGCGGCGAGGTCGCGCTGCTGCCGGGCGGCCCGCTCCTTCTCGGCGGCTGCCCGGGCGGAGCGGAGCAGCGGCAGCACGCCGTCGGCCCGGCGCGCGCGCTCGATCGCGGCCCGCTGCTGCTCGACGTGCGCCTCGGCGACCACGAGCTCCTCCGCCTCGATGAGGGCGCGCCGGCGCCGCTCCTGGCCCCGGGCGATGCGCCGTGCCTCGTCGAGAGCGGTGCCCGCGGCCTCGTGCGCCGCGTCGGCCGCGGCGGAGCCGGCCCGGGCCGCCTCGAGCGGAGCGGCGAGCCGCACCGGCAGCCCGGCGAACCAGGCGGCGTCCGGCAGAGGCGGCTCGGCTCCGTCATCGAGGAGCCGGACGGCCTCGTCCGCGAGCGCCGTCACGGCCGCGCGCTCCTCCTCGAGCCCGACGGCGCTCGCGTCGCGCTGCTCGAGCAGGCGGCGGCGGAGCAGATCGAAGCGCTCGGTCGCGAAGAGCGTGCGCAGGAGCCGCTGCCGGTCGTCGTTCTTCGCGAGCAGGAACTCGTGGAAGCGGTTCTGCGCCAGCAGGATCACCTGGAGGAACTGGTCCTTCGTCAGGCCGACGATCCGGCCGATGTCGGCGCCCACCTCCTTCGCGCTCGACGAGAGCCCGACCCAGGTGCCGTCGACCTGCTCCAGCAGCTCGACCTTCGCCGGCTGGGTCGTGGTGCCGGTGCCGCGCCGTTTCGGCCGCTCGTACTCGGGCGAGCGCCGGACGCGGTAGACGCGCCCCGCCGCCTCGAAGTCGAGCTCGGCGAAGGTCTCGTCCTCGGGGCCGCTGTGGTCGCTCCGGAGGCGCGAGGCGGTGCCGTCGAAGCGGGGGACCGAGCCGTAGAGCGCGAACGCGATCGCGTCGAGGATCGTCGACTTGCCCGCTCCGGTGCGCCCGGCGATGAGGTACACGCCCACGTCCTCGAGCCGGTCGAAGTCGACGCACTGCTCGGCGCGGAACGGTCCGAGTCCGGCGAAGGCGAGTCGGCGGATCCTCACCGCAGAGCCTCGGCCTCGACGGCCGCGAGCGCGTCGAGGGTGAGGGCGCGCTCGGTCTCCGTGGCGCCGTGACCGCCGCGGACGTGGGCGAGGAAGTCGTCGACGACCTCCACGTCGCTCCGCCCGCGGATCCGCTCGGCGTACGCGCGCGGCTCGGCCGCGGCGTGCGGGGGCCGGTGCTCGAGCGTGGCGCAGCCGGGGAAGCGCGACTGCAGGCGCGCCATCGCGTCGAGCGGGCGCACGGGATCGGTGAGCACCGCCGAGACCCAGTCGCCCTCCACCTCGGCCAGGGAGGGATCGCGCAGCAGCTGCTGGAGCTCGCCCTCGATCACGCTGAGCCTCCTCGGCACGGGGAGCGGCGACCACTCGACGCCCTCGAGCCCCTCGGGCCCGATCGTCACCAGCCAGGCGCCGCGCGGCTTCGACGCCTCGCCGAACGAGTAGTGCAGCGGCGCTCCGGAGTAGCGCACGCCCGGCAGCAGCTCGGCGCGTCCATGGATGTGCCCGAGCGCCGCGTAGTCGGCCGCGGCGAAGTGCTCGACCGAGACGTAGTCGAGCCCGCCCGCCGTGATGTCGCGTTCGAGGACCGCGGCCGGGGCTCCGACCGCGAAGCAGTGCGCGAGCACGACCCAGGGACGGCCCGCCGCCTCGGCGGCGGCGCGCACCCGCGCCATCGCGAAGGCGAGCACGTCCTCGTGGCGGCGCAGCTGCTCCTCCGGGTGCCGGTGGCGGTAGAGGGCGGGCTCGAGGAAGGGGATGCCGTGGACGCCGACCTCGAGGCCGGACGCGTCGCGCAGCACGACCGGCTCGGCGTACGCCTCGGGGTCGGTGAGGACGTGGACGCCCGCTCCGCGCAGGAGCCCGGCCTGGAAGCCGAGCCGGGCGGGGGAGTCGTGGTTGCCGCTGGTGAGGACGACCTCGGCGCCGGCCGCGCGGATCGCCTCGAGCGTGCGGGTGAGGAGGGTGTAGTGCTCCGCGGCGGGCACGGCGGAGTCGAAGACGTCGCCGGCGATCAGCACCGCGTCCACGCGCTCGGCCCGCACCGTCTCGACCAGGGCCTCGAGCACGGTCGCGAGCGCCGCCGTCGTGGAGTGCCCGTGGAAGGTGCGGCCGATGTGCCAGTCCGAGGTGTGCAGCAGCTTCACGGTCGTCCTTCCTCTGCGTCGTCCGGGGGAGCGACTCCAGGCTAGTGAGGCCCTCCGACACCGGCGGCGCAGCGGACACCTCCCGTTCACCGGGAGGTGCACAATAGGGCGTTGGTCGAGCAGAGGAGATGGTCGTGAAGCTGCCCCGCGTCCCCGCGACGATCCTGGGTCTGGGCTCGCGCACCCGCGCCGCCGCCGAGGACACCGCTCCCCTCCAGCGTCTGCGCCCGGACGACGAGCCGGCCCGCACCAGCACGGTCGACAACGCGATCTACCAGGACGGCCGCCGGGTCGTCTCTCCCGGCAGCATCCCGGAGGCGCTCGCCGCCCTGCAGAAGCTGCCCGACGCGATGGCGTGGATCGGGCTGTACCGGCCGAACGCGGCCGAGCTCGCCGCGCTCGAGGACGAGTTCTCGATGCACCCGCTCGCCCTCGAGGACGCGATCAGCGCGCACCAGAGGCCCAAGCTCGAGCGGTACGGCAGCGACATGTTCGTGGTGCTGCGCGCCGCCAGCTACTCCGACCAGCGCGAGGAGGTCGACTTCGGCGAGCTCCACCTGTTCGTGGGGTCGAACTTCGTCGTCACGGTCCGCCACTCCGAGAAGCCCGACCTCTCGCTGGTGCGGCGGCGGATGGAGGCCGATCCGGAGCTGCTGCGCGTCGGCCCGGTCGCCGTGCTGTACGCGATCCTCGATGCCGTCGTGGATCAGTACTCGCCCGTCGTCGCCGGTCTCGAGAACGACATCGACGAGATCGAGGCGCAGGTCTTCGAGGGCGACCCGGCGGTGTCCCGACGCATCTACGAGCTCAGCCAGGAGGTGCTGGACTTCCAGCGTGCGGTCGCTCCGCTGACCGGCATGCTCGGGCGGCTCGTCACCGACTTCGAGGTGTTCCAGTCGGATGTGGAGCTGCGCCGCTACATCCGCGACGTCGCCGACCACGTCGCGCTCGTCACCGAGCGGGTCGACGGCTTCCGCACCACGCTGCGGGAGATCCTGGCGGTGAACGCGACCCTCGTCGCCCAGCGCCAGAACGAGGACATGAAGAAGCTCGCGGAGGTGGGCAACCAGCAGAACGACGAGGTCAAGCGGATCTCCGCCTGGGCGGCCATCTTCTTCGCGCCGACCATGATCTCGAGCATCTACGGCATGAACTTCGACGTGATGCCCGAGCTGCACGTGGCGTGGGGGTACCCGGCGGCGCTCGCGGCGATGCTCGCCTCGAGCGTGGTGCTGCACCGGCTCTTCAAGCGGTGGGGCTGGCTCTGAGCCCGCGTCCCGCGACGTGTCAACACCGTGACGGTCCCGGAGGCTCCGCGTAGCGTCGCTCGCGGGCCGTCCGGCCCCTGAACGGAGGGACTCCCGATGACTCCGGAGGACACGACCACGACGGCCCCGCGGCCCCGCTCCCTCTGGCGGGCGGGCGCGGCTCCGATCCCCTCCGACGAGTTCGTGCCGGGCGCGCGCTTCGATGACGTCGTGGTCGGCGCCGGACTCACCGGGCTGGTCACCGCGCTCCTCCTGCAGCGGACCGGCCGGCGCGTGCTGGTGCTGGAGGCGCGGGAGGTCGGCGCGGTCACGACCGGGAACACGACGGCGAAGCTCAGCCTCCTGCAGGGAGCGCACCTCTCCCGGATCGCGGAGCGCAACATCCCCGCGGTGACCGAGGCCTATGTCGCGGCGAACCTCGCGGGCTTCCGCTGGCTGCTCGACTACTGCGAGGGCGCGGGCGTGCCGGTGCAGAGGCGCACCGCCTACAGCTACGCGCAGACGCCCGAGGGCGTGGACGCCGTCCTGAAGGAGCACGCGACCGCGCGCCGCTTCGGCCTCGCGACCCGCCTCGTCGGCGAGCTCGACGTGCCGTTCCCCAGCACGGCGGCCGTCGCCCTCGACGACCAGGCCCAGTTCGACCCGATGGACGTCCTCACGGCGCTCGCCGCCGACTTCCGCGCCGCCGGGGGCACGCTGGTGCAGGGCGTCCGGGCCCTCGGGATGCGAGCGACCGCTCCCGTCCGGGTCCGCACCAGCGCGGGCCCGGTGACCGGGGACCGGGCCTACCTGCTCACGGGGGCGCCGATCCTCGACCGCGGCCTCTACTTCGCCAAGATCGCAGCGCTGCGCTCGTATGCGGTCGCGTTCCGCACCGACGCGCCGATCCCCGACGGCATGTACCTCTCGGTCGACGAGCCGTCCCGCTCGGTGCGCGACGCCGAGCGCGACGGCGAGCGGCTCCTCCTGATCGGCGGCAACGGCCACCCCGTGGGGCGCAGGCCCGTCACCTCGGAGGCGGTGGACGACCTGGTCGCCTGGACGCGGCGGTCCTTCCCGGGGGCGGAGCCGGTCGCGCAGTGGAGCGCGCAGGACTACGAGCCATTCCACCGCGTGCCGTTCGTGGGCTGGCTGCCGCGGGGCCGCGGACGGATCTTCCTGGCGACCGGCTACGACAAGTGGGGGATGACCAACGCGGTGCAGGCCGCGCTGACGCTCGTCGCCGACCTCGAGGGCGCGACGCCGGCCTGGGCGAGGACGCTGCACCGCCGGCCCACGCTGCCTCGGGTGATGGCGGAGGGGCTCGGCGCCGGGCTGGCGGTGGGCGCCTGGTACGCCCGTGGCTGGTCGGCAGCGCTCCGCGCGCCCCGCTCGGCCGGGGTGGTGCCGGCGGAGGGCCAGGGCTCGCTCGCCCGCGACGACCTGCAGCCCGTCGCGGTCTCCACCGTGGAGGGGCGGCGCTGCGCGGTGTCGGCGGTGTGCCCGCACCTGGGCGGGATCGTCACCTGGAACGACTCGGAGCGCAGCTGGGACTGCCCGCTGCACGGCTCTCGCTTCGCAGCCGACGGGACGGTGCTGGAGGGGCCGGCGGTCGAGCCGCTCGCCCCGCTGGGCTAGGACGGCCGCCGGCTCAGCGGAGCCGACGGCCGAG
Organism: Rathayibacter sp. RFBD1; assembly: GCF_002932915.1. NCBI lineage: Bacteria > Bacillati > Actinomycetota > Actinomycetes > Micrococcales > Microbacteriaceae > Rathayibacter > Rathayibacter sp. RFBD1. The sequence goes on from NZ_PSWQ01000021.1 coordinate 27,654, forward strand.
GCAGGGCCCGCAGAGCAGGCGGCTCAGTCCTCGTCCGCTCCGGGCTCCGCGACCTCGTCGCCGTCCGCGCCCGAGGCGTCGCCGGTCGTGTGCAGATCGGTGTCGCCCGGGATGCTGAAGTCGCTCAGCGGGTCCAGGGGCTTCTTGTCGTCGGTGTCGTCGCTCATGCCTGCCACCCTACGAGCGTCCGGCGAGGCGCTGCACCGCGGCGACCGGGATCGACAGCCACTCCGGCCGGTTGCGCGCCTCGTAGATCGCCTCGTAGACGGCCTTGTCGAGCTCGAACGCGTCGAGCACCGCCCGGTGCGCGGTGACCGCGTCGCCCGCTTGCTCGGCGTAGCCCTCGAGGAACGCGGCCCGGCTCGCCGCCGCCCACGCCGCCCTCGAGGCGCCCGGCTCGGCCTGCTCGTGCGCACCCGCCGCGTAGTCGAAGGAGCGCAGCATCCCCGCCACGTCGCGCAGCGCCACGTCGGGAAGACGGCGCTCGTGCATGGGCCGCAGCGGCTCGCCCTCGAAGTCGAGGAGCACCCAGCCGCGATCGGGCACGGACAGGACCTGCCCGAGGTGGTAGTCGCCGTGGATGCGCTGGAGCCTCGGCCACGGCGCGGTCTCGGCGGCGCGGAACACGGCCTCGATCGCCTCCGAGTCCTCGGCGATCACGGGGACCTCGGTCGAGGCGATGCGCAGGCGACGGCGCATGGCCGCGACCATCCGCTCGACGACCTCGGACGTGGTGTCCTCGGTCGGCATGACCTCCGCCAGCGTCGCGTGCACCTCGGCGGTGGCGCGGCCCAGCTCGCGGGCGGGTCCGGTGAAGTCGGAGTCGGCGGCGACCGCCTCGAGGGCGACGCGCCACGCGTCCTGGACCCCGGGGAGGAACTCCTGCGCGAAGGCGAGGTGCCCGAAGGCGCGGCCCGTCTCCTCGCCCTCGTCGTCCCACTCGCCGGTCACGTTGCCGATCACGGGCGGGACGAGGGCGCTCCCGGCGGCGTTGAGCGCCGACTGCACCGTCACGTCCGGGTTGTCGCCGTGGTGGAGGGCGCGGAAGACCTTGACGATCACCGGGGTCGCGTCGGATCCGTCGTCGGCGGTCGTGCGGACGATCACCGAGGTGTTCGACTGCTCGCCGCTGAGCACCTTCGAGGACGCGAACGCCCCGATCGCGGCACCCGGCTGCCGGTGGCCCTCGGCGCGGGCGCCGCCCTGGGCGCCGTCCTCGTCGGAGCGGCCGCCGTCAGCGATCATCCCGAGCAGGGCGCGGGCGAACACCGGGTCGCGCGGAGCGTCGTACACGAAGTGCGCGTCGTCGGAGTAGACGAGGGCGTCCTCGAGCCCGGGCAGCGGAGCCGCGTGGACGGTCACCGGCACCTGGTACAGCACCGGGCTCGTGCCTGCCCGGTCGATGAAGAGGTGGTCCACCACCTCCGCCTCGCCGGGGTGCAGCGACCAGGCGCCGCGGACCTCCAGCTCGGGGCGCCGCCCCTTGCTCGCGTACCACCTCTGGTCCGCCACCCATGCGGCGATGCGGTCGATCGACAGGCCTGCGCTCATGCTCTTCCCTCCGTCGGCACCCCGAACCCTACTGGCCGCGGACGACGGGCGGAGGGGCTTGCGGCGGGGCGCTCAGGCCAGCTCGAGCACGTCCAGCGTCCAGGCGTACTCGAACGCGATCTCGCGCCAGCGCTCGTAGCGTCCGCTCACCCCGCCGTGTCCCGCGGTCATCTCGGTGCGCAGCAGCGCGGGAGCGCCGACCTCGCGGAGCCTGGCCACCCACTTCGCCGGCTCCACGTACAGCACCCGGGTGTCGTTGAGGCTCGTCGTCGCGAGGATCCGGGGGTACTGCACGTCCTCGCGGACGTTCTCGTAGGGCGAGTACGACTTCATGTAGGCGTACACCTCGGCGTCGTGCAGCGGGTCGCCCCACTCGTCCCACTCGATCACCGTGAGCGGGAGCGACGGGTCGAGGATCGAGGTGAGCGCGTCGACGAACGGGACCTGCGCGAGGACACCCGCGAACGCCTCCGGGGCGAGGTTCGCGACCGCGCCCATCAGCAGGCCGCCGGCCGACCCTCCCTGAGCGACCAGGCGGTCGGGAGTGGTGAAGCCCGTGTCGACCAGGTGCCGCGCCGCGGAGACGAAGTCGGTGAAGGTCGTCCGCTTCGCCAGCGTCTTCCCGTTCTCGTACCAGGAGCGGCCCATCTCCCCGCCGCCGCGGACGTGCGCGACGGCGAAGACGACGCCGCGGTCGAGCAGCGAGAGGCGCGCGATCGAGAAGCCCGGGTCGATGCTCGCCTCGTACGAGCCGTAGCCGTAGAGGAGGAGCGGCGCGGGGGCCGAGTCCGGATCGGCGGCGTCGCGGCGCCAGACGAGCGAGAGGGGCACCCGCGTGCCGTCCTCCGCCACGGCCCACTCCCTCCTCTGCACGTAGAGCGCGGGGTCGTAGTCGCCGAGCACCGGCTGCTGCTTGAGCACCGTGCGCTCGCCCGTCGCGACGTCGAGCGCGAGCACGGTCGAGGGGGTGACGAACGAGGTGTAGGCGAGGCGGAGGGAGGGCTGCTCCCACTCCGGGTTCCCCGCCAGGCCCGCGTCGTAGAGCGGCTCGTCGAAGACGATCTCCTCGAGCCGCGCTCCGGCGCCGTCCTCGCGGAGCAGCCCGAGCCGGGTGGCTCCGTCGGCCCGGTAGGAGACGACGACGTGCCCGGCGAAGGCGTCGACGCCCTCGATCCGGCGGCCCTCGCGGTGCGGCACCACCACGCGGCGCTCGCCGGCCCGGGCATCGGCGTCGAGCGAGAGGTCGGCCGGCTCCTCGACGATCTCGAAGTCGAGGGCGCCGTCGTTGTGCACGATCAGCAGGCGGTCGCGCCCGTCGACGACGGCGTGCTCGACCTCGTACTCCACGCCCTCGCGGCGCGGCCACACCGAGCGGAAGGAGCCGGTCGGGTCGGACGCGTCCAGCAGCAGGCACTCGCTCGTGATCTTGCTCCCGATCTCGATGACGAGGAAGCGGCGGCTGCGGGTGAGGCCCACGCCGATCCAGTAGCGCTCGTCGGGCTCGGCGAAGACGACCTCGTCCGGGATCCCGGCGCCGACCTCGTGCCGCCAGATCGTGTCGGGGCGCCAGGACTCGTCGACGGTCGGGTAGAAGACGAAGCGCGCGTCGGCGCCGAAGGTCGCTCCGCCGCCGGTGCCCTCGATGACGTCCGGCAGGTCCTCGCCGGTCTCGAGGTCGCGGATGCGGAGGGTGTAGCGCTCGTCGCCCTCGACGTCGGTGCCGAAGAGCAGCCGTCGGCCGTCCGCCGAGACGTCGAAGCTGCCGAGCGAGAAGAAGTCGTGCCCCTCCGCCTCCGCGTTGCCGTCCAGGACGACCTGCTCGCCCTCGAGCGGACCGCCCTCGGCGATCGACGGCGGCGTCCAGTCGTCCGGCCCGCTGATCGGCGCCCGGCAGTGCACGGCGTACTGGCGGCCCTCGTAGGAGCGCGAGAAGTACCACCAGGAGCCCTCTCGGACGGGGACCGAGAGGTCGGTCTCCTTCGTCCGCGAGCGGATCTCCTCGAACAGGCGCTCGCGCAGCGGAGCGAGAGGAGCCAGCACCGCCTCGGTGTACGCGTTCTCGGCCTCGAGGTGCGCGATCACCTCGGGGCTCTCCTTCTCGCGCAGCCACTCGTAGTGGTCGACCACCACGTCGCCGTGGTGGCGGCGCTCGAGGGGGACGCGGCGGGCGACGGGCGGAACGGGCGCGGTCATCGCTCCAGCCTAGGGCGAGGGCGCCCCTGGCCGCCCGGGGTGCCGCAGCGGCGCCGGGCGTGATCACAATGGAGCATGGCCAGCGGTGCGGAGAACGAGTCGGCGACGTCCCGGGCGGGCGGTGCGCGGAGAGTGCAGACCGAGGTCGAGCGCAAGTACGACGTCGACGCGGGCACCCGGCTGCCCGACCTGTCCGGCACCGGGAGCGTCGCGAGTGTCCGCACGGAGGAGCCGGTGACCCTCCGCGCCGAGTACTTCGACACCGCCGAGCGCGCTCTGTCCCGGGCGCGGATCACGCTGCGCCGCCGCGAGGGCGGATCCGACCAGGGCTGGCACGTCAAGCTGCCCGGCTCCTCCGGCCGGACCGAGATACACACGGAGCTCACGGCCTCGCGCACGGTCCCGTCCGCCGTCCGCGAGCCGGTGCTCGGGCAGGTGGGGCGCGCGCCGCTCGAGCCGCTGGCGCTGCTCGAGACGGTCCGCTCGATCACCCGCGCCCTCGACTCCCACGGGCGGGAGCTCGCCGAGATCGCCGACGACCTGGTGACCGCGCGCGACCAGCGCACCGGCCGCGAGCGGCGCTGGAGGGAGTGGGAGGTCGAGCTCGTCGACGTCCCGGGCGACGAGGGCGAGCGGGTCCTCGACGCGATCGAGCAGCGCCTCCTCGCCGCGGGCGCCCGCCCGGCCGCCAGCGCCTCCAAGCTCGCCCGGGCCACCGGCGGCCCGATCGAGGAGGCGGTCCCGGATCCGCGGAACGGCGGGGAGGCGGCGCTCGCCGCGGTCCGCTCGCTCCTGCGCGAGCTGCGCGCCGTCGACCCGCGGGTGCGCCTCGAGGCCGACGACGCCCTGCACCGGATGCGCGTGCTCGCGCGCCGGCTCCGGTCCGTCCTCGCCGCCTCCCGCTCGGTGCTCGACCGTGCGGCGACCGACCCCGTGCGGGACGAGCTGCGCTGGTTGGGAGGGGTCCTCGGCGCGGCCCGCGACCAGGAGGTGCTCGCCGAGCGGTTCCGCGCCTCCCTGGCGGCCGTCGAGGGCGCCCCGAGCACCCCCACCGCCCTGCTGGAGGAGATCGAGCACCGGCACGCCTCGGCGCTGCGCCGCGTCGACCGCACTCTGCGCGGCGGCCGCTACCTCGCGCTCCTCGCCTCGCTCGACGCCCTGCTCGCGGACCCGCCCCGCACCGCGCGGGCGGGCTCGAGCGCGACGGTGCTGGTGCGCCGCTCCGTCGCGAAGGACCTCGCGCGCATCTCCGCGGCGGGCTCCGCGGCGGCCGGCGGCTCGCTCGAGGCTCGTCACGACCTGCGGAAGGCGGCGAAGCGGCTCCGCTACACCGTGGAGGCGTGGCGGGCGGTCGTCCCCGAGGCCGTCGGCGCCCGGCGCCGCTCGCTCGCCGAGGCGGGCGAGGACCTCGCCGACGCCCTGGGGGAGGAGCGCGACGCGCTCGTCGCCCGTGCGCTGATCCTGGAGGAGGCCGATCGCAGCGGGGAGGGGGCCTTCGCGCTGGGGGTCGTCGCCGCCGAGGAGCGGCACCGCGCCAGGCGGGCCGCGAAGGCCGCGGAGAAGGCGGGGGACCGTCTGGGGTCGCTCTCGCGCTGACCGTGCGGCCCTGCGGTCGCTGTCAAGCCGACGGCCCGGTCACACGGACGAAATCCACGGCGGATAATGTGAATCATGCCTTCCGTCCGTGCTCTTCCGTCACCGCTCCTGCGCCCGCGCCACTTCGACCGCGACGACGTCGTGGTCCATGCCGGCCTGTTCTCGCTGGTGAACTCGAGTACGACGCCCCGCGCGGCCTGGACCGAGGACCTGATCGCCATCGGCGAGGTCCTCGACGCCGCCGAATTCCCCTACCGCCTCATCCGCGGCACCGACGGCTCGCCCTTCCTCGCGGTGGACCGCGTGCTCGGCGCCGAGCTGGCCACGCTGCTGGCGCGTGCCTTCGCGACCGAGCCCTTCTACGCCAAGACGGTCGACAAGCGGGGCACCCCGCCGCAGCTCCTGGCCGAGGGCGTGCTCGCGCCGTATCCGCGCGCCTCCGTCTTCAAGCTCTTCCGCCCGCGCGTCTCCTCCACGGGATCGCTGCGCTACGGCGCCCGCAGCGGCGTCCGCCTCGAGCTGTGGAAGGTGGGCGAGGAGGAGATCATCACTCCCGCCGAGAACGCGCTCATGCGCAACAGCCTCCCCGTCGCCGAAGCCATCGACGCCCACGTCGAGGCGTACGGCCGCACCTGGCCGACGTTCGAGGGCATGTTCGAGCCGCTCGTCAGTGACATCCGCTTCGAGGTCGACATCGTCTTCTCGTGGGTCGACGGCACCGACCTGGAGTTCCAGCGCGCCCGTGCGGCCCGCATGGCGAGCTACGTGGTGGGCGAGGGCGACGACGCTCCGGCGCGCTTCCGCCAGATCGACGAGCTCAAGTACGCCCTGCGCAGCGTCTACATGTACGCGCCGTGGATCCGGCACATCTACATCGTCACCGACTCCCCGCGCCCGCGCTGGCTGGACGAGCACCCGGACGTCACCCTCGTGCGCAGCGAGGACCACTTCCGCGACCTCTCGGTGCTGCCGACGCACAATTCCCACGCGGTCGAGAGTCAGCTGCACCGCATCCCGGGGCTGGCGGAGCACTTCCTCTACTCCAACGACGACATGTTCTTCGGGCGCCCGGTCGACCCGTCGATCTTCTTCTCGCCGGGGGGCATCACGAAGTTCATCGAGGCGACGACCCGCATCGGCATGGGCGACTCCAACGCCTCCCGCAGCGGCTTCGAGAACGCGGCTCGCGTCAACCGGCGCCTGCTCCGCGAGCGCTTCGGCGCGATGACGACCCGTCACCTCGAGCACGCCGCCACGCCGCTCCGCAAGACCGTGATGGCCGAGCTCGAGGCCGAGTTCGAGCCGGAGTTCACCGCGACCGCCGCGAGCCGCTTCCGCTCCGCGAGCGACGTCTCCGTCACCAACTCGCTCTACCACTACTACGCGCTGATGACCGGGCGTGCGGTCGTGCAGGAGAACGCCTCGGTGAAGTACGTCGACACGACGATGCACCAGGGGCTGAAGGACATGCGCAAGCTCCTCAAGAACCGCGGAGTCGACTTCTTCTGCCTCAACGACGGCAGCTTCCCCGAGATCTCGGCGGAGGCGCGCACCAAGGCCGTCATCGGGTTCCTCGAGGAGTACTACCCGATCCCGGCTCCGTGGGAGCGCGAGGACTGACCGTGGGCTGGGCCGTCGGGGGAGCGGTGGCCGGGCTGCTGCTCGGCCTGGCGAGCTCGCTCGTGTTCCCGGGCATCGGAGTGGGAGCGGGCGTCGGCGTGGGCGTCGCGCTGGCCGCGGCGCTGGCTTTTGCCGGATGGCTGTTCGCGCGGGACCGCGCCGGCGGGCGCTGACACCCCGGCCGTGTCCGAGGACGCGGTCGACGCGGCGCCCGGAGGCGTCGGGGCGACCCCGACGCCCCGACGCCCCGTCGCGTCGCTACGCGCTGACGCCCACCCGCTCCACGAGCGGCGGGTAGAGCTCCTCGTCCCGGGCGACCGGGGCCGCCGTCGCCGCGGCGATCTCGACGCCGTGGTCCGCGAGGATCCGCTGCGTCTCGTTCGCCGAGACGTAGGACACCTCGGTCGAGGCGCCGATCGGCACCACCGAGTGCAGCACCGTGCCGTCGTAGACGTGGATCAGGTTGAACGCCTGGGCGCCGTTGCGGGCGCGGGTCGCTCCCACCGGCACGTTGAGGTCCTGGGTGTAGCAGGTGGCCGACGCGACCGAGACCGGGATGCCGGCGAACATCGCCGTCGACGAGTAGTGCAGGTGGCCCGCGATGATGCTGCGGACGTCGGAGCCCTCGAGCACCTCCGCGAGGGCGGGCTGGTCGCGCAGCTCCACGAGGACCGACAGGTCGAGCACGCTCGGCACCGGCGGGTGGTGCAGCGCGAGGATCGTGCCGTGCGGGGCCGGGCTGGAGAGCTCCTCCGCCAGCCAGTCGAGCTGCGCGTCCGAGATCTCCCCGTAGTGGGCGCCGGGCACGGTGGAGTCCAGCGCGATGATCCGCAGCCCGTTCACGTCGTGCACGCGGTCGACCGGCTGCGTGGTCGGGAGCTGGTCGAGCAGCCCCGAGCGGAACGCGCCGCGGTCGTCGTGGTTGCCCATCACCCAGATCACCTCGGCGCCGAGGCGTGCGGCCGCGGGCTCGACGACGGCGCGCAGCTTCGCGTACGCCTCCGGCTCGCCCTTGTCGGCGAGATCACCCGTGATGACAACGGCCTCCGGACGTCCGCCGGACGCCTCCAGCTCGTCGAACAGGAGCCGCAGCTGGGCCTCGCTGTCGACGTCGGAGCCGTACAGGCCGCCGTCTCCGGCGATGAAGTGGGTGTCGCTCAGGTGAAGGATGAAGTGGTTGGGCCGGGGGTACTCGGCCTGGCGGAGGGACATGATCCTCGGGTTCCACGATCGGCGGGAGCCGGATCACGCGACCCGGCGTCGGCACTTGCGCACTGCTCCAGCGGAGGCGACCCCGCTGAGACCAGTCCATCATCGCGGGGTGAACTCCGGGCCAACACCGGTCGGCGCGTCATCGAACGGTTCTCCCAGGTTGCCGGTCGCTGCGCGGTCCTCCCCGACCCCGGAGGACCGCCGCGATCAGAGCCGGGCGAGCAGCCGCGCGTAGAACTCGATGGCGCGCTCGAACTGGTCGGCCTCGACCGACTCGTCGACCCCGTGGATCCCGAGCTGCTGCCGCGGGCTGATCTCGAACGGGATGAAGCGGTAGACGTGGTCGCTGATGGCGTGGAAGTGCCGGGCGTCGCTGCCGCCGGTCTGCACGTAGGGGGCGACGACCGCGTCCGGGAACGACTCCTGCACGACCGCGCGGAGCAGGTCGTACGGCCCGCCGTCGCCGGGCTCGCCGGTGGGGGAGACGGGGGAGGGCTCGTGGGCGACCTTCACCTCGACCTCGACCTCCGGGTCGTCGATGACGGCGCGGATGCGCTCGACCACGCCCGCCACGGTGCCGCCCGGGTTGATCCGCACGTTCGCGGTGGCGCTGGCGCTGGAGGCGAGGACGTTCGCTCCGGTGCTGCCGCGCAGCTCGGTGATCGCGACCGTCGTCCGCAGCATCGCGGCCGAGCGGTTGGAGTGGGCGGCGAGCGCGCCGACGACGGCGTCCGGGTGCTCGTGCGGGCGGGCGTACCAGACGGCGTGGGCCGCGTCCGCGTGGTCGGCCGCCGCGCGCACCAGCTGGGCGATCGGCTCCGGGAGGGTCGAGGGGAACGGGTTCTCGGTCAGGCGGTGGATCGCCCTCGCGAGCCGCTGGGTGGCGAGCAGCCCGGGCGGGGGCGGCGGAGCGGAGGCGTGGCCGCCGACGTCGCGGCAGGTCAGCTCGAGGTTCATGATCCCGCGCTCGGTGACGCCGATCACGGCGATCGGGGTGGTGACGCCGGGCAGGATGCCGCGCCGCACGTTCCCGCCCTCGTCGAGCACGAGGCGCGGGCGGACCCCGCGCGCGCCGAGCAGGGCGACGACCGAGGGGGCGCCGTCGCCCGCCGTCTCCTCGTTGTGCGTGGAGAGGAGGTACACGTCGTGCCGGGGCCGCTCGCCCCGCAGGACGGCCGCCTCGACCGCCTCGAGGAGGGCGACGAGGGAGCCCTTGTCGTCGAGGGCGCCGCGCGCCACGACGGAGGTGCGGCCGTCCGCGGCGACGACCGTCTCGGCCGCGAACGGGTCGTGCGACCACTCCGCCGCCGTCACGCTGACCACGTCGTAGTGGGCCATCAGCACGGCCGGCTCGCCCGGCTTGTCACCGCGCCAGCGCCAGAGGAGGGAGTGGCCGGCGACGGTCTCGGACTCCAGCGCCGCGTGCAGCGCCGGGTAGAGCTCGGCGACGAGCTCCCCGAAGGCGTGGAAGCGGCTCCAGTCGGTCGCCGACTCGTCCGAGTGGGACACGGTGTCGACGCGCAGCAGGGCCTGGAAGCGCTCGAGCGCGGTCGTCGTCACCGGGCTAGCCTACGACGGCGGTGCCGGGCCCCCGGCCCGTCGGAGCGGAGGTGCGCGGTGGGGCTGCCCGAGGTCTGCGTCGTCTACGTCCTCCGCGACGGCCCGCGGGGCGCGGAGGTGCTCCTCGGCCGCAAGCGCAGGGGCCTCGGCGAGGGCCGCGTGGTCGCCCCCGGCGGCAAGCTCGAGCTCGGGGAGTCGCCCGTCGACGCGGCCGTCCGCGAGCTGGAGGAGGAGGCGGGGCTCGTCGCCCTCCCGGACGACCTGGAGCCGCGCGGCGTGCTCGACTACTCCTTCCCCCACCGGCCGGCATGGAGTCAGCGCTCGCACGTCTTCCTCTGCCGCCGGGTCGCCGGCGAGGTCACCGAGTCGAGCGAGCTCGCCGCCGCGTTCGTCCCGGTCGACGAGGTGCCCTACGACCGCATGTGGGACGACGCGCGCCTGTGGCTGCCGGACGTGCTGCGCGGCGGCCCGCCCGTCCGTCTCCGCGTCGAGTTCGGCGCCGACCTCGCGAGCGTGACCTCCTGGAGCCCGGGAGCGGGGCCCGCAGCGGGGTCGTGACGACCCGTGCCGGCACCCGGCGGAGTGCACTCCGGCCGGGCCGCTCCCGCCGTGGGACGAGGGTCCGCCGCGCCTGCCGCCGCGGGGCCATCCGCTAGGCTTCCGCTCGGCCGGGGCCCCGCCCATGGCGTCTCTGGACACCACGAAAGGGAAAGAATGACCAGCACGACGGTGATCGAATGGCGTGAGCAGGCTCCTGCCGAGGCAGTGGACGCGCTCGCCGCTCCCGGTGGACTGGTCGTCTGCGCGACCAAGGTCGGCTACATCCTGATGACGACCGACGGCGCGGGCCTCGAGCGCAAGTTCTCGGCCAAGCAGCGCAACCGCAACAAGCCCGGCGTCGTGCTCTGCTCCAGCATCGAGCAGCTCGTCGAGCTCGCGGAGCTCAACGACGAGGTCCTCGCCTTCTACCGGAAGCACTGGGACCAGGACGTCCTGCTCGGCTGCATCCTTCCGTGGAAGGCCGAGGCGGTCGAGCTCATCGACGAGGACGCCCGCGAGCTGGTCCGCGACGGACGCGGCACGAGCTGCTTCGTCATCCGCTTCGGCCGCCCCGCCGAGCAGCTGGTCGCCACCCTGTGGGAGCGCGACCGCACCCTCACCTTCGCCAGCTCGGCCAACCCCTCGGGCGTGGGCAACCGCGGCCGGGTCGCGAACATCGGCGAGCGGATCGAGAACGAGGCGGACGTCATCGTCTCGGCCGACTCGTACGTCTCCTCCATCCAGCCGGACAAGGACGAGGACTCCCGCCACGAGCAGGGCGTCATGGTCTCGATGGTGGACGCCTCGGGCGCCCTCATCCCCGTGCAGGGCAGCGAGCGCTCGATCACCCCGGGCCCCGTGCTGATCCGCCGCGGCCTCGACTACGAGCGCATCATGCTGAACCTCGCCGAGCAGTTCAACTCCTGGGACTACCGCCAGGGCGAGTACTACTGATCCGCTAGCGGATCGCGACGACGGCCGGGCCGGGGCTCGCCCCCGACCCGGCCGTCGTCGTCCCCGGCGTCAGAGCTCGAGCACGTCGCCGGGCTCGAGCGCGTGGTACTCCCCGCCCCCCTCGCGCACGGCCCAGCCGAGCCGGTCGTGGCCGAGCGCGCGTCCCGCCTCCGAGAGGACCTGCTCGTGGGTCGCGAAGGCGTGCCGCGGCGCGATCTCGAGCACGTAGTCCATCGCCTCGGCGATCTTCATCCACGGCGCGCCCGACGGGGCCGCGAGGACCTCGACGTCGACGCCCTCGGGGACGGTGAAGGAGTCGCCGGCGTAGTAGACGCGGCCGTCGACGAGGACGCCGACGTTGTCGATGACGGGGATGCTCCGGTGGATCACCGCGTGGCGGGCGCCGAAGAAGCGCAGCTCGAACGGGCCGACCGTCACCACGTCGCCGTCGGCGACCGTCTCGACGTCGAAGCCCTCGGCGGCGGCGGCGACCCCGGCCGGGCCGAGGATCCGCAGCGACGGGGCCGCGTCGCGCAGGCGCTGCAGCTGCTCCGGGGTCCAGTGGTCGGCGTGCTCGTGGGTGAGCACCACGGCGACGGTGTCGGCCGTCCCCTCGACGGGCCGGGTGAAGGACCCCGGATCGATCACCAGCCGGGCGCCGTCCTCCTCGATCAGGACAGCGGCGTGCTCGAGTTTCGTCAGTCTCATGCCCCGAGCCAAGCGCCTCGGCGGGCGGCGGGCAAGGCCGGGGCCGAGCGGAGACCGGATAGGCCGGGCGCTCGATTTGCGTCGATGCGGATCCGTGTGCAACACTCTTCGAGTTGCAAAAACGCGGCCCCATCGTTTAGCGGCCTAGGACGTCGCCCTCTCACGGCGGTAACGCGGGTTCAAATCCCGCTGGGGTCACCACGGCAACACGAGAAGAACCCCCGGTCTGACCGGGGGTTCTTCTCGTTTAACACCCGGGTGCTCGCCACGCGGCACCCGCTCGACGCATCGCGCCGATCGCCTCGTTCCCGCTCCGCCTCCCCGGGGCCGCATCCCGCCGGATCGGCGCTAGGATCGCATCCGCGAAGGGGAGTATCCCGCCTTTCCGCTCCCGTCAGTACGCACCGCCCCTGCGCGGTGCCGGGGGCGGGACGGGTGACGCGGACCGGCACGGCCGTCCGCTCCCCGGGGAGAGACTTTCGGCCCCCACCCACTCGGAAGGCCCTCATGCTCGATCTGCCCGTCTGGTTCGTGATCGGCTCGTTCGTCGTCCTGAGCCTGATCCTCGCCGCCGACCTGCTGCTGGTCTACAAGCGCCCGCACGTGCCGAGCCTGAAGGAGTCCGGCCTCTGGGTCGGCTTCTACGTCACGCTCGCGCTGATCTTCGCGCTGGCGATGCTGATCCTCGGCGGCGGCGAGCTCGCGGGCCAGTTCGTCGCGGGCTGGCTGACCGAGTACAGCCTCTCGATCGACAACCTGTTCGTCTTCGTCATCATCATGGGGCGCTTCGCGGTGCCGGCGAAGCTGCAGCAGGAGGTGCTGATGGTGGGCATCATCATCGCGCTGGTCTTCCGCGGGATCTTCATCCTCCTCGGCGCGCAGCTCATCGAGAGCTTCAGCTGGATCTTCTACCTGTTCGGCGCGTTCCTGGTCTACACGGCGTGGAACCAGGCGTTCGGCAAGGAGGACGAGGACGAGGGCACGGACAACCTGCTCATCCGCCTCCTGCGCAAGCGCGTGAGGATCTCGGACGAGTTCGACGGCTCGAAGATCCGCACGGTCAAGAACGGCACGAGGTTCTTCACCCCGATGCTGATCGTCTTCCTGGCGATCGGCTCGACCGACCTGCTCTTCGCGCTCGACTCGATCCCCGCGATCTTCGGCATCACGGAGAGCCCGTTCATCGTCTTCACCGCGAACATCTTCGCCCTGATGGGGCTCCGCCAGCTCTACTTCCTGCTCGGCGGCCTCATCGACAAGCTCGAGTACCTCAAGTACGGCATCGCGTTCATCCTCGCCTTCATCGGCGTGAAGCTCGTCCTGCACGCCCTGCACGAGAACGACCTGCCCTTCATCAACGGCGGCGAGCCCGTGCCGGTGTGGGACATCGACACGATCACCTCGCTGGTGGTCATCGTCCTGAGCATGACCGTCGCGACGCTCGCGAGCCTGGCGAAGATGCGCCGCGAGCACCGCCACATCGAGATGCACGACGGGCACCCCGAGGTCGTCTCGGACGACGCCCGCTCGGCCGCCGAGGAGAAGTGACCCCGCGATGACGACCACCACCGTCGACCTGCCCCAGGGGGCGCTGCGGCTCGCCGTCAGCAGCAGCACCGACGTCGGAGCCGTCCGCCGGGTCAACGAGGACTCCCTCCTCGCCGACGAGCTGCTGCTCGCGGTCGCCGACGGGATGGGCGGGCACGCCCGCGGCGACCTCGCGAGCGCCGCGGCGGTCGGGGCTCTGCACGAGAACCGGCCGACGGCCCTCGGACCGGTCGACGCGGTGTTCGACCTGGTCGAGGGCGCCAACACGGCGGTGCGCGCGCTGGACGTGGGCGGTGCGCTCTGCGGCACGACGCTCACGGGGCTGATGCTCGTCCTGCCCGAGCCCTCCGGGCCCGCCCGCTGGGCGCTCTTCAACGTCGGCGACTCCCGCGTCTACCGCTGGGACGGGACGGAGCTCGAGCAGCTGACCGTGGACCACTCGGCCGTGCAGGAGCTCGTCTCGGCGGGCCTGCTCACGCGGGAGTCCGCCGAGTCGCACCCGGACCGCAACATCGTCACCCGCGCCCTCGGCGCCGACGAGGAGGTCGAGACGGACGTCTGGACGCTGCCCGTCGTGCCGCGCGCCAGCTACCTGCTCTGCTCCGACGGGCTCACCAAGGAGCTCTCGGACGAGCGGATCGCGGCGCTGTTCGCGCGCCGCGACTCCGGCGACCCGGCCGACCTCGCCCAGGCGCTCGTGAGCGCGGCGGTCGACGCCGGCGGGCGGGACAACGTGACCGTGGTCGTCGTCGACGCGGTGCTCGACGCCCGCGCCTGAGCCCGTCGACCGTGCGCCGCCGGCTCCCGGGAGCGGGGGAGCGCGGTGCTATTCTCGGTCCATGCTGAGCGGCCCGCACCTCCTTCCGTGCCGCGACGAGACCTCGATCTGACGGCCTCCCTCGTCGCGGTGCCTCGCCCGGCCGAGCAGCGACTCCTGAAGGAGAAGGACCCGTCATGACCGAGAAGTCACCCGGCGCAGCCGCGCCCGCGTCGAGCGGAGCGGAACCCCGCTCGCTCGCGGACACGATCCGCACCTCGAGGCCCCGCACCCTCGCCGAGAAGGTCTGGGACGACCACGTCGTCGTCAAGGGCCAGAACGGCGCTCCGGACCTCGTCTACATCGACCTCCACCTCCTCCACGAGGTGACGAGCCCCCAGCCGTTCGACGGGCTGCGCGCGGCCGGGCGCCCCCTCCGCCGCCCCGACCTCACCATCGCGACCGAGGACCACAACACGCCGACCCTGCAGATCGGCCGGCCCATCGAGGACCCGACCAGCAGGGCCCAGATCGACGCTCTGCGCCGGAACGCCGGCGAGTTCGGCGTCCGCCTGCACTCCCTCGGCGACGTGGAGCAGGGCATCGTGCACGTCGTCGGCCCTCAGCTCGGCCTGACGATGCCCGGGATCACCGTCGTCTGCGGCGACTCGCACACCTCGACGCACGGCGCGTTCGGCGCGATCGCCTTCGGCATCGGCACGAGCGAGGTCGAGCACGTGATGGCCACGCAGACGCTGCCGCTGCAGCCCTTCAAGACGATGGCGATCACCGTCGAGGGGACGCTGAAGGAGGGGGTCACGGCCAAGGACGTCATCCTCGCGGTCATCGCCCGCATCGGCACCGGCGGCGGCCAGGGCTACATCCTCGAGTACCGCGGCTCCGCGATCCGGGCGCTCTCGATGGAGGGCCGGATGACGATCTGCAACATGTCGATCGAGGCGGGCGCGCGCGCCGGCATGGTCGCGCCGGACGAGACGACGTTCGCCTACCTGCAGGGCCGTCCGCACG
Organism: Rathayibacter sp. RFBD1; assembly: GCF_002932915.1. Taxonomy (NCBI): domain Bacteria; kingdom Bacillati; phylum Actinomycetota; class Actinomycetes; order Micrococcales; family Microbacteriaceae; genus Rathayibacter; species Rathayibacter sp. RFBD1. The sequence continues at coordinate 42,922 of NZ_PSWQ01000021.1, forward strand.
CCCCCGCGGGCGAGGACTGGGACGCCGCCGTCGCCTACTGGCGGACGCTGCCGAGCGACGAGGGCGCGGTCTTCGACGCCGAGGTCGTGATCGACGCCGACGCGCTCGAGCCGTTCGTCACCTGGGGGACCAACCCCGGCCAGGGCGTCTCGCTCTCGCAGTCCGTCCCCGACCCCGAGACCATCGACGACCTGAACGAGCGCACCAGCGCCCTGCGCGCGCTGGAGTACATGGCGCTCGAGCCCGGGACGCCGATGAAGGAGATCCCGGTCGACGTCGTCTTCATGGGCTCCTGCACCAACTCCCGGATCGAGGACCTGCGGGCCTTCGCCGCGATCGTCGAGGGGCGCACGAAGGCGCCGGGCGTCCGCGTGATGGTCGTCCCCGGCTCCGCCCGCGTGCGGCTCGAGGCGGAGGCCGAGGGCATCGACCGGATCGTCACGGCGTTCGGGGCGGAGTGGCGCTTCGCCGGCTGCTCGATGTGCCTCGGCATGAACACCGACCAGCTCCTCGAGGGGGAGCGCGTCGCCTCCACCTCCAACCGCAACTTCGAGGGCCGTCAGGGCAAGGGGGCGAAGACCCACCTCGTCTCGCCGCTCGTCGCTGCCGCCACGGCCGTGCGCGGCACGCTCTCGAGCCCCTCCGACCTGGAGCCGGCGCGCGAGAGAGCAGGAGTCTGACCGTGCAGAAGTTCGAGACCGTCACCGCGATCGCCGCGCCCCTGAAGCGCGCCAACGTCGACACCGACCAGATCCTCCCCGGCGTCTACCTCCGCCGCATCACGAAGACCGGATTCGAGGACGCCCTGTTCCACGGCTGGCGCCAGGAGGAGGACTTCGTCCTCAACCAGGAGCGGTACCGCGGTGCGGGCATCCTCGTGGCCGGGCCGGACTTCGGCACGGGCTCCAGCCGCGAGCACGCCGTGTGGGCGCTGCGCGACTACGGCTTCCGGGTCGTGATCTCGCCCCGCTTCGGCGACATCTTCCGCGGCAACGCCGGCAAGCAGGGACTCCTGGCCGCCGTCGTGTCCGAGGCCGACGTCGAGCGCCTGTGGGAGATCATCGAGAGCACCCCGGGAATAGAACCGACGGTGGATCTGGTTGCGCGTACGGTCACCGCCGGTGGCGAGGCCTTCGACTTCGAGATCGACGACTACACTCGATGGCGCCTGATCGAGGGCCTGGACGACATCGGCCTGACCCTGCGCGACGAAGCGCTCATTTCCGAATTCGAGACCCGCCGCGAGAGCTGGCGGCCCAAGACATTGCCGGTGAAATAGCGTGAACACACTTCTTCAGGACGCCAAGGCCCTCCAGGACGCCAAGGCCTCGGGAGCCCGCGTGGGGATGACGACGGAGCGGATCACCATCAAGGGCGGTCGGCCGCTGGTGGGGCGCATCGAGCTCAAGGGAGCGAAGAACCTCGTCACCAAGGCGATGGTCGCGGCGCTCCTCGGCGAGACCGCCTCCACCCTCCGCGACGTGCCCGACATCAGCGACGTCCGCGTCGTGAAGGGCCTCCTCGAGGTGCACGGCGTCAAGGTGAAGCAGGGCGCCGAGGTCGGCGAGCTGATCCTCGACCCCTCGAACGTCGAGTCCGCGCACTTCGCCGACATCGACGCGCACGCCGGCTCCAGCCGCATCCCGATCCTCTTCTGCGGCCCGCTCCTGCACCGCCTGGGCGAGGCGTTCATCCCCGACCTCGGCGGCTGCCGCATCGGCGACCGCCCTATCGACTACCACCTCGAGGTCCTCCGCAACTTCGGCGCGGTGATCGAGAAGCTTCCCTCCGGGATCCGGATGTCGGCCCCCGAGGGCCTCCACGGCGCCAAGGTGTCGCTGCCCTACCCGAGCGTCGGAGCGACCGAGCAGGTCCTTCTGACCGCGGTGCGCGCCTCCGGCATCACCGAGCTCTCGGGCGCGGCGATCGAGCCCGAGATCATGGACCTGATCAACATCCTGCAGAAGATGGGCGCCATCATCTCGGTCGACACCGACCGCGTGATCCGCATCGAGGGCGTGGACCGGCTCACCGGCTACTCCCACCGCGCGCTCTTCGACCGCAACGAGGCGGCCTCCTGGGCGGCCGCGGCCCTCGCGACCGACGGCGACATCTTCGTCGGCGGCGCCCGCCAGCAGGAGATGACCACCTTCCTCAACGTCTTCCGCAAGGTCGGCGGCGCGTTCGAGATCGCCGAGGACGGCATCCGCTTCTACCACCCGGGCGGCGAGCTCAAGCCGGTCATCATCGAGACCGACGTGCACCCCGGCTTCATGACCGACTGGCAGCAGCCGCTGGTCGTGGCGCTCACGAAGGCCAAGGGCGTCTCGATCGTGCACGAGACCGTCTACGAGCAGCGCTTCGGCTTCGTCGACGCGCTCGTCGAGATGGGCGCGACCATCCAGATCCACCGCGAGTGCCTCGGCGGGCAGGCCTGCCGCTTCGGGCAGCGCAACTTCATGCACTCGGCCGTGATCTCGGGACCCTCGAAGCTGCACGGCGCCGACATCGTCGTGCCGGATCTGCGCGGCGGCTTCTCGCACCTGATCGCGGCGCTCTCGGCCGAGGGCACCTCGACGGTCTCGAACGTCGGCATCATCAGCCGCGGCTACGAGAACTTCCTCACCAAGCTCGAGCTGCTGGGCGCCGACTTCTCGCTCGACGCGTAGCCGCCCGCCGGGACCCCGGTGCCGAGGAGGACGACCGTCCTCAGCGGCCCGGGGTCCTGTCGCGTCCGGGCGCGCCCCACGCGGGCGGTTCCGCGGCCTCCTCCAGGCGTCCCCGGATCCGCTTCTCGAGGAGCGCGAGCGTCGTCTCCGGCGCGGGCCGGAGGCCCAGCGGTCCGGGCGACTCGACGAGGACCAGCGTCAGGCGTCCGCGCCGCGTCCCGGCCAGGACGACCTCGAGGGCCTCGCGCGGACGCAGGCCCACCAGCACCCACCGCCGCTCCAGCCGCGCGATCCGCGCCCAGGGCACGACGACGCCCCAGTCGCCGAAGGAGACGGTCAGTCCCCGGCGGCGCGGCACGACCACCGCGTAGGGCCGCAGCGTCGGCAGCGGGAACCGCGGCTCGATACGACGGAGGCCCGCCCCGAGCCGGCCGCGTCCGAGGACCGCGACGCCGCCGGTCGCCTCCGCCTCGACGTGGGCGAGCGGTGCCACCGCCACGCGCCAGAGGGCGTCGACCCCGCCGATCACGAGGGCGACTGACGCCGAGCCGCCGACGAGGACCGCGAGCGTCAGCAGGAGGCCGTCGCCGAGCGCGGCCGCATCGCGTCCGGCCTGCGTGGCGAGCAGCACGACTCCCCACACGATCAGGAGCACCAGGCCGGACAGCGCGATCGGCGAGTCGGCGAGGCGGCCGAGGGCCCTGCCGACGGCGTCCCACGGCGACGGGCGGCGACGCGGACGGGGCATGCCGGTACCGTAGCCGGCGGCCGGGCCGCTCCTCCCACCGCGGGGCCCCGCTGCTCCCGGGCGTGGGGACGCGGCCCCTCCGATGCGGGATGCGAGGATGGGCGGGTGTCTGAGCGAAGCCGTCCGTCCATCTTCTGGTTCCTCGCGGCGGCGGTGATCCCCGTGATGACCGCCTCGGTCGACCTGCGGATCCGGAACGGCGACAGGATCCCGAGCACCGGGGCCTTCGTGTTCGCGCCGAACCACTACAGCGAGATCGACCCGATCATCACGGGCTGGACCCTGTGGCGCGCCGGCCGCGCACCGCGCTTCCTCGCCAAGGCCTCGCTGTTCTCGGTGCCCGTGCTCGGCTCGATCCTGCGCGGCTCCGGGCAGATCCCCGTCGAGCGCTCGGGCTCGGTCCGCGGCAGCGAGCCGCTGAAGACCGCCAAGGCTCTCGTGGATGAGGGCCGCTCGGTCATCATCTACCCCGAGGGCACCCTCACCCGCGACCCCGAGCTCTGGCCGATGCGCGGCAAGACGGGAGCGGTGCGGATGGCGCTGCAGTACGGGCTGCCCGTCGTCCCGGTCGCGCACTGGGGTGCGCAGCAGCTGATGGGCCGCTACTCCAAGCGGATCACCCTCTTCCGCCGCAAGCGCGTCGACGTGATCGTCGGCGACCCCGTCGACCTGTCCGCCTTCCGCGGACGCAGCCTCGACTCCGCCACACTCACCGAGGCCTCCGCGGTCGTGATGGCGGCGATCACCGCCCTGCTCGAGGAGCTGCGCGGCGAGGCGGCGCCCGAGAAGCGCTGGAACCCCTCCGAGCACAACCAGAAGGGCACGGGTCGCTTTGAGTCCGAGCAGTAGGAAGGCGCCCATCCCCGTGCCCCGCCGCGTCGCCGTCCTCGGCGCCGGCAGCTGGGGCACCACCTTCGCGAAGATCCTCGCCGACGGCGGCTCCGACGTCGTGATGTGGGCGCGCCGCGCCGAGCTGGCCCGCGAGATCACCGAGGCCAAGCGCAACAGCGACTACCTCCCCGGCATCAACCTCCCGCGCAACATCCGGGCCACGCCGCGCATCGAGGAGGCGCTGGAGGGCGCGGACCACGTCTACCTCTCCATCCCGTCGCAGTCGCTGCGGAGCAACCTCGAGGCGATCACGCCGTTCCTCACCGAGCGCACGGTGCTGGTGAGCCTGATGAAGGGCGTCGAGAAGGGCACCGGCCAGCGGATGAGCGAGGTGATCGCGCAGATGCTGCCGGTCTCTCCCGACCGGATCGCCGTCGCCTCCGGGCCCAACCTCGCACTCGAGATCGCCAAGGAGCAGCCGACCGCGGCGGTCATCGCCTCCGAGAGCCTCGTCACCGCGCAGGAGGTGGCTCTCGCGGCGACCAACCGCTACTTCCGCTCCTACGTCAACACCGACGTGATCGGCACCGAGTTCGGCGGCGTGCTGAAGAACCTTATCGCCGTGGCGATCGGCATCGTCGACGGCGTCGGCTACGGCGAGAACACGAAGGCGTCGATCATCACGCGCGGTCTCGCCGAGATGACCGACTTCGCGGTCGCGTACGGCGGACGGGCCGAGACGATGGCCGGACTCGCGGGGCTCGGCGACCTCATCGCGACGTCGAGCTCGTCCCTCTCGCGCAACAACACGGCCGGGCGCCTGCTCGGCCAGGGCTACAGCTTCACCGACGTGGTGAAGTCGATGCAGCAGACGGCGGAGGGGCTCGCCTCCGTCGCGCCGGTCCTCGAGCTGGCGCGCGCCAGGGGAGTCGACATGCCCATCGTCGAGCAGGTGTCGCAGGTGCTCGCCGGTACGCTCGATCCGAAGGACATCGCGCCGCACCTGACCACGGATTCGGACGAGCCACAGGGTGAGAGGAACCTCGATGACCAGCAAGCTCCGCGTGGCCGTTCTGTTCGGGGGGCGCTCCAGCGAGCACTCGATCAGCTGCGCAACGGCGGCCGGGGTGCTGCGGGCGATCGACCGTGACCGCTTCGAGGTGATCCCCGTCGGGATCACCTCCGACGGCGCCTTCGTGCTCGAGGAGGACCGTCCCGAGAAGTTCGCTCTCGACGCCGCGTCGCTGCCCCGCGTCGAGGACGACGGCTCCCGTGTGCGCTGGCCGGAGTCGGCCCTCTCGCGAGAGCTCACCGTGACGACCGAGGACGGCGCGACGCGCTCGCTCGGTGAGGTCGACGTGGTGCTGCCGATCCTGCACGGCCCGTGGGGCGAGGACGGCACCGTCCAGGGGATGCTCGAGCTCGTCGGGCTGCCCTACGTCGGCTCGGGCGTGCTCGCGTCGGCGCTCGGCATGGACAAGCACTTCACCAAGACGGTGCTGCGGGCCGCGGGCCTCGCGGTGGCGCCCTGGTACCTCGTGACCGAGGCGGAGTGGCGCGCCGACCCGGGCGACGCCTCCTCGGCCCTCGACGAGCTGGGCCTGCCCGCGTTCGTGAAGCCGGCGCGGGCCGGCTCGAGCGTGGGCGTCAGCCGGATCGACGAGCGCGAGCAGCTCGAGGCCGCGCTGGAGGAGGCGTTCGCGCACGACTCGCGGGTGCTGATCGAGTCGGGCATCGTCGGCCGCGAGGTCGAGATCGGCGTGCTCGGCGGGCGCCGCGGTGCTCCGGCCCGCGCCTCCGTCGCCGGCGAGGTGGTCGTCTCCGGCCGCGGCTTCTACGACTTCGAGGCGAAGTACCTCGGGGCGTCCGGTATCGAGCTGGTCTGCCCGGCCGACCTGACCGACGGCGAGCTCTCCGAGATGCGGTCCCTCGCGATCCGCGCCTTCGACGCGATCGGAGCCGAGGGCCTCGCCCGGGTCGACTTCTTCCTCACCGCCGACGGCTTCGTCGTCAACGAGATCAACACCATGCCCGGCTTCACGCCGGTCTCGATGTTCCCGCGCATGTGGGGCGCGAGCGGCGTGGACTACCCGGACCTGATCAGCGAGCTGCTCGACTCGGCGCTCGACCGCGTCCCGGTCGCCGCCCGATGACGTCGGCGCTCGCGCTCCGCGTCGAGGCGGGCGCGGCCGCGGCGCCCTTCGAGCAGATCCGTGAGCAGATCACCGCTCTGATCGCCGCGGGCGAGCTGCCGGTCGGCACGCGGCTGCCGCCGGTGCGCGCGCTGGCCGAGACGCTGGGCGTCGCCGCGGGGACGGTCGCCCGCTCCTACCGGGAGCTGGAGTCGGCGGGCCTGGTCGAGACGCGCGGCCGGGCGGGCACGGTCGTCGCGGGAGGCGTGGACGCGCTGGAGCGTGAGCTGCAGGCCGCGGCCGCCGTGTTCGCGTCCCGCGCGCGCGAGCTCGGGGCGGCGGAGGAGCACGCCCGTCGCGTCGTCGGGCTGGCCCTGCGACCGGACCGCTGAGGCGCCGGACGATGCTCGACCGACGGCCGCGGGGAGGGGCCGTGCTCCTCGGCGCGGCGGCGCTGCTGCTCTCGAGGAGCGCGCCCGTCGTCGCCCTCAGCAAGGCCTACTTCAACTCTTATGAGGGAATAGGTAGATTTGCGGCGTTTAGAGCACCAGACTGGTGGGGCGTCTCTAGTGGGATAAGATCAGGTAGTTCTTTGGCGCAGGTGGAGACCGGTGTGTGCAGATATCCGCAACTTAGTTCCGAAGCTCCACGTTTTAATCCGAGAAAATTTATATCCTCTTCTATCGCTTTGAGGATTCTTCTAACATGCCCTAAATGATGAAAATGCTTTACTGTGTGTTTTCCGTTGTTATCTGAATATACTCGATTGGCTAGGTGGTCATTTGGCTAGTTCCCGATACTCGCTATACGGAGTTTACGGGCTCGCAGCCCTGTTGTTGAGCGGATGCGCGCCTGTAGTTGCATTGGAGGCTGCAGACGACTCGGAGAGTGCTAGCTGCGCAACAATCTCGTCACGGCTTCCCGATGGGCTGACCGACGGGGCTGGCGGGGATGTCGCGCGACGCGAAACAAACGCCCAAGCGACCGCAGCTTGGGGTTCTCCAGCAATAGTTCTTTTGCGGTGCGGTCTTGAGCCCCCGGCTGCGGATCCGAGATGTATCGAAGTAAATGGTATTGATTGGATCCCAGATGACTCCGACGCACCAAATTATAGATTCGTTACCTTTGGTCGCGTACCTGCGACCGAAGTAATCATTGATAGCGAGTCAATCTCCGGAAGTACCGTGCTCGTCGACTTGGCTCCTGCAGTCGGTGCCCTTGCTCCCACGGGAAATGTTGAGTGCCAGGACCTCGGAGACCTCGTATTGCCGACGGACGCTCCGCAGTAGTGTTGGCGCGACATTGGCGCGATCGCCCGCGAAGGCACTGTGATGCGATAAGTTGAGGCTTCCGAACGAAAGGAAGCCCAGGTGAATAAGAAGTCAATTTTCGCTCCCGCGATGGCGCTTTGTCTCGTCCTTGTGGGGTCTGTAACTTTTGCTGAAAGTGCCAATGCGGCACCTAGTGAAGTTCGATTCGGCAAGATACCCGGCGGTTCTACCGGACCAATTTCCCGGATCTATGGAAATGGATCTGACGGTCGCTTCGTTGCTCGATCGAACGACTCGTACACGTACTTCCAGTCTGATGGCAACTTTGTTGCGCACGACGCAAATCGATCACCGTATTGGGCGTCGGGCACTAGGTCGTCGGGGAAGAAGCTCGCGCTTCAAAGTGACGGGAATATTGTCGTTTACAGCCGCAGTGACCGACCGTTGTGGAGTTCGGGAACGGCTGGACATAGCGGAGAAGAATTCAAGGTTGTTATGCAAGACGACACAAACTTCGTGCTCTACAGCATGACCGGGGGTCAGCATCCTCTTTGGTCGACTCGAGGAGGGCGTGTCGGCTGACATCGCCGTCAACGCTAGCGTGTGAACCATGGCAGAGGATCGGAGTCCCACCCTGGCCGAGCTCAGCGAGGGCGAGGTGCTCGCGAGGGTGCTGGCCCGGCTCGGCGGCCCGGGCGCGGAGACCCTGGTCGGGCCCGGCGACGACTGCGCGGTGCTGCGGGCTCCCGACGGCCGCTTCGTGGTGACCACGGACATGATGGTGCACGGCCCCGACTTCCGGCTGGCCTGGTCGAGCCCGGCGGACCTGGGCTGGAAGGCGGCGGCCTCGAACCTCGCCGACGTCGCGGCGATGGGGGCCCGTCCCACCGGGCTCGTCGTCGCGCTCGCGGCGCCCCAGTCGCTGGGCGTCGACGTGCTGGAGGGGATCGCGGGCGGGCTCGCCGCCGGCTGCGCCGCGATGGCGCCGGGATGCGGAGTCGTCGGGGGAGACCTGTCCGCCTCCGCGACGCTGACGCTCTCGATCACGGCGTTCGGCTCGCTCGACGGACGACCGCCGGTGCTCCGCAGCGGTGCGAGGCCGGGGGACGTGCTCGCCGTGGCCGGCCCGCTGGGACGAGCGGGGCTCGGGCTGCGCCTGCTGTTCGAGCAGGCGCGGCGGGACGGGGAGCCGTCGGCCGACCTCGCCGACCGGCTCCGCGAGCGGCATCCGTCCCTCCTCGAGGCGCAGCTGCGCCCGACCGCGCCGATCTCCGCGGGCGAGGCCGCGGGCGGGACCGCCACCGCGATGATGGACGTCTCGGACGGCGTGGTGCTCGACGCCCGTCGGATGGCGCGTGCGAGCGGAGTGGCGATCGACCTCGATGCCGCGGCGGTCGACGTGCACGCGCGCGGGCTCACGGGGGTGGAGGGCGTGGACCTCGACCTGGCGAGGGCGCTGGTGCTGGGAGGTGGCGAGGACCACGCGATGCTCGCGTGCTTCCCGCCCGCCGCGGCGCTGCCGGAGGGCTTCGTCCCGCTCGGGGCCGTCCGCGAGGGGGACCCGGAGGTGCGACTGGGCGGGGTCGCGCTCGAGGGGCGCGGGGGCTGGGACCCGTACCTCGGCTGGGACGGCGCGGCGGGCTGAGGCCGGTCAGCCGGCCGCGGAGGAAGCGGGCGAGGCGGCCGGCGCGGGCGACGCAGGCGAAGCCCACCAGATGGTGGTCTCGCCGTAGTCCTTCCTCCGCTCCCGCTCCAGACCCGCGGGCCAGCGCGGCTCCGGGCTGCGGGAGCTCCGCTCCACGACGACCACCGCGTCCTCGCGCAGCAGCGGCAGCACACCGGCGAGATCGGCGGCGAGATCGTCCTCGCCGAGGTCGTAGGGCGGGTCGAGGAACACCGTGTCCGTATTGAGGGCCGGGGAGCCGTCGAGGAAGGAGCGGACCGAGCCGGTCACCACCTCGATCCGCGGGGCGGGCCGCTTGTTCTTGGCCGCCGCGGTCGCGATCGCCCGTGCGTTCTCGCCCGCGGTCCTCGCGGCCTTCGGGTCGCGCTCGACCAGGACGACCGCGCTCGCTCCGCGGCTGGCCGACTCGAGCCCGAGGGCGCCGGAGCCCGCGTAGAGGTCGACCACCGTCGCGCCGTCGAGGGCGTCCCGGGCCTCGAGGGCCGAGAAGACGGCCTCGCGCACGCGGTCGCTGGTGGGGCGGGTGCCCGCGCGCGGAACCCGGAGGGTGAGCGAGCCGGCGAATCCGGCGATGATCCTGGTCACCGGATCGAGCATAGGGCGGCACCCCTGCCTGCGGCGTCCGGTGGCCGCCGCGCGGCTCCCGCCTGGCGGCACACTGCGAACTCGCGGAACCTGGACCCTTTTCCCGTCAGGACTGCCAGAATCCGTAGCTATGACGTCGCTCGAAGACACCCGCTCCGCTGTCGGCCGCCGAGCGGCTCCCGAGACGCCCCTGACCCGCGAGGAGTTCACGGCGCACTGCGGCGCCGTCCTCGGGAACCTCACCCGCGTGATCGACGGCAAGTCGGCCGAGGTCTCGATGGCGCTGACGGTGTTCCTCGCCGGTGGGCACCTCCTGATGGAGGACGTCCCCGGCACCGGCAAGACGGTCCTGGCGAAGTCGCTGGCGGCCTCGGTCGGCGGCAGCGTCGCGCGCATCCAATTCACGCCCGACCTGCTCCCCTCCGACGTCACGGGGGTCTCGGTCTACAACCAGGCGACCCGCGACTTCGAGTTCAAGCCGGGCCCGGTCTTCGCGAACATCCTGATCGGCGACGAGATCAACCGGGCCTCGCCCAAGACGCAGTCGGCGCTGCTGGAGTGCATGGAGGAGCGCCAGGTCTCGGTCGACGGCACCACCCACCTCCTCCCGCGCCCCTTCGCCGTGATCGCGACGCAGAACCCGGTCGAGATGGAGGGCACCTACTCGCTGCCCGAGGCCCAGCGCGACCGCTTCATGGCCCGCCTCTCGCTCGGCTACCCCGATGAGCGCGCCGAGCTCGAGATGATCCGCACCCGCGACTCGGCCAGCCCGCTCGAGGAGCTGCGGCCCGTCGTGGGCCTCGCCGAGCTCGAGCGGATGATGGCCTACGTGCGCTCCGTGTACGTCGCACCGCCTGTCCAGGAGTACGTGGTGGCGATCATGCAGGCCACGCGGGTGGACCCCGAGCTGCGGCTCGGGGGGAGCCCGCGCGCCACGCTCCAGCTGATCGCCGCCGCGAAGGCGCTCGCCGCCCTCAGCGACCGCGACTTCGTGGTGCCGGACGACGTGGACGCGCTCGCCGTCCCCGTGCTCGGCCACCGCCTCCTGCCCGCCACCCGCCTCCCCGGCCGCTCCGGCGCCGGATCCTCGCACTCGGTCACCGAGATCGTGCAGCGCATCGTCGCGGCCACCCCCGTCCCCTTCGGCAACCGTGGCGACTGAGGCCCGCGCCGCCGAGACGCCGTCGTCCCGTCTCGGCGGTCTGCCCGCGCTCCGCGGGGTCGCGCTGACGCTGCGCGGCTGGGCGCTCGTTCTGCTGGGCGTCGCGGGAGTGGTGATAGCGCCGCTGTCGGAGTTCCGCGAGCTGCTGTTCGTCGGCCTGGTGCTGCTGGGCCTGCCCCTGGGCGCGCTCGTCTCCCTGCTCCTGGCGCCGGCGTCGTTCCGGGTGCAGCGCCGCTTCGCTCCCCAGACCGTCGCGGCCGGCGACGTGGTGGAGGTCGATGTGCTGCTCGAGAACCGCGGCCGCGCCGTCCGCAGCGGGGCCCGCGCCCACGACCGGCTCGAGCGCGTGGAGCGCGGGGTCGTCGTCGGCCGGCCGGTCGCCGAGGGCGTCTTCGGGCTGCCGGGCGTCCCGTCGGGCGGCCGCGTGCGCGCCCGCTACCGTCTGCCCGCCGAGCGGCGCGGGATCCACCGCATCGGCCCGCTGCGCCTGGTGCGCGGCGACGGCCTCGGGCTCGCGCTCCGCGAGAGCGTCGTGGGGGCTGCGCAGCCGTTCGTCGTGACTCCGCGGGTCGTGCCGCTCCAGAGCGACGTCCTGGACGCGCACGGAGCAGGTGGATCGAGCCCGGTCGCGCACGCGACGGCCGGCGCCGGCACGGACGACGTGATCCCGCGCGACTACCGCCCGGGGGACGCCATGCGCCGGGTGCACTGGCGGGCGAGCGCCCGCTCCGGTGAGCTCATGGTCCGCCAGGACGAGCAGAACACCGATCCGCACGCGTGGATCCTCCTCGAGACCCGGGCCGAGCGCGTGCTCGAGCGGCGCGGCGACGACCGGCTCGAGTGGGCGGTGTCGATGACGGCCTCCCTCGCCGTGCACCTGCTCGACCGCGGCTTCGAGACCCACCTCGTCGAGACGGGTGCGGACGGCGAGCCGGAGCACTCGGAGGACGAGCGCGAGGTGGCGCACGACGTGCTGCTGCGCCTGGCCGAGCTGGCGCCCTCGCGCGAGTCGGTCGACGCGGTGACCCGGATCTCGGCCGACATGCGCGACACGGGGGGAGTACGCCCGGTCTTCGCCGTGCTCACCCGACTCCTCGAGTCGGACCTCGACGCCCTCGGCTCCCTGGCCGCGCAGTCGCGCCCCGCGATCGCCTTCGTCGTCGCCGGCACCGCTGAGGAGGAGGCGGCTCTCGCCTCGCTCGGCTGGTACGCCGTGTCCGTCGACCCGAGCGCCTCCGTCGAGGAGGCGTGGGCGCAGGCTCTCGCCCTGCGGGTGGTGGCGTGAGCCGCCGCGTCGAGAGCGATCCGCGCGCCGGGTCGGCTCCTCTGAGCGGTCTGCTCTTCCTCGCGATCACGGCCGCCGCCGCCGGGATCGGGCGGCTCCTCGTCGGCGTCGACTGGCTGGTGCTCCTCGCGAGCGCGGTCGCCGTGGTGCTCGGCGTCCCGGCCGCCGCCCGGGCTCTGCGCGTGCACCCCGTCGTCCCGCCGATCCTCGGCACGCTGACGATGGTCGGCGTGCTGACCGCGATGTTCGTGCCCGGTCGGGCACTGCTGTTCGTGATCCCCACACCCGGCGCCGTCGCGCAGGCGGAGGCGCTCGCGCAGGGCGGCTTCCAGTCCATCGCGCAGCAGGGGCTCCCGGCCATCGCCGACGACGGCATCTCGTTCCTCCTGATCGGCGGGGTGGTCGTGCTCGCCTGGGCGGCCGACCTGTTCGCCTTCTCCGTCCGCCTCCCCGCCCTGGCCGGTCTGTTCCCCGCGGCGCTGCTCGCGGTGCCGTCGATCGTGGACCCCTCCGAGGTGTCCTGGGCGAGCCTCGTCGTCACTGCGCTCGCCTACGCGGGCGTGCTCGCCGCCACGGCCGCCCCCCGCCGCCCGAGCGGCCCGAGCGCGGCCTCGGCCGTGCTGCCCGCCTTCGCGGCCGTGACCGTCGTCGTCCTGGGCGCGGGAGTCGTCGCCGGCTCGGCGGCCGGCTACGCGCGCACCACCGCCCCCTCGGGCGTCTCCGGCAGCCTCTTCAACGGCGCGATCGACCCGGTGGTCGCCCTCGGCGCGGACCTGCGCCGCCCGAACCCCGTGACCGTGCTGCGCTACGCCACCGACTCCGACCTGCCCGTCTACCTCCGCGTGCTGACCGTCTCGGACTTCGACGGTGACGACTGGGCGCCGAGCGAGACGGAGCAGACCGCTCCGATCGAGGCGCCGATCGCGCCCGAGGGGCTCTCCGAGAGCGTGCCGCGCGAGGCGGAGGAGGTCGACGTCTCGGTGGAGACGCTGCGGAGCCAGTGGCTCCCCGTGCCGTATCCGGTCTCGTCGCTGACGGGCGTCGGCGACGGCTGGCTCCAGGACGTGCAGGACGGCTCGATCCGCGGCGACGCGACGACCCGCTCCGGAGACGACTACCAGGTGCAGGCGCTGCGGCTCGAGCCCGACCCGCAGCAGTTGCTCGCCGCTCCCGCGCCGTCCGGCGTCGACCGGTACCTCTCGCTCCCCGACGACGTGCCCGAGATCGTCCGCTCCACGGCCGAGGAGGTCACGGCGGAGGCTCCGACCGCCTACGACCGGGCGCGCGCGCTGCAGACGTACTTCCGCTCGTCCGAGTTCCGCTACTCCGAGGACACCCCCGCGGAGGAGGGCTACGACGGCGACGGAGTCGGCGTGCTCTCGGCGTTCCTGACGACGAAGGAGGGCTACTGCGTCCACTTCGCCTCGGCGATGGCGGTGATGGCGCGCGAGCTCGGGATCCCGTCGCGGCTCGCCATCGGCTACCAGCCCGGCTCCGTCGTGCCCTCCGGCGGCAGCGACCTGACCACCTACCGCGTCCTCTCCTCCGACCTGCACGCCTGGCCCGAGCTGTACTTCGAGGGGGTCGGCTGGCTGCCCTTCGAGCCGACGCCCAGCCGCGGCGCTCCGGCCTCCTACACCCTGCCGAGCGCGACGGCGTCCTCGGGCCCCACCGCCCCGGGCTCGACCGCGACCACCGCGCCCGGTGCGACCAGCGCTCCCGCCGCGACACCCACTCCGACGGCCGCGTCGGCGACGCCGACCCCCGGTGCCGTCGGCGCCTCGAGCACCACGGCGGCTCCCGCGGCGACGCTCTGGGTGCTGCTCCTGCTGCTCGTGCTCGTCCCCTGGCTGATGCGCGCCGTCCAGCGCGCGCTGCGGCGCCGGTCCGCGCGCTCCGGCTCCGTCGAGGCCGCATGGGCCGAGCTGCTGGCGACCGCCCGCGACCTGGGCGTCCCCGTGGAGGACACGGAGTCTCCGCGCGCGCAGGAGGCCCGCATGGCTCCCGCCCTCGACCCCGGAGCGGCGGCACGTCTGCAGGGGCTCCGGGAGCGCGTCGAGCGCCGGCGCTACTCGCCGTCCGCGGGCGAGTCGGAGGCGTGGGACGACGCGACCGCCGTGGCCGCCGCGCTCCGCGGCTCCGCGGGTGCCGGTCGTCGGGTGCTCGCGTCGGTCGTGCCCCGCTCGGCGCTGGACCCGGTCGCCCGGCTCGCGCGTCCGAGGTCCGACCTATGATCGCTAGGTGATCCCGGACCCCCTCGACGCCTCGCTCGCGCCGCTGATCGGGCCGCGCACGGCGAGCGCGGTCGAGAAGGCCTTCGGGTACCGCACGGTCGGCGAGCTCCTGGGCCACTACCCGCGCCGCTACGCGAAGCGGGGCGAGCTGACGGCGCTCTCGCGCCTCCCCGTGGGCGAGAGCGTGACGATCGTGGCGGAGGTGCGCGAGGTGCGCGAGCGCCCGATGCGCAACCGGCGCGGCACCCTGCTCGAGGTCGTCATCTCGGACGGCTCGGGCACGCTCTCTCTGACGTTCTTCGGACAGCCCTGGCGCGCGGCGAAGCTCCACCGCGGCGTGCGCGGGATCTTCGCGGGCACGGTCTCGATGTTCCGCGACACCCCGCAGCTCACGCATCCCGACTACCGCCTGTTCGACGACGAGGAGGCCGCCGCGACGGAGACGGGAGGCGGTGAGCTCGCGAAGGACTGGGCCGAGCGGCCGATCCCGATCTACCCGGCGACCAGCGCGATCTCGAGCTGGCAGCTCCAGGCCGCGATAGGCGTACTGCTGGACGGCTTGCGCGACGTGCCCGACCCGATGCCCGAGCAGGTGCGCGCCGGCCGCTCGCTGCTGGGCCTCGGCGAGGCGCTGGAGCTGATCCACCGCCCGCAGCGGGAGGGCGAGGAGGCGCAGGCGCGCGAGACGCTGCGCTTCCACGAGGCGTTCCTCCTGCAGCTCGCCCTGCTCGAGCGCCGGGCCTCGGCGCGCAGCAGCCCCGCGACCGCCCGCGTGCCCGGCCCCGGCGGGCTGCTCGAGCGCTTCGACGCCGCGCTGCCCTTCGCCCTCACCGGCGACCAGACCGAGGTGGGGCACGAGATCGCCGCCGATCTGGCCGCCGAGAGCCCGATGACCCGGCTGGTGCAGGGCGAGGTCGGCTCCGGCAAGACCCTCGTCGCGCTCCGGGCGATGCTCGCCACGGCCGAGAGCGGCGGGCAGGCGGCGCTGCTCGCTCCCACCGAGGTGCTCGCGGGGCAGCACCTCCGCTCGATCGCGAGGACCCTCGGCCCGGAGCTCGCGGCCGAGCTGGTGCCGACCCTCCTCACCGGCGGGCTGGGGGCGGCGCAGCGCCGCGCGGCCCTCCTCCGGATCGTCTCGGGCACGGCGAAGATCGTCGTCGGCACGCACGCCCTCCTCGGCGACGCGGTCTCCTTCTACGACCTGGGCCTCGTCGTGATCGACGAGCAGCACCGCTTCGGCGTGGACCAGCGGGACGCCCTGCGCCGGAAGGGCGCCACCCCGCCGCACGTGCTGGTGCTGACGGCCACGCCCATCCCGCGGACCGTCGCCATGACGGTCTTCGGCGATCTCGACACCTCGACCATCCGCGAGCTGCCCGCCGGGCGCCCCGGCATCACGAGCCACGTGGTCCCGCTCGCCGACCATCCCGCGTGGATCGCGCGGGCGTGGGAGCGCGCCGAGGAGGAGATCCGCTCGGGCCACCAGGTCTACCTCGTCTGCCCGGCGATCGAGCCGGGGGAGCCCGCCGAGGGCGCGCAGCCGCCCGAGGAGGACGCCGCCGCGCCGCCCACGACCGTCGCGGCCACGCTCGAGGGCGTGCGCGCGCATCCGCTGCTCGGGAAGCGGCGGTCGGCCGCGCTGCACGGGCGGATGACGACGGAGGAGAAGGACGCCGTGATGCGCTCCTTCGCCGCGGGGGAGATCGACGTCCTGGTGTCGACGACGGTCATCGAGGTCGGCGTGGACGTGCCGAACGCCTCGATGATGGTCGTGCTCGACGCGGAGCGGTTCGGGGTCTCGCAGCTGCACCAGCTCCGCGGGCGCATCGGGCGCGGCGGCGTCGCGGGGGTGTGCCTGTTCGTGACGGCGGCGGAGGCGGGGACGGTCGCGCGCGAGCGGGTGGAGGCGGTCGCCGCGACGCTCGACGGCTTCGCGCTCGCCGAGGTCGACCTCGAGCTGCGCCGCGAGGGCGACGTGCTGGGCGACTCGCAGTCCGGCGGGCGCTCGTCGCTCCGCCTGCTGCGGGTGGTGCAGGACGCCGACGTGATCGTGGAGGCGCGGGCGCTGGCCGAGCGGCTCCTCGCGGAGGACCCGTCGCTCGCCGCGCACGACCGGCTCCGTGCCGCGCTCGAGCGCCGCGTGCAGGACCGCGACCGGGAGTTCCTCGCCAAGAGCTAGGCGGTGCCCGCCCGCTACTCTGTCGGCATGGCCCGCATCGCCGTCGTCCCCGGCTCCTTCGACCCCGTGACCCTCGGTCATCTCGACGTGATCGAGCGGGCCGCGCGCCTGGTCGACGAGCTGCACGTCGTGGTGGTGCACAACCCCGCCAAGACGGCGCTGCTGCCGATCGCCCAGCGCGTCTCGCTCATCGAGCAGTCGATCGCGGAGGCGGGGGTCGAGGGGCGGATCGTCGTCGCCTCGTGGAGCATGGGCCTGCTCGTCGACTACTGCACCGACGTCGGCGCGAGCATCCTGGTGAAGGGCATCCGCTCGCAGGTCGACGTGGCGTACGAGACCCCCATGGCGATCGTGAACCGCAACCTCGCGCACGTCGAGACGGTGTTCCTCCTGCCCGATCCCGCGCACGCCCACGTGTCGAGCTCGCTGGTGCGGCAGGTCTCCTCCCTCGGCGGCGACGTCGCCCCTTACGTGCCGCCCGCGGTCGCCGCGTACCTCGCCGCCGGCTGAGGCGCCGCCGATCGCCTGCCCGGGCGATCTCGGGCCGTGGACCCGTGCGCCCGCGGCAGCCGGGAGAATGGACCGGTGAGCGAGACGCGCGTGCAGGCCTGGGCCCTCGACGGCATCCCGGAGGTGACTCCCGGTGACGACCTGCTCGAGCTGATCCTCGCGGCCGTCGCCGCCGCCGCCGAGGAGGACCGGCCCGCGGACGGCGACATCCTCGTGGTCACGAGCAAGATCGTCTCGAAGGCGGAGGGGCGCGTCGTCGCCGCGACCGACCGCGAGGACGCGATCACGGCCGAGACCGTCCGCGTCGTCGCCACCCGGGCGCACGGCTCCGGCGTCACCCGCATCGTCGAGAACCGCCTCGGGATCGTCCAGGCGGCGGCCGGAGTCGACGCCAGCAACGTCGCGGAGGGGACGGTCCTCCTCCTCCCCGTCGACCCGGACGCCTCGGCGCGGGCCCTCTGCGCGGGCCTCCGGGAGCGGCTCGGCGTGGAGGTGGGCGTGCTCGTCAGCGACACCCTGGGCCGCGCCTGGCGGGTCGGGCAGACCGACGCGGCCATCGGAGCCGCGGGCGTCCTCGTGATCGACGACCTCCGCGGCGGGGTCGACGCCCTGGGGCGCACGCTGGGAGTGACCATGCCGGCCGTCGCGGACGAGATCGCCGCGCTCGGCGACCTGGTGAAGGGCAAGGCGAGCGGCCGTCCCGTCGCCGTCGTCCGCGGGCTCGCCCGCCTGGTGACGGGGGTCGAGAGCCCGGGTGCCCGCAAGCTGACCCGCACGGGCCCCGACGACATGTTCCGCCTCGGCGCCGACGAGGCCTTCGCCGAGGGCTTCGCGGCCGGAGCAGCCTCGCGCGAGGAGCGCGCGTGACCGGCTGGAGCGCGGTCGTCGTGTTCAAGGGCCGCGGCGGCTCGAAGACGCGCCTCGACGTGCCGGGCCGCGCGGCGCTGGCCGAGGCGTTCCTCCTGGACACGCTCGCCGCCGTGGCCGCCGCGGAGCCGGTGGCGAGCCTTCTCCTGGTCACCTCCGACGCCGGTGCGGCCGACCGCGCACGGGCGGAGCACCCGCAGCTGGTGGTGGTGCCCGACCCGGGGACCCTCGACGCCGCCGTGTCCGCGGGAGCCGAGGCCGCCTTGCACCGCCGGCCGGGCGCCCCGGTGATCGTGCTGACCGGGGACCTGCCCGCCCTGCTGCCGTCGGACCTCTCCGAGGCGCTCGCGACGCGGTCGCTCCCGGCCGTCGTCCCGGACCGTGAGGGGAGCGGCACCACGGCGCTCCTGCTGGCGGCCGGGGCCCTCGTCGCTCCGGCATTCGGCCCGGGCTCGCTGGCCCGGCACCGCGACGCGGGCTGCGCCGTCGTCGTGCTGCCCGGCTCGTCGACGCTGAGGCTGGACGTCGACACGCTCGCCGATCTCGGAGACGCGGAGGAGGCCGGGGTCGGCCCGCACACCTCCCGCGCGCTGGCCGCAGCGGCCTGACACGCAGGGAGTCCGAGCCGCGGACGCGATCAGCCGGCGAGCAGCCCCGCCTCGAACGCCGCCGTCAGGCCCGCGTCGATCGCGAGCGGTGCGCCGTCGACCGAGCGGACGGGGATCGCCCGCCGGGTGCTCGACACCAGCCACGCCGCATCGGCACCGGTGAGCGCCGAGACCGGCAGCTCGCGGCGCGACGACGCGAGCCCGCGGCGCTCGCCCAGCGCGAGGACCCGCTCGACCGTCGTGCCGGCGAGCACGCTGTCCGAGAGCGGCGTCGCGAGCACCCCGTCGCCGAGGAGCACCAGGCTCGACGTCGCCCCCTCGAGGAGAAGCCCGTCGCTCGTGCGCCAGACCACGTCGTCCGCGCCCCGGGACGCCGCCTCGCGCAGCGCCGCCCGGGTGACGGCGCCCGAGGTGGTCTTGACGCCCGGGAGCAGCCACGGCGCGAGCGGACCGCTCGCGTACCCGCGGTCCAGCACGACGACGGCCGCGCCCTTCTCCCGAAGCGCGCTCGAGTCGGGAGTCGGAGCCGCGCGCACGGTGCACCGGGCGGAGTCGCTCGAGCCGTGGGCGGCGATGAAGCGGACCGTCAGGTCGTCGACCCGGTCGTGCTCCGCCACGGCGAGGTCGACCGCTCGGGACCAGAGGGGCGCCTCCGGGATCGTCAGCCCGACGGCCCGGGCCGATCCGGCCAGCCGCGCGAGGTGCTCGCCGAGCGCGCGGGGACGTCCGTCGAGGACCGCGACGGTCTCGAAGACCCCGTCGCCGCGGAGGTAGCCCGCCTCGTCGACGCGGACGAGCGGACCCTCCGGGTCGCGGAGGACGACGGCGCCGGAGGTGATCTCGACCAGGACGGGGGTGCTCATCCGCCCATCCTGCCCCCGGCGGAGCCTCAGCGGGGGAGGAGGCCGCTCGCCACGTCGGACGGCTCGACGATCTCGCGCCACGGCTCCGGCCGGAGTCCTGCCGAGCCGAGCACGTCGGCCCCGGCGAGGAGGTCCACGTCGAGACCGGTCAGCTCGCCGATCGCGGCGACCGGCAGCTGGAACGTCCTGAAGCCGCCGAGCGGCACCAGGCCCTCGCGCACCCGCTCCACGAGCTCGCTCTGGTCGAGCAGGTACGCGCTCGTCGCGAGCGTCGATCCGTCCGGGCTCCACGCCGCGATCTTCCAGAAGCGGCGGGGGATGCCCGTACCGCGGTAGACCGGGTCGTCGTCCGCGAGCACGGGCCCGGTGAAGACGCTCAGGCGCGTGCGCCAGGTCTGCGCGTACTCGAGCACCAGCGTCTCGAGCCCGAGCCACAGCTCCTGCGACTGGTTGAAGCCGCTCGCCTGGGGCGCGGCGTTCGTGTAGCAGAAGCTGTCGCGGTTGGCCGCGGCGGCCTCGTCCCGGTCGCCCCAGACGGGGTCGCGGCGGCGGACCAGGTGGCCGCGGTCGAGGTCGTTGCGGGCGTACACCTCCGGCCCGGTCTGCTCGGAGGCGGGGATGCGGTCGTCGAGGTGCCAGTCGTCGCCGCGGCCGAGCTCGACCAGGCGCGCGCCGTCGATGTTCACGGCCGTCGAGACGGC
Organism: Rathayibacter sp. RFBD1; assembly: GCF_002932915.1. NCBI lineage: Bacteria > Bacillati > Actinomycetota > Actinomycetes > Micrococcales > Microbacteriaceae > Rathayibacter > Rathayibacter sp. RFBD1. Next base: position 63,251 of record NZ_PSWQ01000021.1, read on the forward strand.
CAGGCGCCGCTCCGGATCCAGCAGCACCTCGAAGTGCGTGTACGGCAGGAGCCGCACCGGGCGCTCGACCCTCAGGCGCGGCGCACCCGCGGGGACGCCGAGGAAGTCCGCGTCGAAGCTCACTCCTCGACCTCCGCCGTCGGAGTCGCCGTGGCTGTCGCTGTCGGGGTCGCCGTGGGCGTCGCCGGGGGAGCCTCGGTCGCGGGGACTCCCGTGCCGGTCGGAGCCGGAGCCGGTGCCTGGGTGGCGGGAGCCGGGACCTGCGAGCCGTTGCTGATCAGCAGGGCGATGTCGGAGTAGCGCGCGACGGTCGTGCCCGCGGCCGGGTCGGTGCCCGCCACCACGCCGGCGGGGAGCGACGAGTCGATGGTCGCCCCCTCCTCGACGTCGAAGCCGAGGTCCTCCAGCGCCTCCGTGGCGTCGTCGACCGAGCGGCCGGAGACGGTCGGCACGGCGATCTGGCGGCCGTTCAGCAGGGCGCTGCTGGGCTCCTCGAAGTCGTCCCCGCCGTACTTCTGGTCGGCGCGGGTCATCACCGAGTTCCAGATGTAGTGGCGGATGTTGGAGGCGTACGGGCGGCTCTCGAGCTCCGAGTTCGGGAAGCGGACCTCGCGCATCGAGGTGTGGCCGTCGATGTTGCCCACCCAGACCACGGTCGCGACGCGCGAGCTCGCGCCGTCCATCCAGGTCGACTCCGCGTTGTCGGTGGTGCCCGTCTTGCCGATGTGCTCGATGCCGTCGTCCGGGTCGGACTGGGCGGCCGTGCCGCCGGTGACGACGCGCTGCAGGGCGTAGTTCGCGACCGCCGTCAGCTCGGGGCTGAGGGCCTGGTTGCAGGTGGAGGTCGGCGGCTGGACGGCGGCGCCGGTCGCGTCGGTGATCGAGTCGATGGCGATCGCGGAGCAGGCGGTGCCGTTGTTGGCGAAGCCGGCGAAGGCGGTGACCATCGAGAGGGGGGAGATGAGCGTGTCCGAGCCGAGGACGGCGGACGGCTTGTAGTCGACCTCGCCGCCGTCGGCCGCCTTCACGCCGAAGCCGACCGCGCGGTCGCGGATCGCGCAGAGGTCGAGCTGCTGCGCCATCGAGACGTAGACGGTGTTGATCGACTGCATCGTGCCGGTCAGCACGCTGTAGCTGCCGTTCTCGCTGTCGTCGTTGTTGACCTCGTAGGAGGTGTCGAGCTCGCCGCCCGGCGCGCAGCTGGCGGGGAAGCCCGAGAAGGTGCGCTCGCGGCCGTTGATCGTCTCGTTCAGGGTGCGTCCGCTCGCGAGCCACTGCGCGAGCGTGAACACCTTGTAGGTCGATCCGACCTGGAACCCGGCGGAGCCGCCGTAGGCCGTGTCGGTGTTGAAGTTGACGGCGGAGAAGTTCGCGCCGTTCACGGCGCCGGCCGCGTCGTAGTCCTTGTTCTGCACCATCGCCAGGATCCGGCCGGTGCCGACCTCCATCGAGACGGTCGCGCTGCCGATGTTGGTGTCGAGGGTGGGGACCTTGGGGACGGCGTTGTTCGTCGCGTTCGCCGCGGTGTCCTGCAGGTCGCGGTCGAGCGTCGTGTAGATCTTGTAGCCGCCGCGCTGGAAGTTCGCGAGGCGGGTGTCCGCGTCGTCGCCGAACGCCGGGTCGTTCTGGACGACACGGGTGATGTAGTCGCAGAAGAAGGCCGCGTTGCCGGCGGTCTGGCAGCCGGTGGGCGTCTGAGTGATCGCGGGGACGACCTCCTCGGCGACGGCGGCGTCGTGGTCGGCCTGCGAGATCTTCCCCTCCTGCAGCATCTGGTCGAGGACGTAGTCGCGGCGGATCTTGTTGTCCGGGATGTTCTCGGGCTGGTCGATCCTGAGGCCGTTGGGGTTGTTGACCGTGGCGATCAGGCTCGCGGCCTGCGCGAGGCTCAGGTCGGCCGCGCTGGTCGAGAAGTAGTACTCGGCCGCCGCCTGGATGCCGTAGACCTGGCCGCCGAAGCCGGCGATGTTGAGGTAGCCGAGGAGGATGTCGTCCTTGCTGTACTTCTTCTCGAGGTCGACGGCGAGCTTCATCTCCTTGAGCTTGCGGCTCGGAGTGGTCGCGGTCGCCTCCTCGTAGGCGGCCTCGGAGGCCGCCTCGTCGGTCGCGCTCAGCGACTCCGCCTTCTGCACGAGGACGTTCTTGACGTACTGCTGAGTGATGGAGGATCCGCCCTGGAGGTCCCCGCCGACGATGTTGCTGAGCACCGCGCGGATCGTGCCCTGCAGGTCGACGCCGCCGTGGTCGTAGAAGCGCGGGTCCTCGGTCGAGACCGCCGCGTCCTTCACGGACTGGCTGACCTGGTCGAAGGCCACCTCCTCGCGGTTCTGCGCGTAGAAGGAGGCGAGCAGCTCGTCCGAGCCGTCGGTGCGCTTGGCGTAGATCTCGGTCTTCTGGGCCAGCTGGCCGAGCTCGAGGTACTCCGGCACCGTCTCGAACAGCCCGATCGGGTTGTTCTCGGCGAGACCGGTGACGGCGAGGGCGGGAGTGACCCCGACCGTGATCAGCAGGCCCCCGGCGAGGCTGGCTCCGACGATCCCGAGGACCCGGGCGAGCACGCCGCCGCGGGCGGTTCCTTGCGCAGACATGGCTACGAGAGTAGGCGACGAGTCTGGATCCGTCGTGCGGCCGCGCTCGGGGGCCCGGATGCCCGCCCTCCCGGCCCCGGGAGCGGCGGCCGCCGGTACGGTGAGCGGGTGACCAGAGCCCGAGCATGACCGCCTCCGCCGAGCCCGCCGAGACGCGCCGCCGCGCGGTGCTCGTGGTGGCCGTCCTCGCCTCCTTCGTCGCCTTCCTCGACGGCACCGTCGTCAACGTCGCCCTGCCCGCCATCACCCGCGAGCTCGGCGGCGGGCTCGCGGTGCAGCAGTGGGTGGTCGACGGGTACCTGATCACGCTCGGCGCGCTGATCCTCGTGGCCGGCTCGCTCGCCGACCGCATCGGCAGGGCCCGCAGCATGACCATCGGCCTGATCGGCTTCGGTGTCACCTCGCTGCTGTGCGCGCTGGCCCCCACCGCCGAGGTCCTCATCGTGGCGCGGATGCTCCAGGGCGCCGCCGGCGCGATCCTCGTGCCCAGCTCGCTCGCCCTCATCATCGCGACCGTCCACGGCGCCGCGCAGGCCCGGACCATCGGCGCGTGGACGGCCTGGACCGGCACGGCGACGATCGCCGGCCCCGTGCTCGGCGGCCTGCTGGTGGACGCGGGCTCGTGGCGGTACGTCTTCGCGCTCAACCTGCTGCCGATCGCGGTGACGCTGGTCCTGCTGCGCAGGCTCGGCGCGGTCGACTCGGGGACCCGGGTGCCGATCGACGGCGTCGGCGCGGTGCTCGGGGTCATCGGCCTGGGAGGGCCGGTGTTCGCGCTGATCGAGCAGGAGAGGCTCGGGATCCAGCATCCGCTCGTGCTGACCGCCCTGATCGGGGGAGTCGCCGCCCTCGTCGCGTTCGTCGTGTGGGAGCGGCGCGCGGCGCATCCGATGCTGCCGCTGTCGCTCTTCGCGTCGCGGAACTTCACCGTCGGCAACGTCTCGACGGCGTTCGTCTACGGCGCGCTCTCCTTCGGCTTCTTCGCGCTGGGCCTGTTCCTCCAGCAGACCCTGGGCTTCTCGGCGACCCTGGCCGGGCTCGCGACGCTCCCGCCGACGATCCTGCTGCTCCTGCTCTCGCAGGTCTCCGGGTCGCTGTCGGCGCGTTTCGGCCCGCGGCTCTTCATGGGCGTCGGACCGCTGATCGCCGCGGCCGGGTTCCTCTTGCTCTCCTTCGTCGACGAGGGCGCCGACTACGCCACGCAGCTGCTGCCGGGGATCCTCCTCTTCGGCTTCGGCCTCGCGGTGACGGTCGCTCCGCTGACCTCGACGATCCTCGGCGCGGTGGAGGACGGGCACAGCGGAGTCGGCTCCGCCGTGAACAACGCCGTCTCGCGCATCGCCGGGCTGGTCGCCATCGCCGCGACCTCGCTCGTGGTCGGCGACTCGCTCGACGTCGAGGGCTTCTCCCGTGCCGCCGTCGCGACCTCCGCCCTCCTGGTCGCCGGCGGCGTCGTCTCCCTCCTCGGCATCCGCAACCCGGCTCCCGCCGACCGCTGACGACTGCTCGGGGAGCGTCTCCGACCCCCGTCCGGGGTGCGGCGCTCCGTGTTCACGCGGTGTCCGCCGATCCTTCGACGGAACGTGGATGAAATAGTTGTCGCTACATGGAATACTGATCGACGTCGATGCGCTTGCATACATCGGACGGGGACGCTCTCCCCGCGACGACCGTCACACTCGAGGAGAAACCATGACCGACACCGTCACCATCCCCGGCTACAAGGCCGGCACCTGGGTCATCGACCCCACCCACAGCGAGGTCGCGTTCAGCGTCCGCCACCTGATGATCAGCAAGGTCAAGGGCAAGTTCGAGCGCTTCACCGCCACGTTCACCACCGGCGAGAACCCGCTCGACTCCAAGGTCGAGGCCACCGCCGAGGTCGCCTCCGTCAACACCAACGAGCCCAACCGCGACGGCCACCTCCGCACCGGCGACTTCTTCGAGGCCGAGAAGTACCCGGAGATCCACTTCGTCTCGACCGCCGTCCGCCCGAACGGCGACGACTTCCTCGTCGACGGCGAGCTCACCATCAAGGGCACCACCAAGCCCGTCACCTTCGAGGTGGAGTTCGGCGGCTTCGGCACCGACCCCTACGGCAACTACAAGGCCGGCCTCACCGCCAAGGCGACCATCGACCGCACCGACTTCGGTCTGACCTACAACGCGGCCCTCGAGACCGGTGGCGTGCTCATCGGCGAGAAGGTCACCATCACCCTCGACCTGCAGGCCGCCCACCAGGCGTAGTCCGAGCCGATCGACCGGAGCCGTCCCTCCCCCCGGGGAGCGGACGGCTCCGTCGTTCCCGGAGCCGGTGCGGGATCAGAGGATGCCGAGCTCCGTCAGCTGCTCGGAGATGCCGGCGCCGTCGGGCGCGAAGACCCAGGTCGTGCCGCTGGTCAGGGAGCGGTCCTCGGCCTTGGAGCGGCCTCCCGCGAGCACCGCCTCGCCTGTGGAGAGCTGGCGGATCGCGATCGCCGCGACCTTGTCGGGGTGCTCGTCCGCGAAGTCGGAGTAGATCTCCTCGTCGTGCTGCCCGTCGTCGCCGACCAGCAGCCAGCGCACGTCCGGGAACTCGGCCGCGAGTCGGCGGAGGTTCATCTCCTTGTGCTGCTTGCCGCTGCGGAACCAGCGGTCGTGCGTCGGGCCCCAGTCGGTCAGGAGGAGCGCTCCGGCCGGGTACAGGTGACGCGAGAGGAAGCGGGTGAGCGCCGGGGCGACGTTCCACGCGCCGGTGGAGAGGTAGATGACCGGGGAGCCCTCGTACTGCCGGGCGAAGCGGTCGAGGAAGACCGCCATGCCGGGCGTGGGCATCCGGGCGTGCTCGTCGAGCACGAAGGTGTTCCAGGCGGCGACGAAGGGGCGGGGGAGCGCGGTGACCATCACCGTGTCGTCCACGTCCGACACGACGCCGAGCCGCGACTCCGGACGCACGATGAAGACGGGCGCCTCGACGGGCTTCGAGCCCGCGGTCGAGAAGGTGATGGTGTGCCAGCCGGGTTCGAGCGTGATCGGGAGGTCCGCGTCGACGACTCCGCCGCGGTCGGCCGTCACCCGGTGGGTCTGCCCGTCGGCCTCGACGGTCACGACGGCCCCGCTCACGAAGACGCTGGTGAAGCTCCGCCAGCCGCGCACGCCCTCGACGGGGCGGACCTCCTCGACCCCGGGAGGGGTCGGCCGCGTGTAGAGGACGCGGGCCAGGACGCGCAGCTGCGTCGTCGAGCCGTAGCCGGTGTAGGGGATGACCCTCGGGACGTAGCCCTTGCGCTTCACGCGCCTCATCCGGAAGGAGTGGAGTCGGTCCTCGAGGCGGGCGGCGCGGTGCATGACCTCCGCCTTGCCTGCGCTCAGGGGCTTGCTCTCGGGCGTCAGCGGCATCCGCCCAGTCTGTCAGACCGGATGCCGGACCGCGGATCGCGCTCTCACGCGATCGTCAGGCTCCGGTGGGCTCGATCAGCTCGGGGCCGTTCGCCGAGACGGAGCCCACGGCCGCGCCGACGCCGTGCACCTCGAGCTCCTCGGCCAGCTCGGCCGCGCCCTCGGCGGCCGCGCGCAGCAGCTCGGCGTCCCCGGGGGACGCCGGGTCCAGCCAGTCCTCGATCAGCTCCGGCTGCAGCAGCACGGGCATCCGCTCGTGCACCTCGGCGAGCGGCCCGGCGGAGGGGCGGGTGAGGACCGTCGCCGAGAGCAGCCACGGAGAGCCCGGCTGGGCCGAGCGCCACCACTCGTAGAGACCGGCGAACAGGAGGAGCGAGCCCTCGCCCGGCGAGACGTAGACGGGTGCCTTCGCCCCGTCCGCGCCGACCCGCCACTCGTACCAGCCCGAGGCGGGCACGATCGCGCGCCGGGAGGCGTAGGACTCGCGGAACGACGGCTTCTCGGCGACGGACTCGATCCGCGCGTTGAACAGCGGCGGCCCCGCGGACGGGTCGGCGGCGGAGCGGGGCACCAGGCCCCAGCGGGCTCCGGCGAGCCGGCGCCGCGGGGGGCTGCCCTCCTCGACCCCCTTCATCGACTCCGCGACGACGGCGATCCGCTGGGTCGGCGCGATGTTCCAGGACGGCTCCGGCAGGTCGGCGCCCGGCTCGTCGATGTCGAAGAGCGCCACCAGGTCGGCGGTGGTCTGCGAGAGGACGAAGCGTCCGCACATGGTTTCTCCCGGGTGGATCGGACCCGCGGAGCCGTCGCCCTTCCGGGGGCGCGAAACACGAGGGACTTTCGATGAGACGACCCCGACCGGCGGTCGCCGTGCGTACGATTGTAGGAACCACGACCGAAGGAGCCCGCCGTGCCTCTTGGAAACCTCGTCGATCGACCGTTCGGTGAATCGTCCCAGGTCCGCAACGAGCCGGTGCAGGTGCGCAGCGCCGCCCGTCTCGCCTCGCTGCTCGACGCGGCGGCCGCCGTCGTCGACGAGGTCGGCTTCGACCGCCTGACCACGGCGATGGTCGCCGAGCGCGCGGGAGCCGCGATCGGCACGGTCTACCGCTACTTCCCGGACCGCATCGCCGTCCTCCAGGCGCTGCGCGAGCGAGCCCTCGAGCGCTTCCGCCGCCGCGTCATCACCGAGATCCGCGACACCCACCCGGGCAACTGGTGGGGCGCGGTCGACTGCGCGATCGACGCCTTCTGCGAGATGCACCGCAACGAGCCGGGCTTCCGCTCCATCCGCTTCGTCGACACGATCCACGCCCCCGAGGTCGCGGGCGAGGCGTTCGAGGCCGGCTTCTTCGCCCGCCGCTTCGCCGAGATCCTCGCGTCCGAGTACGGCCTCCCGGGCGGCGCGCAGCTGTCCTTCCGCCTCGAGGTGACCATCGAGGTCGCGGACGCGCTGCTCACGCGCGCGTTCCTCATCGACCCCAACGGCGACCAGCGCTTCATCGACGAGAGCCGCTCGCTGCTGCGCCACTACATGACCTCGCACTACGGAGCCGTCGAGGAGTCCTGACCCGCCCGGGCTGTCAAGGCCCTAGTCGCTCCCGGAACATCCCGCAACACTTCGCGGTCCGGGTTGGCAGGCGGCTGCTAATGGTGTTTTCCTTGCCGCCTGGCCCCGTTCGGGGCCGCGGGCCGTGCAACGGCCGGACGCGCGGAGCGAGAGCGGGCACAGTCGTGGACCAGGGACAGATCGGCGCGCACACCGCCGGACGGCGGGCGGCCTCGTGATCGAGTTCCGCAACGTCAGCAAGCAGTACCCGGACGGCACGCGGGCGGTCGACGACTTCTCGCTCGTGCTGCCCTCCCGGCAGACGACCGTCTTCGTCGGCTCCTCGGGCTGCGGGAAGACCACGATCCTCCGCATGATCAACCGGATGATCGAGCCGACCTCCGGCACCATCGAGATCGACGGCGAGGACATCTCGTCCCTGCCCGCCGTCGCGCTCCGCCGCCGCATCGGCTACGTGATGCAGAACTCCGGCCTCCTGCCGCACCGCAAGGTCATCGACAACATCGCGACCGTGCCGCGGCTGAACGGGGTCGCCAAGAAGCAGGCGCACGCCCGCGCGCTCGAGCTGATGGACACGGTCGGACTGGACCGTGCGCTCGCCGCCCGGTACCCCAGCCAGCTCTCCGGCGGCCAGCAGCAGCGCGTCGGCGTGGCGCGGGGCCTGGCGGTCGACCCGAACATCCTGCTGATGGACGAGCCGTTCGGCGCGGTCGACCCTCTCGTGCGCGCCGACCTGCAGCGCGAGACCCTGCGGCTCCAGGACGAGCTCGACAAGACCGTGGTCTTCGTCACCCACGACATCGACGAGGCGTTCCTCCTCGGCGACCAGGTCGTCATCCTCGAGAAGGGCGGCCGGATCGCGCAGAAGGGCTCGCCCGCCGAGATCCTGGCGAACCCCGCGAGCGAGTTCGTCGCCGGCTTCGTCGGTGCCGACCGCGGCAAGCGCTCGCTCCGGATCGAGGAGCGCGACGGCGCCCGCATCGTGGTCGACGGCGACGGGCGCCCGACCGGAGTGCTGCGCGCGCAGGACGGCCCCGCCGCGTGAACTGGGTCGTCAACAACACGGACGCGATCGTCGCGAACCTGCTGGCGCACCTGGCCCTGTCGGTCCCGCCGATCCTGCTCAGCTTCCTCGTCTCGCTGCCGTTCGGCTGGTTCGCGAACCGCTACCGCTGGAGCCGCGGCACCCTGCTGACAGGGCTCGGCGTGCTCTACGCCATCCCCTCGCTGGCCATGTTCATCCTGCTGCCGGTCCTGCTGGGCATCCCGCTCCGCTCGACCGCCAACGTGATCACGGGCCTCACCCTCTACGGCGTCGCGCTGATGGTTCGCACCACCTCGGACGCACTGGGCGCGGTGTCGGACGACGTCCGCCAGTCGGCGACCGCGATGGGCTACTCCGGCTGGGCGCGCTTCTGGCGGGTCGAGTTCCCGCTGGCCGGTCCGGTCCTGCTCTCGGGCCTGCGCGTGGTCACGGTCAGCACGGTCAGCCTGGTGACGGTCGGCGCGGTGCTCGGGATCCAGAGCCTCGGCCTGCTCTTCACCGACGGCTTCCAGCGCGGCATCACCGGTGAGATCGTCACGGGCATCGTCCTCACGATCGTCCTCGCGCTGGTGCTCGACGGACTGCTGGTGCTGATCGGCCGTCTCCTCATGCCCTGGACGGCTCTGGACCGCACGCGCCGCTCGCGCAGACCGGTCGCGGTCGAGAGGGCGGTGACGTCGTGAACCTCATCGCCGAGGCCTTCGCCTGGATCGCCGACCCCGCGCACTGGACCGGGGTCTACGCGATCCCGACCCGTGTCGCCCAGCACGTCGGCATCAGCCTGCTGGTGCTCGTGATCGCGGCCGCGATCGCGATCCCGATCGGCTACCTGATCGGGCACACCGGGCGCGGCAAGGGCATCGCCGTGCCGGTCGCAGGCGGCCTGCGCGCCCTGCCGACGCTGGGCGTGCTCGTCCTCGCGGCGATGAGCCTGGGGCTCGGCCTCGGCGCTCCGGTGATCGCCCTCGTCGTGCTCGCGATCCCGTCGGTGCTCGCCGGCGCGTACTCCGGGCTCGAGGCGGTCGACCGCCGCACGGTCGACGCGGCGCGCTCGATGGGCATGACCGAGTGGCAGATCCTGACGAAGGTCGAGATCCCGCTGGGGCTGCCGTTGCTGATCGGCGGGCTCCGCTCGGCGGCGCTGCAGATCATCGCGACCGCCACGCTCGCGGACTACATCGGCGCCGGCGGCCTCGGGCAGTACATCTTCCGCGGAGTGAAGTCGGGGGACTACCCGCAGATGCTCGCCGGCTCGATCCTGGTGATCGTGCTGACGCTCCTCAGCGAGATCCTCTTCGCCCTCCTCCAGCGGCTCGCCGTGCCGCGCGGAGTCGTGCTCGGCCTGGCCGGCACCGCCGGCCGCACAGGTTCCCGCGCCTCGTCGCCCCGACGACGCGCGGTGATGGGAATCCCCATCGAAGAAGGGAAATAGCAATGTTCACAGCACATTTCACGAAGGGCCGTGTCGCGCTCAGCGCACTCGCGGTCGGTGCCGTCGTGGCACTGGCAGGGTGTTCCTCGAGCGATCCGCTCGATGAGGGATCGGGTGCGACTGCGGGCAGCGAGACCATCGTGGTCGGCTCGCAGGACTACTACTCGAACGAGATCCTCGCCGAGATCTACGCGCAGGCGCTGGAGAACGACGGCTTCACCGTCGACCGCCAGCTGCGCATCGGCCAGCGCGAGATCTACCTGCCCGAGATCGAGAGCGGATCCATCGACGTCTTCCCGGAGTACGACGGCAGCCTCCTGCAGGCGCTCGAGCCCGACGCGACGGCCACCACCGCCGACGACGTGTACTCCGCGCTCGGCGACGCGCTGCCCGACGGCCTCCGCGCCCTCGACGCCGCCGAGGCCAGCGACCAGAACTCGTACACCGTCACCCAGGCCTTCGCCGACAAGTGGGACCTGACCGACATCGCGTCGCTCAAGAACGTCACCGACCCGATCGTGGTCGGCGGCAACTCCGAGCTGCAGACGCGGCCCTACGGGCCCGACACCCTGCAGTCGAAGTACGGCATCACGACCACCTTCCAGGCGATCGAGGACAGCGGCGGATCGACCACCGTCGACGCGCTCACCAGCGACCAGATCCAGCTGGCGAACGTCTACACGGCCGACCCGAACATCCAGAAGAACGACCTCGTCGCTCTCGAGGACCCGGACGGACTGTTCGTGGCCGACAACGTCGTGCCGATCGTCTCGAGCAAGATCACGGACGACGCGGCCGAGGTGCTGAACGCGGTCAGCGCGAAGCTCACGGCGGACGACCTCGTCGCCCTCAACTCCGAGAGCGTCAACGAGCAGAAGTCCGCGTCCGCGATCGCGGGCGAGTGGCTGAAGTCGGCGGGTCTCGTCGACTGATCCTCCCCGGATCCACGCCCGGAGGCGCGTCACTCGTCGAGGTGACGCGCCTCCGCTCTGTTCAGGAGCTTCTTCCCGAGGAGCACGAGCAGGGCGAAGACGACGATGACGCCCACGAAGACGTAGCCGGCGCCGTGCAGGCTCTCCGAGAGCTCCCGGTAGCTGCCCGCCGCGGCCGTGCCGACGCCGACGTAGGCGGACGACCAGAGCACGCACGCCGGGATCGTCCAGGCCATGAAGGTCCGGTAGCGCATCCCGCTCATCCCCACCGTCAGAGGGATCAGCGAGTGCAGCACCGGCAGGAAGCGCGAGAGGAACACGGCGAACCCGCCGCGCCGCGCGAGGTAGCGCTCGGCCTTCAGCCAGTTCTTCTCGCCGAGCCGGCGTCCCAGACGCGACGCGCGGATCCGCGGCCCGAACCAGCGGCCGAGGTAGAAGCCGACGGACTCGCCGCAGAGGGCGCCGATGACGACCGTGACGGCCAGCGCCGCGAACTGCAGCGGGCTGGTCACGCCGGTCGCGCTGACGATCACGATCGTGTCGCCCGGGACCACGAGGCCCGCCAGGATCGTGGTCTCGAAGAAGATCGCGAGTCCGGCGAGGAGCGTCCGCCAGACCGGGGGGACGCTGACGACGAAGTCCAGGATTCCGGTGAGGGTGTCGTTCACCGGGCGCCCCCGCCCGCCGCGGACTCGATCAAGGGCTGGGGCCGACGGCGGCTCCGGATGCTCGGCATGGCTCGATCGTAGGGGCGCACGGCTGGGCGGCGGCAGGGCTGCGCCCGGGAGGCCGGTGGACGCCGAGCGGTCAGGGGACGGCGACGAGCGCGGAGGCCGCCGGGCCGGTGCCGTTCGCCGTGACCGCCTGCACCGAGAGGGTGTAGCTGCGGCCCGGGACCAGCTTCGTGAAGGTCTGCGAGCGCTTGGTCGCGGCGACCACGGCGCTCCAGGCTCCGGCTCCGCTCGTGTCGGACCCGTCGCGCGACACCCGGTAGCCGGTGACCGCCGAGCCACCGGTCCCCGCGGGGGGCGACCACGCGAGCGTCGCCGTGCCGTCCGAGCCCGCCGTGGCGGTGACCGCGGTCGGCGCGCCGGGGGGCCCGGCGGCGACGAGGGTCGCCGTCAGCGTGGTGCTGCTCCCGGGAGTGACGACGCTGTGCGAGGCGGCGCCGCCGTCCGACCAGGACGAGAACCGGTAGGCCGTGCCCGACGCGTCGGTCTGGTCCGGGACCTCCAGCTGGAGGGCCGAGCCCGCCCACGAGACGACGGTCGTGCCTCCGGCGACCTCGGTGCCGTTGACGACGACCGTCCGGCCGGCGGGAGCGGTGGCCAGGGTGACGGAGACCTTCTGCGGGGAGAACGTCCGCGTCGCCGTCGTCGACACTCCGCTCGAGTCCGTCGCCGTGACGCTGATCAGGAGGTCGCTGTCCGCGGCGGCGGCGAGGTCCTCCGGGCCGGGGGCGACGAAGGAGAGGTCGTTCCCCGTCAGCGGCCCGAGGAAGGGATGCGTGTGCTGAGCGTGGCGGCGCTGGACGGTCCAGGTGAGCGCCGAGGCGGGCAGGACGCCGTCCTCGGCGTCGGTCGCCGTGGCCCGGAGGCCGTAGCTCCGGCCCGTCACGAACACCCCTCCGTCGGCGGGTGCGGTGATGCTCACCGTCGGGGCACTGTCGCCCGAGGTGATCCTCGTCGTCGCGGGTGCGGAGACGGCTCCCTTCGGATCGCGGACGCGGAGGGACGCGGTCCAGCTGCCGGCGGCGTAGCTGTGGGTGAAGGTCGGGCCGGTCGTGATGCGGTCGGGGGTGCCGTCGCCGAACGACCACAGGTAGGTCAGGGCACCGCCCTCCGGGTCGCTGCTGCCCGAGCCGTTCAGCCGCGCGGCGAGAGGAGCCGCGCCGGAGGAGGGGGCGGCGGTGAGTGTCGCGGTCGGGGCGCGGTTCGCCGCGGCGGTGTAGGCGAGGCGCCGGACCTCGCCGCCGTTCGCGTAGCTGGTGTAGAAGAGGTCCTGGGTCCCGCGCGAGGGACCGAAGGCCATGGCGACGGCGCTGCTGCCGCCGAGGCCGGTCACGAGGTCGCCGGCCGCGCCGGTGCGGCCGAGGGTCCGGATCTTCCCGCACACGTAGTCGCCGAAGAGGTACGCGCCGTCGTAGGCGGCCGGCCAGACGCCGCGGGGGACGTAGGCGCCGCCCGTGATCGAGGCGCAGCCGCTGCTGTGCGCGTAGTCGTGGACCGGGTCGGTGAGCCCGGCGGGCGCCGCGGCTCCGCAGTTCGAGGCCGAGCCGGTCTTCGCGCAGTGGCCCTCACGGGTGTTCCAGCCGTAGTCGGCGCCGGCGACGCCCTGGTCGATCTCCTCCCAGGCGTCCTGGCCCACGTCGTTGATGCGGAAGACGGTGCCGGTCGCGTTCGGGTCGAAGGCCATCCGGAACGGATTGCGCAGGCCGCTCGCGAACGTCTCGCGGCAGCGCACGCCCGCGGCGGCCGGGGCGAGCCGGCAGGAGGCGGTCCCGGTGCCCAGGTAGGGGTTGCCGGCCGGGACGCCCCCGGTGAGGGTGATCCGGAGGATCTTGCCGTTCAGGATGTTCGGGTCGCGGGCGGCGTCGTTCCGGCCGCCGCAGCCGCTGCCGCCCGGCGAGCCGACTCCGCCGCGGTAGTCGCAGCCGCCGTCGCCGACGCTGACGTAGAGCAGGCCGTCCTTCCCGATGGCGAGGTCGCCGCCGTTGTGGTTGCTCGCGGGGGAGTAGATGCCGTCGAGGAGGACGCGCTCGGAGGCCGGGTCGATGCGGTCGTCGGTGCCGAGCTGGAACGAGGAGACGCGGTTGCGCGGGGCTCCCGCGGGGTTCACCGTGCCGCCGGCGTTGGTCGGGCAGGAGGAGTCGGAGCCCTTCGCGGTGTAGTAGACGACGACGGTGCGCGAGCCCGGTGCCGGGTCGACCGCGAGGCCGAGCACACCGCGCTCGCCGTTGGCGCAGACCTTCGAGCGCAGGTCGAGGGCCGGAGTGGCGACCAGGCCGCCGGCGCGGATCACCCGGATCGCTCCGGTCTGCGAGGAGACGAGGGTGCGCCCGTCGGTCGTGAAGGCGAGGGCGGTCGGCGCGGGGACGGCCGCCACCCGGGAGTCGGTGAAGCCGACGGGCACGACGGGAGCGGCGGACGCCGGACCCGCGGGCCCGGCGACGAGCGCGGCGGCCGTGATCGCCAGGACGGTGAGCAGGGCGAGACCGCGGGGGCGGATCCTCGAGCGGGGCATCGGTGACTCCGAGACGGTCGGCGCTGCTGAGCGAGCGGCGGTCTGCGGCGGTGCAGAGGGCGCTGTCGGCGATGACGCGGGGCCAGGATAGGCGCGCGCGGCGGAGGGGCCGTGTCCCCCTTCAGGGTCAACACTGGGGGCTCCGGGCGCGGTGTCCCCGGGCCGCTCACGTCGAGCGGGGCTGCAGTGCGTCGGCCCGCCGGTTCACTCCAGAGCGGGCAGGACCACCGCGCGGACCGCCTCCGAGAACCGGGCGTAGCCGGCCTCGTCGAAGTGCAGGCCGTCGTCGACGAAGAGGGAGGGGTCGACAGAGCCGTCGGAGGTGACGAGCGCGTCGGCGGTGGGGACGAAGGTGACGCGGTCGTCCGTCTCGGCGTAGGCGCTGACCGCGGTGTTGGCGGCGCGGACCTCGGCGCCGACGGAGGCGCGGGCGGGCGTCTCCGCGATCTCGACGTAGAACAGCTCGGCGTCGGGGGCGGCCTCCTCCACGCGCTGGAGGTACTCGACGACGGCACCGGCGGTCTGGGCGCCGGTGCGCGAGCCCTCCTCGCCGCTGATGTCGTTCGCCCCCACGTACACGATCACGGCGCGGGGATCGAAGGGGGCGACCATGCGGTCCAGCCACGCGAGGTGATCGGCGACGGTCGTGCCGCCGATCCCGATGTTGTAGGTCTCGAGCGGGCGCAGGTCCTCCTTGGAGGTCGTCCAGCGGCCGATCGTGGAGCTGCCCGTGAGGACGATGCTGTGCTGCGGGAACCCGGCGGCGAAGCGCTTCTCGAGACCGGCGACGCGCTCGGCCATGTCGACGGAGGAGGTCGGGCCGGGGTCGGGGGAGCTCGCGGCCGGAGCGCCCGCGCCTCCGCTCCGCGAGGCGAGCGAGAGGGCGATGCCCGCGCCGGCGAGGACCAGCGCGAGCACCAGCAGCGCGACCAGGAGGCGGAGGCGGATGCGGCGGGGGCCGGGGGCGGAGCCGGGGGGCGTCGCTCGAGTCATGGCTCGATCTTCGGGCATCGGCGGGGGCGCGTCGTCCACGATGCGGCCGGCCGAGGACCCGCGCACCCGGTGGCCGTCTCTCCGTCACCGGATCGCCGTGATCGGATACGCGCAGAACATCACAGAGGATGCACAGCCGTGCGACACTTGCACATCGCCATCGCCATCGTCGCCGCCGGCCGACTTCCGATGGACGATCACGACGAGGACTCATGGCACGCGCACGCATCACCTGGGTGGACACGGCGAAGGGCATCGCGATCATCCTGGTCGCCCTGGCCCACTCCGTGCAGTGGACCACGACGGCCGGGATCGCCCCCGACTCGTGGAACGAGATCAACCTCCTCCTCATCACCTTCCGGATGCCGCTGTTCTTCCTCGCCTCGGGGCTGTTCGCCGGCTCCGTGCTCACCCGGTCGTGGCCGGAGCTCTGGCGTTCGCGGCTGAGCCTGCTGGTCTGGGCCTTCCTGCTCTGGTCCGTGGTGCGGTTCCTCTTCTTCCTGGTGGTGCCCAACCCGGGCGGCACCGACGAGTCCGACCCGCTCGCGCTGCTCCTCCAGCCGGTGATGCCGCACAACGGGCTCTGGTTCCTCTACGCGCTCACGATCTTCTTCGTGGCCGCCAAGCTCGCGCAGGGCCGGATCGACTGGCGGGTGCAGATCGGCATCGCGACCGCGATCGCCGTGGTCTGGTACGCCGTCCGCTCCAGCACCTCCGAGGGCACCGGGAACATCGCCTGGGACGGCATGGCCCGCTACCTGATGTTCTTCCTGCTCGGCCTCTACCTGCGGAACGCGGTGATCGCGTTCGTGGAGCGCCGCGGGATCCTCAGCGGAGTCGGCTTCGGCGTGCTGTTCCTCGTGCTCGCCGGCGTGATCCTCGCCGTCCGCGCCCGCTTCCCGCTGCTGACGATCGGGCTGGTCCTGGTGAGCGTGCTGGCGGTCCTCGCCGGGCTCGTGGTCGCCCGCTTCCTCTCGAACCGGCGCGGCGCGGGCTGGATCACCTTCATCGGCCGCAACACGCTCCCGGTGTACGTGGTGCACGTCCTCTTCGTCTCGCTCGCCACGAGCGCCCTGCTGCTCTTCGACGGAGAGCGCTGGCTCGACGTCATCGGGCCGGTCGTGCCGCTCCTGGTCTGCGGGATCGGCGTCGCGGCGGCACTGGGCTACTGGCGCCTCACCCGCGACCTGCCCGTGCTGAAGTACGGCTTCCAGGCGCCCGCCTGGTTCTCCGGCTCCCGCTCTCGCGTCGACGCCGGCTGACCGCGGGGCGCCCGCCGGCGGCGCCTCGGCATCGGCTCCGGGAGTCTCTCCACCGGGCGAGTCCGTCGATGCGTCGCGCAGTGAACGGATTCCCACGGCCGATCTCGCGGATGTGCGCCTGGGAATTCACTGAAGGTTCGTGAGAGGAAGTCTCAGCGTTCCGCCTCCTGCCTGATCGCTCGGCGTCGAGAGGCCGGCGGCGGCGGGTCCGACGGAGGCGAGCCCCGCTCGGCAGTCGCCGCGCGGGGGACTCCCTCGACGTCGAGAGGGACTGTCTCGACGTCGAGCGACCGGTCGGCGGGAGCGCTCGGAGGGGCGTCCGGGGCCACCCCGGAAAGGGTGCCGCCAGGAGCTCGCGGATGGCCGCACATCCGCCCCAGTACTGGGATCGGAGCCGACGGA
Source organism: Rathayibacter sp. RFBD1 (assembly GCF_002932915.1). Lineage (NCBI taxonomy): Bacteria > Bacillati > Actinomycetota > Actinomycetes > Micrococcales > Microbacteriaceae > Rathayibacter > Rathayibacter sp. RFBD1. Next base: position 80,096 of record NZ_PSWQ01000021.1, read on the forward strand.
CCCCTTCCGCCGACCTACTCTCGGAGCTGTGAACGAACTCCTGGATCCGCTCCTGCTGTCGAGATGGCAGTTCGGTCTGACGACGATCTACCACTTCCTGTTCGTGCCGCTCACGATCGGCATGGCCCTCACCGTCGCGATCTTCCAGACCTGCTGGGTGCGCACCGGGAAGGTGCACTACCTGCAGCTGACGAAGTTCTTCGGGAAGCTCTTCCTGATCAACTTCGCGATGGGCGTCGTGACCGGGATCGTCCAGGAGTTCCAGTTCGGGATGAACTGGAGCGACTACTCCCGCTTCGTCGGCGACGTCTTCGGGGCCCCGCTGGCGTTCGAGGGCCTGCTCGCCTTCTTCCTCGAGGCGACCTTCATCGGCCTCTGGATCTTCGGCTGGGACAAGCTGCCCGAGAAGCTGCACCTGGCCACCATCTGGCTGACCACGCTGGGCACCACGCTCTCGGCCTACTTCATCATCGCCGCGAACGCGTTCATGCAGAACCCGGTCGGCTTCCGCATCAACGAGACCAAGGGCCGCGCGGAGCTCACCGACATCTGGGCGCTCCTCACCAACAAGGTCGCGCTCGCCGCGTTCCCGCACACGATCTTCGCCTGCTTCATGGTCTCGGCCGCCGTCATCATCAGCGTCGCGGCCTACCACCTCTCGCGGAACCAGCACCTCGAGACCATGCGCCCCGCGCTGAGGTTCGGCGCCTGGATGATGCTCGTCAGCGGCGGCCTGACCCTGTTCACCGGCGACTCGCTCGGCCTCGCGATGGTCGACACGCAGCCGATGAAGATGGCGGCCGCGGAGGCGCTCTACAGGACCTCCACGGGCGTCGACGCCTCCTTCTCCGTCTTCACCTGGGGCACGCCGGACGGCTCGAGCGAGCTGTTCTCGATCCGCATCCCCTACCTGCTCTCCTTCCTCTCGACGCACACCTTCACCGGCACGGTCGAGGGCATCAACGACCTCCAGGCGCAGTACACCCAGGTCTACGGACCCGGCGACTACACGCCGATCATCTGGGTCACCTACTGGTCGTTCCGCTGGATGATGGCCCTCGGCGTCCTGGCCATCGGCGTGGCCGCGGCCGGCCTCTGGTTCACCCGGAAGGGCCGCGAGCCGAAGCAGTGGATGTGGAAGGTCGCGATCTGGGCCGCCCCGCTGCCGCTGATGGCGATGATCGTGGGCTGGGTCTTCACCGAGATGGGCCGCCAGCCGTGGCTCGTTTTCGGGCTGCTGAAGACAGCCGACGGAGTCTCGCCCGGAGTGAGCGGCGTCGAGGTCCTGATCTCGCTGCTCGCCTTCACCGCGATCTACGGCACGCTCGCCGTGGTCGAGTTCCGCCTGATCAAGCGGGCCGCGCAGGCCGGCCCCGACGACGCTCCCGAGGTCGACGAGGAGAGCGGTCGCCCGCAGCTCGTCGGCACCGTCTACTAGGAGGCACCCCTCATGGATCTCGCCGTTCTCTGGTTCTGGATCGTCGCCTTCTTCTTCATCGGCTACTTCGTCCTCGACGGGTTCGACTTCGGCGTCGGCATGTCGCTCCCGTTCCTCGGGCGCGACGACACCGACCGCCGCGTGCTGATCAACACGATCGGCCCGGTGTGGGACCTGAACGAGACGTGGGTGATCGTCGCCGGCGCCGCCCTGTTCGCCGCGTTCCCGGAGTGGTACGCCACGCTCTTCAGCGGGTTCTACCTGCCGCTTCTGCTCATCCTGCTCGCGCTGATCGCCCGCGGCGTCTCGTTCGAGTACCGTCACCAGCGTCCGGAGGCGCAGTGGAAGCGGCGCTTCGACACGATGATCGTCGTCGGCTCCGCGGTGCCCGCCTTCCTCTGGGGCGTGGCCTTCGCGAACATCGTGCAGGGCGTCCCGATGGACGCCGACCACAACTTCACCGGCACCGTCCTGGACCTGCTGAACCCCTACGCCCTGCTGGGCGGAGCGACGACCCTCCTGCTCTTCTTCACGCACGGAGTCGTCTTCGTCGCCCTGAAGACGGAGGGGGAGATCCGCGAGCGTGCGCGCCGCTTGGCGACCCGCGCGGGGCTGCTCACCGTGGTCGTCGCCGCGGTCTTCCTGGCCTGGACCAACCTCGGCCAGGGGAGCACCGCCTCCTGGGCGCTCTCGGCGGGCGCGGCCGCGACCCTCGTCGGCGGCTGGCTCGCCATCACGCGGGGCCGGGAGGGACGCGCCTTCGCGCTGCTGGCCGGCACCATCGCGCTCGCCGTGCTCGCCCTCTTCGCGACGCTGTTCCCCGCGGTTATGCCGGCCTCGAACGTCCCCGCCTACGGGCTGACGATCGAGAACGCCTCCAGCACGCCCTATACGCTGACGGTCATGAGTTGGACCGCCCTGGTGTTCGTGCCGCTCATCGTCGGCTACCAGGCCTGGACCTACTGGATCTTCCGCAAGCGCATCAGCCGCGCGCACATCCCGGTCGACGCCCACTGACGTGAAGCCCCTCGATCCGCGCCTGCTCCGCTACGCCCGGGCGGCCCGCGTGTTCCTCCTGCTCGGCGGGGTGCTCGCGCTGGCGAGGACCCTGGCGATCGTCGCCTTCGCGTGGCTCGTGGCGCAGCTGGTGGCCGGTGCGGTCGACGGGAGGAGCGCCGACGATCTCGCGCCGCTGCTGGCCGCCCTGCTCGCGGTCGTCGCGGCGCGGGCGGCTCTCGCCTGGGCGACCGAGGTGAACGCGGTGCGCGGAGGAGCAGGAGCGAAGGCGCAGCTGCGGCAGGCGGTCCTCGCCGCACTGGTCGAGCTCGGCCCGGCGGGCCGCTCCGAAGGGGGCTCAGGCGGGGTCGTCGCGCTGCTGGGCGGCGGACTGGACTCCCTCGACGGCTACTTCGCCCGCTACCTCCCGCAGCTGATCGCCACCGCGGTGGCGACGCCGCTCCTGACACTCGTGGTCTTCCTCGCCGATCCGCTCAGCGCGGTGTTCCTGGTGGTGACCCTGCCGCTCATCCCGGTGTTCATGGTGCTGATCGGCTGGGCGACCCAGGCCGTGCAGGCGCGGCAGTGGGAGCGGCTGCAGGCGCTCGCGTCCGGCTTCGTCGACACCGTCGGCGGCCTCGCAACACTCAAGATCTTCGGGCGGGCCGAGCGGCAGGCGACGCGGATCCGCGCGCTGACCGAGGACTACCGCGTGCACACGATGAAGGTGCTGCGGGTGACCTTCGTCAGCGGCTTCGTGCTGGAGCTCGCCGGCTCGCTCTCGGTCGCGCTGGTCGCCGTCTCGATCGGGCTGCGGCTCGTCGACGGCTCGCTGGGGCTGGCCGTCGGGCTGTTCGTCCTGGTGCTGGCGCCGGACGTGTTCCTGCCGGTGCGGCAGGTCGGTGCCGAGTTCCATGCGGCGGCGGACGGGGTGCAGGCGGCGGACCGCGCCTTCGCCGTCCTCGAGCGCGCGGCGGCCCTGCCCGCTCGCGGGAAGGCCCCGGCGGCGACGGGGGCGCTCGAGCTGCGGGGTCTCGCGGTCGACGACGGACGCGGGCGGGCGCTCGCTCCTGTCGACGCGGTGCTCCCCGTCGGGTCGATCACCGTGGTGACCGGGCCCAGCGGATCCGGGAAGTCGACGCTGCTCGCCGCGCTCGCAGGCTTCGTGCCCTTCTCGGGCACGCTGCTGCTCGGCGGGTCGCCGGTCGCGGATCTGCGGTCGACGCTCGCCTGGGCGGGCCAGCGGCCCGACCTGCTCCCGGGGAGCGTCGCCTCCGCCGTCGGGCTCGGGGCACTCTCGCCGGACCCCGAGCGCGTGCGGCGGGCCCTGGCGATCGCCGCGGTCGACGTGGACCCCGAGCGCCGGCTCGACGCCGAGGGGACGGGCCTCTCGGGCGGGCAGAGCGCCCGCGTCGCCGTCGCCCGCGCCGTGCACCGCCTGCTCGAGCGCGGGTGCGCGGTGCTGGCCCTGGACGAGCCGACCGCTGCCCTCGACGAGGAGTCCGAGCGGGCGCTGCTCGCCGGACTCCGGACGCTGGCGGAGAGCGGGACGATCGTCGTCGTCGCCAGCCACCGGCCCGCGACCGTCGCGGCGGCCGACGCCGTGATCGCCCTGGCGCCGGCGGGGGCGGTCGCGAGGTGAACCGCTCCGACGTCCTCCGCGCCGCGATGCCCGGGCCGCGCCGCTTCCTGCCGGGGCTGTCCTTCGGTCTGCTCTCCTCCTCGGCCGTCGTGGCGCTGCTGGCCTGCTCGGCCTGGCTGATCGTCCGCGCGGCCGAGCAGCCGCCGATCCTGTTCCTCTCCATGGCCGTCGTGGGCGTGCGGGCCTTCGCGCTGGCGCGGGCCTTCTTCCGCTACCTCGAGCGGCTGACCGGCCACGACGCCGCCTTCCGCGCGCTCGCGGAGCTCCGGGCGGGCGTCTACGAGCGCCTGGTGCCGGTCGCGCCGGACGGGCTGGGCCGCGTGCGCCGCGGCGACCTGGTCGCCCGGGTGGTGTCGGACGTCGACGCCCAGCAGGACGTGCCGCTGCGCGTCGTGCAGCCGCTGGTCGTCGCGGCGCTGGTCGCTGCGGTCTCCGTGGTCGGCGTCTGGCTGCTGCTGCCGGCGATGGGCGCCGTGCTGCTGGCGCTGCTCGTCCTCGCCTTCGCCGGCGGGGCTCTGGGCGCCGGCCGGCTCTCCGCGCAGGCGGACCGCGAGCTGGCGCCGCTGCGCGGGGAGCTCGCCGAGCGCCTCAACCTGCTGGTCACCCGTCTCGACGTGCTCATCGCCTTCGATGCGGCGGGTGACGCTCTGGCGGACGTGGCACGCGCGGAGGAGTCGCTCGCCCGGGCGGCGCGTCGGCGGGCGGCCTCCGCCGGACTGGCCGCGGCCGTCCTCGCCCTCTGCTCGGGCGGTGCGGTCTGGGCGGGCCTCGCGCTCGGGATCCCGGCGATCGGCGACCTCGGCGGTCCGGCGCTGGGAGTCGTCGCGCTCGTGCCGCTCGCGGTCTTCGAGGTCGCCGCCGCCGCGCCGCTCGCCGTGCAGGCGGCGCGCACCGCGCTCTCGAGCGCTCAGCGCCTGGCCGATCTGGACGCCGAGGCGGCGTCGCCGGCGCTCGCGACCGACGCGGACGTGGACCCGGATGCCCCGGCTCCCCGGGGCGCCGGCATCGTCCTGCGCGACCTGTCGGTGAGCTGGCCCGGCGCGCACACGCCCGCGCTGCGGGGCGTCTCGCTCGACCTGCCGGAGGGTGCGCGCGTCCTCGTCACCGGCGGCAGCGGCTCCGGGAAGACGACGCTCGCGCACGCTCTGGTGCGCTTCCTCGACCACTCCGGCAGCTACCTCCTGGGCGGGGTCGAGGCGCGGACGCTGCCGCAGGCGGAGGTGCGGAAGCGGGTCGGACTCGTGGAGCAGCAGCCGTACCTCTTCGACGACACGATCCGGCAGAACCTCCTCTTCGCGCGGCCCGAGGCCGATGGCGCCGTTCTCGAGGCAGTGCTGGAGCGGGTCGGGCTAGGCAGCTGGCTTGCTGCACGCGGCGGGCTCGACGCGCGGGTGGGGGAGCGGGGCTCGCTCGTCTCGGGCGGCCAGGCTCAGCGGATCGCCCTCGCACGCGCACTCCTGGCCGACTTCCGCGTCCTGGTGCTGGACGAGCCGACGGCGTCGGTGGACGCTCCCGTGGCCGACGCTCTGCTCGGGGATCTGCTCCGCGCCGCCGAGGGGCGGACGGTGGTCCTGATCGCGCACCGGGTCGATCCGGGCCTGGAGTTCGACACGCGGATCCGGGTGGCGGACGGCACGGCGGCTCAGGAGCACCGGGCTGCCTGAGCAGGCGCCCGGCTCCGCGGGGCGGTCGGTCCGAGCGGCCGTTCAGCCGTTTTCCGTGGGGACCGAGGCCCGCGCCAGGGAGGCCGCGCGCGCCAGGCGCCCGCCCTCCGCCTCCCAGCGGTCGAGGACCGCGTCCGCCCGGGTCCGCGCCGCACCAAGCAGCCCGGCCAGGAGCGGAGCGACGACGTCGCGGGCCAGCGGGTCGCTCAGCTCGTCCACGCGGGAGTCGCGGACGAAGCCCTCGAGCCGGGTGAGGTCGGAGCCGCGCAGCCACTCGGCTCGGGACTGCAGCAGCACGACGGCCGCCAGCCGCGGTTCGAAGACCGCCGGGTCCCACAGCTCGGAGGAGAGGGCTGTCACGTCGTCGTGCTCGAGCGAGTGGAACTTCCTCAGCGCGTCGCGGACGGTGCCGCGGACCGCCCCGACCGAGGCGCCCGTCGAGTCGAGCCCTGCTCCCAGGCGCTCGCGCACGTCCTGCGCGCGCCAGACGTCGCCCTCGTACTCCAGGGCCGAGCGGATGAAGTCGCCGGGGTCGCTCACCCCTCCATCATGCGTCGCGCGTCAGCCCCGGCTGGCCCAGACGGCCCGTCCGATGCCGTCGTACTCGACGAGGCGGCCGTCGTCCTGCAGCACGAGGCGGTAGGGCGCGACGACGCCGGTCTGGCCGATGCCGAAGGAGATCCTCGGGAACCGCAGCCAGAGGATCCGGGAGTCGGCCACGTCGAGCCGGCCCTCGGAGCTCATCGAGAAGGCGGCACCGGAGGCGGAGGAGGTGTTCGTCGCCCAGTCCGCGCCGTTCGGCCCGTAGACGACGAAGTTGCCGTCGCGCTGCATCTCGGCCCGCCACTGCCCGCTCGCCGAGGTCAGCCGCGTGCCCGCGACGACGAGGCCGCTCGGGGAGAGCGAGTCGCGCACGACGAGCGCGGCACTGCTCCAGAGGACGCCGGAGTCGTCCGCGATCCGGAGATCGCCCTCGCGGAGGACCATCGTGGCGCCCGGCTCGCCGGACGTGTCCGAGGCCCACAGAGGCGCGCCGTCCGCGGTGTAGACCACGGCGTTCCCGTCGTCCTGCATCCGGAGGACGTTGCCCCGGCCGCGGGTGCCGCTCGCCCAGAGAGCCCCGCCCTGCCCGTAGACGACGAGGTTGCCGTCCGCCTGCATCACCGCCGTGGTGCCTCCCGGGGTGGCGAGCCGGTTCCCCGCGTAGAGGGTGCTGCCGCGGCGCAGGGTGTCGGTGCGCGGCTCGTCGATCCGGCCGCCGATGCTGCTGGCCCAGGCGGCCGAGCCGCTGCGGCGGTAGATCACGAGATTGCCGTCGTCCTGCATCCGCAGCTCGCCGCCCGGGTCGGCCACCGTGCCGCTCGCCCAGACCGGGCGCCCGTCCGCGGCGTACACGACGAGGTTGCCGTCGTCCTGCATCCGCAGGCTGTCGCCGCGCCCCTGCGTGCCCGAGGCCCAGGTGGGACGGCCGCCGGCGGCGTAGACCACGGCGTTGCCGTCGGTCTGCATCACGAGGGAGGAGGCGCCGTCGGGGGACACCAGGCGCTCGCCGCGCGCGAGCTGCTCGCCGGCACGGAGGACCGCGGCGGAGGCGACGGCGGAGGACGCCGAGGGCGGGGCCTCGACCGCGGCGGCGGGCAGCGAGCCCAGCAGGAGCGCGCTCGTGGCGGCGAGCGCCGCGAGGGAGGCGGTCAGGGAGCGGCCGGAGGGGAGGTGCGTCATCGCAGGGGTCCTGTCGGGGAGGGCGGCGGGGTCGGGGGAATCGTCCCACGGCGGGGGAGACGACGACGCCCCCCGGTCCGGGGACCAGGGGGCGTCGTGGCGGAGGGGCGTCAGCCGCGGCTGGCCCAGACCGCGCGGCGGCTGTCGTACTCGACGAGGTTGCCGTCGTCCTGCATGACGAGCTTGTAGGGGCCGACCGACGCGGCGGGCGGGACGACCGACCATCCGCTCGTCGTCTCGGTGCCCACGGCGATCTGCCCGCTGGTGTCGATGGCGAAGAAGCCGCCTGCGCGGGTGGTCTTCGACGCCCAGATCGGGCCGTTCTTGCCGTAGACGACGAAGTTGCCGTCCGCCTGCATCACCGCTCGGTAGACGCCGTTCGCGGAGCGGAGGAAGCTGCCCGCCTCGAGCGAGTTCGCCGCGTAGAGCGTCGTCGAGGGGAAGGCGGCCTGGCTGGTCCAGATCACGTCGTCGGACGGGTTCACGATGATCAGCGAGCCGGCGTTGTTGATGCCCAGGCGGAGGTCCTTGCCGCGCGTGCCCGAGAACCACTTGACGGAGCCGTCGGAGCCGTAGATGACGGCGTTGCCGTCCTTCTGCATGGTGATGCGGTTGCCGGAGCCGCCGGTGCCGGTGCCCCAGACGGCGCCCTGCGGGCCGTAGCCGACGAAGTTGCCGTCGTTCTGCATGACGGCGCTGAAGCGGCCGTCGGCGGAGGTGAGCTGGTGGACGGGGCGGAGGGTCTGCTCCGTGAACAGCGTGTCGGTCACCGGCTCGGCGATGACGCGGCGGACGCTGCTCGCCCAGGCGGGCGAGCCGTTCTCGCGGTAGACGACGAGGTTGCCGTCGGGCTGCATGATCACCGAGGCTCCCGCCTCGTTGATCGTGTTCGTGCTCCACACGGGGCCGCCCTTGGCGGAGTAGACGACCATGTTGCCGTCGGTCTGCATGACCAGGTGGTCGCCGCGGCCCTGGGTGTTCGTGGCGAAGGTGGGGCGGCCCTGCGGGTCGTAGACCACGGCGTTGCCGTCGGTCTGCATCCGGAACGAGTAGCCGTTCGTGCCCGAGACGATCCGCTGTCCGGCGGCCAGCTCCTCGCCGCCGACGAGGGCGTTGTAGTAGCTGACGGCCGCGCGGGCGGTCTGCTGGGCGGCCTCGGGCGACTCGCTCGCGGGAGCGAGGCCGGTCGGCGCCTCCTCGGAGGAGGACAGGGGCTTCTGCGGGTTCTCCGCGGCGAGGGCCGGGGTCGCGCCGAAGAGCAGGGCACCGGTCGCGACGAGCGCGATCAGCCCGGAGGCGAGGGGGCGGGAGGAGGGGGAACGCGTCATCGCAGGACTTTCTCGAGTGGCCGGCGGGGGCCGGGAGAGGGGGTACTCGATGCTCGCACGGCCGACGCCCGAGTGCGACCGGAACGGGGGCCCTCCGTCTGGGGGACGCGCGGGAGCTGAGGTCCTCCGCGGGGTCAGAGCGCCGGGAGGGGCCGCCTGAGAGCGTCCAGCCGCTTCCGCCAGGCGTCCAGGCGGCCCGGCTCCGCGGCGAGCGCCGGTCCGTCCACCCAGGCGGTCGCCAGCCGGAGACCGTGCAGGGCGTTGGCCGTCCAGACCTCACGGCCCTCCAGCGACTCCGGCTCGGCCGGGGCCTCGATCACGTCCACGCCGAGCGCGCCGGCGAGCACCGAGACCGTGCGGGCTGTCACGCTGCGCACGCGGGTGCTCGTCGCCGGAGGGACGACCAGCGCATCGCCCAGCCACCACAGGATCGCGCTGCTCGCTCCGTCGATGACGGCGCCGTCGGCGTCGAGCAGCACGGCCTCGTCCGCTCCCGCGGCGTGCGCGCGCGTGCGGAGGAGGGCCAGACGTGCGATGTCCGGCCCCTTCCAGGAGGGTGTCCGGCGCGGATCCACCGGGCTCGTCCACAGCACCACGGAGCGGGTCGTCGGCGGGGCGGGTCGCAGCCGGAGCCGCAGGGCGCCACCCGAGAGCTCGACGCGGGGGAAGGAGCGGCCCTCGCGGGGAAGGGCGGCGATCGCGGCGTCGAGGAACGCCTCGACGTCCGGGTGCCCGCCCGCCGAGGCGACGGAGGCGGCGAACCGCTCGCGGTGCAGGTCGAGCCCGCGGACCCGTCCCTCGTCCACCAGCCAGGAGTCGGCTGCGTCCAGGGACGTGCCGGGCGGCTCGGGAACGGTCGTCAGGGCCCGCCCGTCCCACTCCCGAACCTGCTCGCCGTCCACGACCGCCTACGCTAGCCCAGTGGTCTCGGAGGATCGGCACGTCCGCTCGATCGAGCTGCCCTGGGTCGATCCGGAGCTCGCGCACCACGCCCTGTTCGCCACGGCCGAGGCGTCGTTCTGGCTCGACTCGGGCCTCGGAGCGACGAGCGGCCGCTCCTACCTCGGCGCGTGCGCCCGCGAGGACGTGCTCCTCGTCGAGGCCGGCGGCGACGTGGCGGCGGCGCTCGCCGCGATCGACGACGAGGCCCCCGCGGGCGACCGCGCGCTCGGCCGCTACGGCTGGATCTCCTACGAGGCGGGAGCCGCCTCCGTCTCCCTGCCCTCGGCGCCGACCGGCCCCGCGGATCCGCCCGCCCTCGCCCTGCTCCGGGGCGACCCCGTGCTCGAGTTCGACCACGGGGCCCGGACCGTCCGCCTGGTCGCCACGGGCGACGCGCAGGACCTCACCGCGCGCCTGCTCGAGCTCGTCGGCGCGCCCGCACCCGCGGACCCCGCGGATCCCGAGCCCGCCGGCGACCCGGTCCGCCGCCACTCCGCCGCCGAGTACACGGCGCTGATCGGCCGCTGCCAGGAGGCCATCCGCGCGGGCGACGCCTACCAGCTCTGCCTCACCGACGAGATCGTCGTCGAGGGCCGGTTCGATCCCGTCGAGGCGTACCGTCGCCTCCGCCGCTCCAGCCCGAGCCATCACGGCGGGCTGATCCGCCTCGGCCCGCTCGCGCTCGTCAGCGCCTCGCCCGAGCGGTTCCTCACCGGCGGGGCCGACGGACGCGTCGCCACGCATCCCATCAAGGGCACGCGCCCCCGGGGCCGGGACGCCGACGAGGACCGCGCGCTCCGGGACGAGCTCGTGTCGAGCGTGAAGGAGCGGGCCGAGAACGTGATGATCGTGGACCTCGTCCGCAACGACCTCGCCCGGATCGCCGCCCCCGGCTCCGTCGTCGTCGACCGCCTGCTCGAGGTGGAGAGCTACCCGCACGTCCACCAGCTGGTCAGCGAGGTCTCGGCCCGCCGGGCGCCCGGCGTCGGGATCGCCGAGCTGATCGCAGCCCTCTTCCCGGCCGGCTCGATGACGGGAGCGCCCAAGCGCCGGGCCGTGGAGCTGCTGCGGGAGTGGGAGCGCGGTCCCCGCGGCGTCTACTCCGGCGCTTTCGGCCGCCTGGGCTCGGACGGGTCGCTGGACCTCGCGATGACGATCCGCACCCTCGTGCTCGACGGCGAGCGCGCCCGCCTGGGGACCGGCGGCGGCATCACCGCGCTCTCGGTGCCGGAGGAGGAGGTCGAGGAGACGCGCCTGAAGGCGCGGGCGCTCCTCGCGGTGCTGGGCGCCGCCGAGGAGTGAGCAGGCGCCGCGTTCGTCTGCCGTGCGCGCAGGGCCAGTAGGGTTGATGGTCGAACGCAGCCGCCCACGCGTGCGCGTTCTCCCCCTCCTTCAGAAGTGAGAAGCACCTGTGGCAGAAGACACCTCCCGGCAGACCGGCGCGAGCGACGAGGAGCGCTACGACTTCCGAGCGCTCCAGGAGAAGTGGCTCCCGATCTGGGAGGAGACGCGCCCGTTCGCGACGGACGACCCCGACGACAAGCGCCCCCGCAAGTACGTGCTCGACATGTTCCCGTACCCCTCGGGCGACCTGCACATGGGCCACGCCGAGGCGTACGCGCTCGGAGACGTGATCGCGCGCTACTGGCGCCAGCAGGGCTTCAACGTCCTCCACCCGATCGGCTGGGACAGCTTCGGCCTGCCCGCCGAGAACGCCGCCATCAAGCGCGGGCTGAACCCGGTCACTTGGACCTACGACAACATCGAGCAGCAGAAGCGCTCGATGAAGCGCTACGCCGCGTCCTTCGACTGGGACCGCGTGCTGCACACCTCCGACCCCGAGTACTACAAGTGGAACCAGTGGCTGTTCCTCAAGATGTACGAGAAGGGCCTCGCCTACCGCAAGGACAGCTGGGTCAACTGGGACCCGGTGGACCAGACGGTCCTGGCGAACGAGCAGGTCCTGGCGGACGGCACCTCCGAGCGCTCCGGCGCGGTCGTGGTCAAGAAGAAGCTCACGCAGTGGTACTTCAAGATCACCGACTACGCCGACCGCCTGCTCGACGACCTGAACCAGCTCGAGGGCTCCTGGCCGTCGAAGGTCATCGCCATGCAGCGCAACTGGATCGGCCGCTCCATCGGCGCCGACGTCGAGTTCGAGATCGAGGGCCGCGACGAGCGCGTCACCGTCTTCACCACGCGCCCCGACACGCTCTACGGGGCGACCTTCATGGTCGTCGCGCCCGACTCCGACCTCGCCTCCGAGCTGGTCGAGGGCTCCGAGCCCGCGATCCGCGACGCGTTCCGCAGCTACCTCGAGACGGTGCAGAAGTCGAGCGAGATCGAGCGCCTGACCGCCGACCGCCCCAAGACCGGCGTGTTCCTCGGCCGCTACGCGGTGAACCCCGTGAACGGCGAGCGGCTGCCGATCTGGGCCGCCGACTACGTCCTCTCCGACTACGGCCACGGAGCCGTCATGGCCGTGCCGGCGCACGACCAGCGCGACCTCGACTTCGCCCGCGCCTTCGACCTGCCCGTGCGCGTGGTCGTCGACACCAACGCCTCCGTCACCGGGGCGATCCCGGTCATCCCGGAAGACCCGGAGGAGCTGGCCGCGCTCGAGAAGGAGTACTCGCTCGACCCCGCCACGACCGGCGAGGCGCTGATCGGCGACGGCCGCCTGATCAACTCCGGGCCGCTCGACGGGCTCTCCAAGCGCACCGCCATCGAGCGCGTCATCAGGATGCTCGAGGAGCGCGGCCGCGGCCGCTCGGCCAAGAACTACCGCCTGCGCGACTGGCTGATCTCGCGCCAGCGCTACTGGGGCACCCCCATCCCGATCATCCACGGAGCCGACGGCGAGCTCGTGCCGGTGCCCGAGGACCAGCTGCCCGTCGTCCTGCCCTCCACCGACGGCCTCGACCTGCAGCCGAAGGGATCGTCGCCGCTCGGAGCGGCGGAGGACTGGGTGAACGTGCCGCACCCGGTGGACGGCTCGCCCGCCCGCCGCGACCCGGACACGATGGACACCTTCGTCGACTCCTCGTGGTACTTCCTCCGCTTCCTCTCGCCGAAGGACGACACGCAGGCCTTCGATCCGAAGCTCGCCGAGAAGTGGGCGCCCGTCGACCAGTACGTCGGAGGCGTGACGCACGCGATCCTGCACCTGCTGTACGCGCGCTTCATCACCAAGGTGCTGTTCGACCTGGGCTACGTGTCGTTCACGGAGCCCTTCACGGCGCTGCTCAACCAGGGCATGGTGCAGATGGACGGCGCGGCGATGTCGAAGTCGAAGGGCAACATCGTCCGCCTCTCGGACCAGCTGGACGAGTTCGGCGTCGACGCCGTGCGCCTGACGATGGCGTTTGCCGGCCCGCCCGAGGACGACATCGACTGGGCCGACGTCTCGCCCGGCGGCAGCGCGAAGTTCCTCGCCCGCGCCTGGCGCCTGGCGAAGGACGTCACCTCGAGGCCCGACGTCGAGTGGAAGTCGGGCGACGCGGCTCTGCGCCGCCAGACCCACCGGTTCCTCGCGGAGTCCCCGTCGCTGATCGAGGCGTTCAAGTTCAACGTCGTGGTCGCGCGGCTGATGGAGCTCGTCAACGCGACCCGCAAGGTCGTCGACTCGGGTGCCGGGGCCGGGGACCCCGCGGTCCGCGAGGCGGTCGAGGTGGTCGCGATGGCTCTCAACCTGTTCGCGCCGTACACGGCCGAGGACATGTGGCACCGCCTGGGCTACGAGGGCACCGTCGCGCACGCGCTCTGGCGCAAGGCCGACCCGTCGCTGCTGGTCGAGGAGAAGGTCACGGCGATCCTGCAGGTCGACGGCAAGGTCCGCGACCGGCTCGAGGTCTCGCCGAAGATCTCCTCCGACGAGCTCGAGGAGAAGGCGCGGGCCACGGCCGGCGTCGCCCGGGCTCTCGTCGGCCGCGAGGTCGTGAAGGCGATCGTGCGGGCGCCGCGCCTGGTGAACCTGGTGACGAAGGCGGTCTAGCCGCTTCGTGCTGACGGGGCTCCTCCTCTCGTGGGAGGGGCCCCGTCGTGCGTACGATCTGCTCGATGACGCTCGCCTGAGGGTCAGCTCTGCTCGGGTTCCCCCTCGGAGGCCGGAAGGGCCTTGGCCGCCTCGGTGTTCAGTTCCTCGAGCAGTTCGATTCCACGTTCGAGGTCTCGTCGTGGAACTTCTTGGGCGTGAGCGACGGCATTCCGCAGGTTCCTAACGGTCCGGATGGCGTCCGCGTGATTCGAGACGAAATTCGTCTCCCTCTTCCTCCGGTCGGCCTCGGCCAGGCTCGGCCGTCCTCGTCCACGCACGGCATTGAATCCCGCTTGCGTGGCGAGAGACTCGTATTCGCGCAGAATGTCGACGACGAGATCCGAGTTACTCCGTTCTTCCTTGCTCGAGCCGGTGGATTCGGGAGCCAATCCGGTGCCGGATCCGCTCACGCCCTGGAGGTTCAAGCTGTCCTCAGCATTCCAGGGGGTGGGATAGTTGTGAATGATGGTCGACGTCGTGGTGCTGGCGGAAGCGGAGGCGTCCTGCTGCACGAGTTGGAGCTGCACAGTGTTGCGCAGGAGTTCCACCTCGTCCCGGATAACCTCGCCACCCGCCTCGACGGCCTCGACTCGTCTCTTCAAAGAAATGCCGAGAACCGCTATCTCGGAGAGGTCGGGCCAGAGGAGTGCGACGACGACGAGGACCAGGGCAAGAACGGACGCACTGCTCAGATCAGGAGGGGCGCACGTCAGAGACGTGCTCTGCAATGCTCCGCCCTCATAAAGTCGGATCCCGCTGCATTCCCTGTAGAACCACACGGCGGCGATCGCATAGCCGATCGTCAGTATGAGAGCGACAGTCATCCGCCAGAATCGACCGGATCTCCACGGGTCGCCTGGCGGCTTCGTCGTCGTGGGATCTATCGGCTCGCTCATGTAACGGAGCCTAGCTTGTCTACTGCTTCCTTCCCACGGTTTCTTTCACGCTCTCCCTGGCGATTCAGGACGAGGATTTATGGATATCGAGAGTGTTCTACTCTTGCGGAGTCCTCGTTCTCCGAAGACACGAGGAAGAGAGCGATGGGACACGAATCTCGCGAGCCGCGCATTCGAGATGGCGGCACCACCGTGACCTCGGCGTCTCCTTCACAGGACGCGAATCGGGAAGTTGTCCCTGGAACGGCCTCGGCCGCCCGCGGGGCTCCCGCTCCGGGTCCTACCGTCGGCGGATGCCAGAGACCAGCGGGACGGACGACGAGCAGCTGACGGCGCTGCTGCGGCCCCGCCGCGCCCGCCCGCGCTGGCGCGTGGGAGTGGGAGCGGCGGTCGTGCTCGTCATCGGCGCCGCGGTGGTCGCGGTGCTGCTCGCGGGAGCGCGGTCGAGCGGTCATGAGCGGGTCCTGGAGCCCGCCGTGTCGACGAGTGCGCCCGCTGCTGCGGCGGTCGAGTCGCTGTACGTGCACGTGGCCGGGGAGGTCGCCTCTCCGGGGCTGTACGTCCTGTCGCCGGAGGCGCGGGTGGCGGACGCGGTCGCCGCCGCCGGAGGGTTCCAGGAGTCGGCGGAGCGCGCGGCGGTCAACCTGGCCCGGAGGCTCGTGGACGGCGAGCAGATCGTCGTGCCGGCCGTGGGAGCGGCGCCGGCCGCGGCGGGAGCGGCTCCGGGCGGGGCCGCTCCAGGAGGGGCCTCCGCCGCCGGATCCGTGCTGAGCCTGAGCACGGCGACGGCGGCCCAGCTGGAGGAGCTGCCCGAGATCG
Organism: Rathayibacter sp. RFBD1; assembly: GCF_002932915.1. Lineage (NCBI taxonomy): Bacteria > Bacillati > Actinomycetota > Actinomycetes > Micrococcales > Microbacteriaceae > Rathayibacter > Rathayibacter sp. RFBD1. Next base: position 95,579 of record NZ_PSWQ01000021.1, read on the forward strand.
GCCCGGCGACCGCGAAGAAGATCGTCGCCCACCGGGAGGCGAACGGCCCGTTCTCCTCCGTCGACCAGCTGCTCGAGGTCCCCGGGATCGGCGAGAAGACGCTCGCCGCGTTCCGCGACCAGGTCGCGCCGTGAGGAGCGTGCGGGCGGCGGACCTGCGGCTCCTGCCGGCAGCTGTGTCCGCCTGGACCACGGCGTGGGCGGCCGGGATGCTGCCGGTCGCGGCGGTGCTCGACGGGGGCCTCTCGTGGTGCGCCGCGGGCTGGGTGCTCCTCGGGGCGGCGTGCGTCCTGCTCCGGCGCGGCCTCGGCGGGCGGCTGGTCGGAGCGGTGCTCGTCGCGGGCGCGGGTGCCGCCCTGGCCCTCACCTCCGTCGTCGCTGCGGCGCCCGGTGGCCACCCGGCGTCGCTGCGGGAGGCCCAGGAGGATCGCGCCCTCACTCCGGTCACCGTGCGCGTCGACACGGGTGCCCGACCGCTCGCGACCGGGGGAGTGTGGTTCGACGCGACGGCGCTGCGGGTGGGAGACGCGTCGACCGCGGCCCCCGTCCGCGTGCTGCTCGCCGATCCCGGCGGTCGTCTGCCCGTGGGCGCCGAGCTCGACCTGGAGGCGCGTGCTGCCGCGCAGGAGGGGCCCGTCGGCGAGGCGACGATGCTGAGAGCGGCGTCCGTTGAGGACCGGCGCGGTCCCGGGGGAGCGGCGGCCGTCGCGGAGGTGCTGCGCTCGCGCTTCCTCGAGCGCGCGGCGCTGGTCGGCGGCGATGTGGCGGGGCTGCTGCCGGGCCTCGCGACCGGCGACACGTCCGCGCTCGACGCGGGGCTCGAGGAGGCGATGCGCACCGCGTCGCTCACCCACCTGACCGCCGTCTCGGGCGCCAACTGCGCCGTGGTGGTGGTCGCCGGCTGGACGATCGCGGCGCTCCTCGGCGCCGGGCGCCGCCTCCGGACCGTCGCCGCCCTCGCCCTGCTCGCCGGCTTCGTCGTGCTGGTGACCCCCGAGCCGAGCGTGGTGCGGGCCGCCGTGATGGCGACGGTGGTCCTCCTCGCTCGGCTCGGGCGTCGCTCCGGAGCGGCCGTGCCCGCTCTGCTCGCGACCGTCGTCCTCCTCGTGGCCGCCGACCCCTCGATCGCGGGGAGGCTCGGCTTCGTGCTGTCCGTCCTCGCCACCGCCGGACTCCTGCTGCTCGCCGAGCCGATCGCGGGCGCTCTCGGTCGAGTGCTGCCCCGGCCTCTCGCCCTGCTGCTCGCGGTGCCGACCGCGGCGCAGCTCGCCTGCCAGCCCGTGCTGCTGCTCGTGGACCCGTCGGTGCCGGTGTACGGAGTGCTCGCCAACCTGCTCGCCGAGCCCGCGGCACCCGCCGCGACCGGGCTCGGGCTCATCGGCTGCCTGCTCGCTCCCTGGTGGCCCGGAGCCGCCGACGCGGCGATCCGGCTCGCCGCCGTCCCCGCCTGGTGGATCGCCTCGATCGCCCGCGCCGTCGACTCGTGGCCCGCCCCGAGGATCGCCTGGTGGCCCGGAGTGGGAGGAGCGCTCGCGCTCACCGTGCTGACCCTGCTCGGTCTCGTGCTGGTCACGCAGTCGCCGCGGCTCGCGCGGGTGCGCCGGATCGCCGCCGTCGGGCTGGCGTGCGCGATCGCGGCCGCCGGCGGCACCACCGTCGCCACGCCGCTCCTCCGCGCCGCCTCGGTTCCCGAGGACTGGCGTGTCGCGATGTGCGACGTCGGGCAGGGCGACGCGGTCCTCCTCCGCGGAGACGCGGGCGTGCTGCTCGTCGACACGGGGCCCGGGCCCGCACCGCTCGAGGCCTGCCTCCGCCTGATGGGAGTGGACCGGATCCCGTTGCTGGTGCTCACTCACTACGACCTCGACCACGTCGGCGGGCTCCAGGCCGTCCTCGGACGGACCGACGCCGCGCTCGTCGGGCCCGCCGCGGGCCGCGACGACGAGCGCGACCGGGCGGCGCTCACCGGCGCGGGGGTCGCCGTGCAGGAGGCGGTCCGCGGCGACAGCGGCGCGCTCGGCTCGCTGCGCTGGCGGGTCGAGTGGCCGGAGCGGCGGAGCGCGCTGCGGGGGAACGAGGCGAGCGTGACCCTCCGGGTCGACATCGGCCCGGACGCCCGCGGCGGCCCGCTCTCCGTCGCACTCCTGGGCGACCTCGGCGAGCAGGAGCAGGGACGCGTCTCCCGGCTGCCGGTCGGCCGGGTCGACGTGGTCAAGGTCGCGCACCACGGCTCCGCGGACCAGTCGCCCGCCCTCTACGACGCGCTCGGCGCGAGCGTCGGGCTGATCTCCGTCGGGGCGGAGAACGACTACGGACATCCGAATCCATCGCTGCTCGCTCTGCTGGCCGAGCGCGGGGTCGAGGCGCTGAGGTCGGATGTCGAGGGTACGGTCGTGCTCGCGTCCCGCAGCGACGGGATCGCGGTCTGGGTGAGCGGCGCGACGGCTCCCGCGGCGGCCTCGGGGCGCCGTGAGCGGGCCGTAGGGTGGAGGGCGCTCGGACGGGCGCGGTACGGAAGGACACGGCATGGCAGGCAGGGCCCCGGCGCGCGCGAAGGCAGCGCCCTCGAAGGCGGCGATCCCGCAGCTCGCCTGGAACCAGACCCGGCCGGCGCCGATCGTGCTGATCACCGGCCCGGAGCAGTTCCTCGCCGACCGCGCGCTGCGCTTCCTCCGCGAGTTCCTCCGGGCCGAGGACCCGAGCCTCGAGGTCAGCGACATCGACGCCGGCGGCTACGCGCCGGGGGAGCTGCTGACGCTCGCGAGCCCGTCCCTCTTCGACGAGCCCCGCCTCATCCGCGTCTCGAACGTCGAGAAGTGCACGGACGCGTTCCTCCTCGAGACCCTCGACTACCTCTCGGCGCCCGCGGACGGGGCGACCCTGGTGCTCCGCCACGGCGGCGGCAACCGGGGCAAGAAGCTCCTCGACGCCATCCGCTCGGGCACGGGCGGCGGTATCGAGATCGTCTGCGCCGAGCTCAAGCGCGAGAGCGACAAGGTCGACTTCGCGATCGCCGAGTTCCGCACCGCCGGCCGCACGGCGACCACCGGTGCCGTCCGAGCCCTGGTGTCTGCCTTCTCCGACGACCTCGACGAGCTCGCGTCGGCGTGCCAGCAGCTGCTGTCCGACGTCACCGGCGAGATCACCGAGGCGACCGTGGCGAAGTACTACGGCGGCCGCGTCGAGACCACGGCCTTCACCGTCGCCGACTCCGCGATCGCGGGCCGTCACGGCGAGGCGCTGCTCGGGCTCCGCCACGCCCTCGCCTCCGGTGCCGACCCGGTACCGATCGTCGCCGCGTTCGCGAGCAAGCTGCGGACCATGGCGAAGGTCGCCGGCTCGCGCGAGGGCTCGGGCCAGGTCGCCTCGCGTCTGGGCCTCGCTCCGTGGCAGGTGGACCGGGCCCGGCGCGACCTGCAGGGCTGGACCGGCGAGGGCCTCGGCACCGCGATCCTGACGGTCGCCGACGCCGACGCGAACGTGAAGGGCGCCACCCGCGACCCCGTGTACGCCCTCGAGCGCATGGTCTCCGTCGTCTCCGCCCGGGGCCTCTGACCCGCCCGAAAGACCCTGCGCCCGCGATCCGCACCGACCTCGTCCCCTGCGGTTCTCGGTACGCCGCTCCGCGGCCGCTCGACCAGCAGTGAGGGGATCACCTCCCCTCGCAGGGTCGCACCGCGGCCGACGAAGAGTCGGACGACGACCCCGCAGGGTCACCGGCGATCCGCGTGTCAGCGGATCGTCGTACCCGGAACGGAACCCGCTCCTCCCACCGCGACCATGCGCGGAAGCCGACTGCGCGACGGGCGACGAGGCACGAGGAGCCCGTCGAGATCGGTGCGGGTCACCGCCGATCCTCGTGTCAGCGGATCGTCGTACCCGGAACGCAGGACGCTCCTCCCACAGCGACCACCCCTGTAAGCCGACCGCGCGACGGCCGACGAGGAACGAGGAGCCCGTCGAAGACGGCACAGCTCACCGCCGATCCGCGAGTCAGCGGATCGTCGTACCCCGAAACGCTCTCCGCTCCTCCCCCCGCGACCCTCCGCGGTAGCGGACCGGGCCGCAGCCGATCGAGAGCCGGACGATGCCCTCGCAGGGTCACCGGCGATCCGCGTGCGAGCGGATCGTCGTACCCGGAACGAAACCCGCTCCTCCCACCGCAACCAAGCGCGGAAGCCGACTGCGCGACGGGCGACGAGGCACGAGGAGCCCGTCGACCGCGAAGCGGAAACGACGAAGGGCCCGGCCAGAGGCCGGACCCTTCGTCGTTGCAGCTTCGCGCAGTACTACAGCGCGGCGACCTGCTTCGCGATGGCCGACTTGCGGTTCGCGGCCTGGTTCTTGTGGATGACGCCCTTGCTGGCGGCCTTGTCGAGCTTCTTGGCGGCGAAGGCGAGGGCGGTGCCGGCCTTCTCGGTGTCGCCGGCGGCGATGGCGGTGTGGACCGAGCGGATGGCGGTCTTCAGCTCGCTCTTGACGGCCTTGTTGCGCTCGTTCGCCTTCTTGTTGGTGAGGTTGCGCTTGATCTGCGACTTGATGTTTGCCACGTGGATTACCTTCTTCTCGGATGTGCGTGTGTGCAGCCGGCTACTCGACGGAGTGCCCCTTCCGCGGGCGTCTGAACGCCCTGCGGTGCGACTGGAGGTCGCCGGCTTCTGATCACTCCACGCCTGCCGGGTGTCCGGAGGGGGAGCGCAAGCCAACAAGGAACTTTAGCGCACCCGTCGTCACCCTTCAACCGCGCCGCGCCCGCGGGTGCGGCGCCGTCCGGGTCGGGGCCGCCGGGGCGACACGCCGGGGGAGGCGGACCGCCGTGGCGTCTCGCGGCCCGGGCCCGCCGGTAACGTGACGCCGGTGCCCCGTCTCGCCGATCACCTCTCCGCGGTGCCGCCCTCGGGCATCCGCCACCTGTTCGAGATCGCGCTGCGGCTCGACGGAGTGACGCTCCTCGCGGTGGGCGAGCCCGACGTGCCGACCGCGCCGCACATCATCGAGGCGGCCCGGGCGGCGTGGGCGGCCGACGACACCCGCTACGGGCCCAACGGCGGCGTCCCCGAGCTCCGGCGGGCCATCGTGGAGAAGCTGGCGCGGGACAACGGCATCGAGGCGGACGTCGAGCAGGTCTGGGTGACCGTCGGCGCCACGCAGGCGCTGCACCAGGCGATGACGCTCCTGCTCGGGCCCGGCGACGAGGTGCTCATCCCCGACCCGGGCTACACCGTCTTCACGACCAACGCGCGGACCATCGGCGCCGTCCCCGTGCCGTACACGCTGCGCGCTGAGAACGCCTTCCTCCCCGATCCCGAGGAGGTCGAGCGCCTGATCACCGACCGGACCCGCGTCCTGATCGTCAACAGCCCGTCCAACCCGCTCGGCGTGGTGTTCCCGAGGGAGGTCCTCGAGCGCCTGCTCGACATCGCCCGGCGCCACGACCTGTGGGTGCTCAGCGACGAGGTCTACGAGTACTTCACCTACGGGCGCCCGCACGTGAGCCTCGCGGCGATCGCGCAGGAGCGCGGGGACGACGCCGACCGCGTCCTCAGCGTCTTCTCCTTCTCGAAGACCTACGCGATGACCGGCGTCCGCGTCGGCTACCTCGTGACGCCTCCCGGCTTCACGTCGATCATGGTCACGGTGCAGGAGGCGGCGATCAGCTGCGTCGCCACTCCGGACCAGCGCGCCGCCCTCGCCGCTCTGACCGGGCCGCAGGACGCGGTGGCCGCCGCCTCCGACCACTACCTCGCCAACCTGCGGCTCGCGACGGGCGTGCTCGACGAGCGGGGGATCGCCTACCGCGAGCCCGAGGGCGCGTTCTACCTGTGGATCGACATGGCGCACGCGACCGGCGGGGACGTCGCCTCGTGGGTCGAGTCGTTCCTCCTCGAGACCCTCGTCGCCGTCGCGCCCGGCAGCGCCTTCGGCCGCACCGGCGAGGGCTGGATCCGCGTCTGCCTCGCCGCGGATCCCGCCGCGCTCGAGCACGGGCTGCGCGCCCTCCCGGCCCCGGTGCGCGGATGAGCGCCGCCGAGGTGCTGGTCCGGCGCGTCCGGGCGGAGGAGTACGACGAGGTCTCGCGCCTGCGGCTCGCCGCCTACGCCCACGACTACGAGCTGGGGGAGGAGTACGCCGCCGACGTCGCCGCGGTCGCCCGGCACGACGTCGAGGGCGAGGTCTGGGTCGCCGTCGAGGGCGACGGGCGGATCCTCGCCACGGTCACCACTGCGCGCCCGGGCGCCAACCTGTACGAGCTCGGCCGCCCCGGCGAGATGGACTGGCGGCTTCTCGCCGTCGGCCCGGAGGCACGTGGGCGGGGTCTCGGGCGGCTGCTCACCGAGTTCGTCGTGATGCTCGCCGCCGAGCGGGGCCTCCAGCGGGTCGTGATGAACAGCGGCACGCTGATGACCACCGCGCACGCCCTCTACGAGAGCATGGGCTTCGTCCGCCTCGGCGAGCGGGAGAACCCGCCCGGCGTCGAGCCCACCCGCACCTACGGACTCGATCTGTAGCCGCCGGTCCCGGCCTCCGCCGCCGGGCATGGGACACTGGTCCCACGATGTCTCCACGTGCACACTCCGGGCTCGAGCCCGCCGCTACCGATCCGGCGTCCATCCGCAACTTCTGCATCATCGCCCACATCGACCACGGCAAGTCCACCCTCGCCGACCGGATGCTCGGCATCACGGGTGTCGTCGAGGACCGGGCGATGCGCGCGCAGTACCTCGACCGCATGGACATCGAGCGCGAGCGCGGCATCACGATCAAGTCGCAGGCCGTGCGGATGCCGTGGGAGCGCGACGGGCGCACGTTCGCCCTGAACATGATCGACACTCCGGGCCACGTCGACTTCTCCTACGAGGTCAGCCGCTCGCTGGCGGCCTGCGAGGGCGCGATCCTCCTGGTCGATGCGGCGCAGGGCATCGAGGCCCAGACGCTCGCGAACCTCTACCTCGCGCTCGAGAACGACCTCACGATCATCCCGGTCCTCAACAAGATCGACCTGCCGGCCGCGGATCCCGAGAAGTACGCGAAGGAGCTCGCGAGCCTCATCGGCGGCGACCCGGACGACGTCCTCCGCGTCTCCGGCAAGACCGGCATGGGCGTCGAGGCGCTGCTCGACCGCGTCACCGAGCTCATCCCGCCGCCCGTCGGCGACCCCTCCGCCCCTGCGCGCGCCATGATCTTCGACTCCGTGTACGACGCCTACCGCGGGGTGGTCACCTACGTCCGGATGATCGACGGCAAGCTCTCGCCGCGCGAGAAGATCCAGATGATGTCGACCCGCGCCACGCACGAGATCCTCGAGATCGGCGTGTCGAGCCCCGAGCCCGTCGCGACGCAGGGTCTCGCGGTCGGCGAGGTGGGCTACCTGATCACCGGTGTGAAGGACGTGCGCCAGTCGAAGGTCGGCGACACCGTCACCACGGCGTCCAAGCCCGCGACGCAGGCGCTGCCCGGCTACACCGAGCCGCTCCCGATGGTCTTCTCGGGCCTGTACCCGATCGACGGCAGCGACTACCCGGACCTGCGCGAGGCCCTCGACAAGCTCAAGCTCTCGGACGCGGCGCTCGTCTACGAGCCCGAGACGTCGGTGGCGCTCGGCTTCGGCTTCCGCTGCGGGTTCCTCGGCCTCCTGCACCTCGAGATCATCACCGAGCGCCTGCAGCGCGAGTTCGGTCTCGACCTCATCACCACGGCGCCCTCGGTCATCTACGAGGTCTCGACGGAGGACAAGAAGACCGTCACCGTCACGAACCCGAGCGAGTTCCCCGTCGGCAAGATCGCCGCCGTCACGGAGCCGATCGTCAAGGCCGCGATCCTCGCGCCGAAGGACTACGTCGGCACGATCATGGAGCTCTGCCAGAGCCGCCGCGGGACCCTGATCGGCATGGAGTACCTGGGCGAGGACCGGGTCGAGATCCGCTACCACATGCCCCTCGGCGAGATCGTCTTCGACTTCTTCGACAACCTCAAGTCCAAGACCGCCGGCTACGCCTCGCTCGACTACGAGCCCGCCGGCTCGCAGGAGGCCGACCTCGTGAAGGTCGACATCCTGCTGCAGGGCGAGCAGGTCGACGCGTTCAGCGCGATCGTGCACCGGGAGAAGGCCTACGCCTACGGCGTGCTGATGACGGGGCGCCTGCGCAAGCTGATCCCGCGTCAGCAGTTCGAGGTGCCGATCCAGGCCGCCATCGGCGCCCGGATCATCGCCCGCGAGTCGATCAGCGCGATGCGCAAGGACGTCCTCGCCAAGTGCTACGGCGGCGACATCACCCGCAAGCGCAAGCTCCTCGAGAAGCAGAAGGAGGGCAAGAAGCGGATGAAGATGGTCGGCCGCGTCGAGGTCCCCCAGGAGGCGTTCATCGCCGCGCTCTCGGGCGACGTCGAGACGAAGGACAAGAAGTAGCGCGAGCCCCGTCGTCGGCGCCTGTCCCCCCTCCCGGACGGGTGACGCACCCCCCGTCCGGGACATCGTGTCCGCGGGGATTGCGGCGCCTCACAGCGGACCGATAGCTTTCGGACGCCAGGACGCGGCCGTGGATCGGGATCGATCCGCACGGGGGGCTGCAGCGTCGACGACCGGTCCTCCACCATGACGAAGGGTGGTAGTCCGTGGTGCCTACGAGCACGAGGAAGCGCTGGATCAGGACGGGGGCGGCGCTCGCGAGCATCGCGGCCGTCGCAGCGGGATCGCTGGTGGCGGCGGGACCGGCCTCGGCAGCGAACAAGGTGATCCCGGTCGCGCCCGCGCCCTACTTCTGGTCGGACAGCGCCCGGTTCGGCACCGACGTGCCGCTGCCGGTGGCCGCAGACGCGACCACGCTGACCGTCGAGCTGCCCGACTCCACCGCTCCCGACACCTTCACCGAGTGGTCGCACCCCGGCTACCGGGTCGTGACGTGGCAGCTGGGCAGCACCGCGACGGACGTCGCGAGCGGCGAATCCGTCGTCGACACCGCCACCAACTCGATCGACATCCCGATCGGGCGCGCCGCCGGCTCCTTCGGCGGCACCTCGCTCTCGCTCCTCCTGAACGGCGCCGAGGACGAGGCGGACGACGCGTACGCTCCGGCCGGCGTCGACCGGACCGGCTTCGTCCTCGCCCTCTCCGCCGACCTCCAGGTGACTGCTGCGAGCGGGTCCGCGGAGGCCGACCTCGACCTGTCGACGTCCACCTCCTCCGACCGCGCCGTCGGCGGCGAATTCTGGGCCGGCGGCGGCACCGTCACCGAGGCCGGCGCGGGCGACGTCATCGTCCTCGACTCCGGTGTCCCCGGCTTCTTCGACCTCGCGGGCCTCAGCGCCACGGTCGGAACGGAGGACGGTGGCCGCCTGAAGGCCGCCCCCACGGTCGTCGAGGGCGGACGGGGCATCGCGATCCGTCCGACCCAGGAGTTCTTCGACCGCTACCTCACCTTCAGCGACACGACGCCGCTCGGCGCCCCGTCGGTCGAGGTGAAGGGACTCAGCCGCGGCGGGGAGCAGCCTTCCGGCACCGGCGTCATCGTGCGCGCGCCGCTGCGCGTCGTCCCGTCGACCACCACCCCGACGCCGACGCCGGGCACCGGCCCGGAGGTCGTCCGCCTCGCGGGCACCGACCGCCAGGGCACCGCCGTCGAGATCTCGAAGGCGACCTTCGACACCCCCGGCGTCCCCGTCGTCTACATCGCCACCGGCGCGAACTTCCCCGACGCGCTCAGCGCCGGTCCCGCCGCCGCGAAGCAGGGCGGCCCGCTCCTCCTGGTCGACCGCGACTCGGTGAGCCAGGTCGTCCGCGACGAGCTCACCCGTCTCAAGCCCCAGCGGATCGTCGTCGTCGGCTCCGACCTCAGCGTCAGCGACGCCCTCGCCACCGACCTCGGCCAGTACGCGAACGGGAGGGTCTTCCGCCTCGGAGGCACCGACCGCTACGACACGTCGCGGAAGATCATCGAGAGCGCCTTCGGCGGCGGCTCGCCGAAGGGGGCCTGGCTCGCGACCGGCGAGAAGTTCCCCGACGCGCTCAGCGCCACCGCCGCCGCGGGCAAGAACTCGGCCCCCGTCGTCCTCGTGAACGGCGGCCTCCCGGCGGCCGACCCGACCACTGTCGGGATCCTGAGGGGGCTCCGGCCTCCGGTGCTCACCATCGCGGGCTCCGAGCTGTCGGTCAGCGCCGGCATCCAGAACTCCCTCACGGTGCCGGCCGGACCGGTCGTCACCCGCATCGGCGGGGTCGACCGCTACGACACCTCGGAGCAGCTCAACCGGGCGGCCTTCCCCCGCGGGTCGAAGACCGTGTTCCTGGCCACCGGAGAGAACTTCCCCGACGCCCTGGCCGGAGCCGCGGCCGCCGGGCGCACGGGGAGCCCCCTCTTCGCCGTGCCCCCGACCTGCGTGCCGGTCAAGGTGCTGCAGGACATCAAGGCCGGCGGAGCGACGCGCGTCGTCCTCCTCGGCGGCACCGGCACCCTGTCGCCGGCCGTCCAGAAGCTGACTCCCTGCAGCTGACCCGACCCGCACCACGACGAGGGCCCTCCTCCCGCTCCGGCGGGGGAGGGCCCTCCGTCGTTCCCGGCTCGGGGCGCCGACGGTCGGATACGCTGGGTCGGATGGACAGCACCACCCGGCACGCGGACTCGACGCGCGCCGCGCTCGAGGAGTCCGGGAAGAAGGTCGGGACGTGAGCATCCGCCGCTCCAACTTCGAGGGCCAGCCGCAGGTCACCTATGCGGCCGTCGGCGGCACTCTGGCACCCGACCTGCTCGAGTACCCGCCGGACGGCTTCACGGCCGAGCGCTTCGAGGCCCGTCTCGGCTCGGGCGACGAGCGCTTCGCCATCACCACCGCCTCCCTGATGACCTGGGGCGTGCAGCGCGGCAGCGGCATCGAGGTGACCGACATCACCAGCGGGAGCGGCGTGCAGTACACCGGCGTCAACTTCGACGCGGCGGGCACCCCGATCGACCTCGTCAGCCGGCCGACGGAGGAGCACTTCGCTCCCGACGGCACCCCCTACATCACCGCCGGCGTGACCGCCGTGCTCCGCGTGACCCTGCTCGGCCGCGTCTTCGACGCCCCGGTCCGCGTGGTCTACGTCGTCGACGAGCCCGACCAGGTCGGCTTCGCCTACGGCACCCTCGAGGGCCACCCCGAGAGCGGCGAGGAGTCCTTCGTCGTCGAGAAGCGCGCGGACGACTCCGTCTGGCTCGTCATCCGGGTCTTCTCGCGTCCCTCCACCCGTCTCTACCGCCTGGGCGCGCCGGTGCTGCGCGCCGTGCAGAAGCGCCAGGTCGCCAAGTACCTGCGCGCGCTGCTGCCGGCGCGCGTCAGCTGACGTGGGGAGCGCCCTCCCGATCGCCGATCCTGCTCCGCTCGACGGCGGACTGCCCGCGTCCGTCGTCGACGGCGTGGAGCAGCGCGACCTCGGCCTCTACGTGCACGTGCCGTTCTGCCGGGTCCGCTGCGGTTACTGCGACTTCAACACCTACACGGCGACCGAGCTCCGCGGGGCGAAGCAGCAGGACTACGCCGACGAGGCGATCACCGAGATGGCTCTCGGTGCCGAGGTGCTCCAGCGCGCGGGCCTGCCCCGGCGCCCCGCCCGCACGGTCTTCTTCGGCGGCGGGACGCCCACCCTCCTGCCCGCCGGCGACCTGGTGCGGATGCTGGGCGGCCTCCGCACCCACTTCGGGGTCGCGCCCGACGCCGAGATCACCACCGAGGCGAACCCGGACTCCGTCGACGCCGCCTACCTCCGCGCGCTGGCCGAGGCGGGCTTCACCCGCGTCAGCTTCGGGATGCAGTCGGCCGTGCCGCACGTCCTCGCCACGCTCGAGCGCACCCACGACCCGGAGCGGGTCCCGCTCGTGGTCGAGTGGGCGCGGGAGGCCGGCCTGCAGGTCAGCCTCGACCTCATCTACGGCACTCCGGGGGAGTCCCTCGCCGACTGGGAGCGGTCGCTCGACTCCGCGCTCGCCAACCGGCCGGACCACCTCTCGGCCTACGCCCTGATCGTGGAGGACGGCACGAAGCTCGCCCGGCAGATCCGCCGCGGCGAGGTCGCGACCCCGGACGACGACCTCACCGCCGACATGTACGAGCTCGCCGACGCGCGCCTGGCCGCTGCCGGGTACTCCTGGTACGAGGTCAGCAACTGGGCGCGCGACGACGCCCACCGCTCCCGGCACAACCTCTCGTACTGGCTCGGCCACGACTGGTGGGGCGTCGGTCCCGGCGCGCACAGCCACGTCGGAGGCGTGCGCTGGTGGAACGTGAAGCACCCGGCGGCCTACGCCGACCGGCTGAGCACCGGGGCCTCGCCCGCTGCCGGGCGGGAGACGCTCGACGCGGGGACGCGGCGGGTGGAGGACGTGCTGCTGCGCTCGCGCCTGGCGGACGGGCTGCCCATCGACGCGATCGACGCCGGTCGGCGCAGCGAGGTGGCGGGGCTCATCGCCGACGGCCTCGTCGACGGCCGGGCGGCGCTCGGCGGCCGGATCGTGCTGACTCTGCGCGGCCGTCTGCTGGCCGACGCGGTCGTGCGCCGCCTCACCGACGGCTGAGGCCGGATCCCGGGGCGGCCGACGCACGGCCGCCCGGTTCCGCGGCTACTTGAAGAACGGGATGCTGAGCGGATAGGTGTAGTACTCGCCCGCGCTGGCGCGCACCGAGGCGATGATCGCGAAGACGATCACCAGGATCGGCACGACCAGGAACACGATGAAGCCGACGAGCACGAAGGACAGGATCGTCCCGGCGACGTAGGCGATCAGCGTCGTCAGGTGGAAGTTGAGGGCCGTCTTGGCGTGCGCCTCGAGGAACGGTCCGCGCCCCTTGAAGACCAGGAAGACGATCAGCGAGGGCAGGAAGCTGAAGAAGATGCCGGTCACGTGCGTGACGATCGCCCAGGTCTTCTCGTCCGCCGGGTTCAGCGGCGGAGCCGGGGTCCCGTAGACGGGGGGCGGGGGAGGGGTGGCCGACATGATGGTCTCCGTTCCGGCGGCGGCGACGGGCGTCCCCCGTGCGCTCGGCGTCCATCGTGGCATGCGGCGACTCCCTCCGCACCGGGCCGCGCGGGACCTCCTCCTCGGGGATGACGGGGCTCCTCCCCGCGGCCCTGCAGGAGTGCACCCCGGCCGATCCCCGCGCAACCCCGCCGGGCGGTCCGCCTCCCGGTTATGATTGGCACTCAGAGTTGCGGAGTGCCAGGCTCCGCGCGGCGTCAGCGCCGCAGACGGTCGTGCCCGCGGGCACTCGGAGTCCGGCGGGAGGTCGGTCGTATGGTCACGGAGCGCGGTCTCCAGGTCCTGCGCGTGATCGTGCAGGACTACGTGGCGAACCGGGAGCCGGTGGGCTCCAAGTCGATCGTCGAGCGCCACGCGTTCGGCGTCTCGGCCGCCACCATCCGCAACGAGATGGCCCAGCTGGAGGAGGAGGAGCTGATCGCGGCTCCGCACACCTCGTCCGGCCGCGTGCCGACCGACAAGGGCTACCGCCTCTTCGTCGACCAGCTCGCCGACCTGCGCCCGCTCACCTCCGCGCAGCGCCAGGCGATCGAGACGTTCCTCGGGCAGAGCCCGGACCTCGACGAGGTGCTGGTCAAGACCGTCCGCCTGCTCTCGCAGCTCACCAACAGCGTCGCGCTCGTGCAGTACCCGTCGTTCGGAGCCGCGCGGCTGCGCCACGTGGAGCTCGTCGCCCTCGCTCCCCGCCGCCTCCTGTCGGTGCTGATCACCGACACCGGCCGGGTCGACCAGCGCGTGCTCGAGACCCCGGAGGACGTGGACGACGCGCTCCTCGGTGAGATCCGCGCGAAGCTCAACACGGCCGTGCTGGGCCTCGGGCTCCAGCAGGCGGCCGAGACGCTCGGCTCCGTCGCGGAGCGCTTCAGCCCCGAGCGGCGCCACGTGCTGACGCCGATCGTGCAGACCCTGCTCGAGCAGGTCGGCGCCAACCGGCAGGACCGCCTGGTCATGGCCGGCGCCGCCAACCTCGTCCGCACCGAGGAGGACTTCTCGGGCAGCATCTACCCCGTGCTCGAGGCGATCGAGGAGCAGGTGGAGCTGCTGCGCCTCTTCGCCGAGATGACCCCGGACCCCCGGGGCATCTCGGTGCGCATCGGCCGCGAGAACGCGCCGTTCGGGCTGCAGGAGACCTCGGTGCTCACGAGCGGGTACAACACCGCGGGCGGCCAGGTCTCGCGCCTGGGCGTGCTCGGCCCGATCCGGATGGACTACTCCGGCAACATCACCGCGGTGCGCGCCGTCGCCCGCTACCTCTCGCGCCTCCTCGGCGAGGAGTAGGCCCGACCTCCCGGCCCTCGCCGGATCCCCCCGGTGCGCCGTGCCCGGCCCACCGACCCACGAACGAAGGACGAAGCCACCTGTGGCCGATCACTACGAAGTGCTGGGCGTCGACCGCGACGCCTCCGCCGACGAGATCAAGAAGGCGTACCGCCGACTCGCCCGCGAGCTGCACCCCGACGTCAACCCGAGCGCGGACGCCTCCGAGCGCTTCAAGCTCGTCACGCACGCCTACGACGTCCTGAGCGACGCCCAGCAGCGGGCGCAGTACGACCGCGGGCCCCAGGAGGGCTTCGGCGGCGGCGGCCAGGGCTTCGGCGGGTTCGGCGACATCTTCGAGACCTTCTTCGGGCAGGGCGCGCAGGGCTCGTCCCGCGGGCCGCGCTCCCGCCGCGAGCGCGGCCAGGACGCCCTGCTGCGCGTGGAGGTCTCGCTCGACGAGGTCATCTTCGGCACCCACCGCGACCTCGAGGTCGACACGGCGGTGCTCTGCGAGACGTGCCAGGGCTCGTGCTGCCAGCCCGGCACCTCGCCGGTGACCTGCGACATCTGCCACGGCTCCGGCCAGATCCAGCGCACGGTCCGCTCGCTCCTGGGCAATGTGATGACGGCCAGCCCCTGCGGCACCTGCCGCGGCTACGGCACCGTCATCGCGACCCCCTGCTCCACCTGCCAGGGCCAGGGACGCGTCCGCGCCCGCCGCACCATCCCCGTCGACGTCCCCGCGGGAGTCGACACGGGCCTGCGCCTGCAGATGCCCGGCAGCGGCGAGGTCGGCCCGGCCGGCGGCCCCAACGGCGACCTGTACCTCGAGATCAAGGTCAAGCACCACGACGTCTTCAGCCGCAACGGCGACGACCTGCTCTGCACCCTCGAGGTGCAGATGACGGACGCGATCCTCGGCTCCACGGCGTCGCTCAAGGCGCTCGACGGCGACATCGAGATCGAGATCAAGCCGGGCACGCAGAGCACCGAGATCGTCACGATCAAGGGACGCGGAGTCACGCGCCTGCGGGGCAGCGGACGCGGCGACCTCCGCATCGGCATCCAGGTCGTCACCCCGACGAAGCTGGGCCACCGCGAGCGGGAGCTGGTCCAGGAGCTGGCGAAGCACTACAAGCCGCAGAAGCCCGCGCTGACCCACTTCCAGCAGGGCCTGTTCTCCAAGCTCCGCGACCGCTTCCTGGGCTGAGCCCGTGGCGCACCACTACATCGACGAGTCGCTGGACTCCGAGGGCTTCGTCGTCGGGGGCCGGCTCGCGCTCACCGGCGCGGAGGCACGGCACGCCGCGACCGTCAGCCGGATCCGCGCGGGCGAGAGCGTCCGGGTCGGGGATGGGCGCGGACTCGTCGCGACCGCGGTCGTCGAGAGCGCGGAGCCGACGCGAGTGGTGCTCGTCGTGGAGTCGGTGCAGGAGTCCCCGGTGCCGTCCCCGCGCCTGGTCCTCGTGCAGGCGCTCGCGAAGGGCGACCGCGACGAGCTCGCCGTGCAGGCGGCGACCGAGCTCGGGGTGGACGAGGTCGTCCCGTGGCAGGCCGTGCGGTCGATCTCGCGGTGGTCCGGCCCGAAGGAGGAGAAGGGGCGCGAGCGCTGGCGCGCCATCGTGCGCGAGGCGAGCAAGCAGTCGCTGCGCCCCCGGGTGCCCGAGGTCGCGCCGCTCGAGCAGGTGCGCGGTCTCGTCGCGCGCGCCGCGACGTCCCGCGTGCTGGTCCTCGAGCCCTCGGCGCAGGCGCGGCTCTCCCAGGTGGTCCCGGACGGACGCGACCTGGTGCTCGTCGTCGGGCCCGAGGGCGGCATCGCTCCGGAGGAGCTGCGGCTGCTCGCGGAGGCGGGCGCCGAGGCCGTCGCGCTCGGCGACTCCGTCCTGCGCACCTCGACCGCAGGTCCCGCTGCCATCGCCGTCCTCTCGGCCCGCCTGGGCCGCTGGTGACGCTCCTCCACAGCCGCCTCGGGGCGCCGGAGCAGGGTGCCGTGGGCGAACGCGGCGCCCGTCGCGCACGGGCCCCGTTTAAGATGAGTGCATGAGCGAACCCACCGTCTTCACGCGCATCGTCCAGGGCGAGATCCCGGCCGATGTGGTGTTCGAGAACGAGCGCATCCTCGCGATCACCGACATCGAGCCGAAGGCGCCCGTCCACCTCCTCGTCTTCCCGAAGACCCAGGAGCACGCCACGGTCGCCGCCCTCGCCGCCGCCGATCCCGCCCTGCTCGCCGAGATGGTGCAGGTCGCCCAGTCGCTCGCCGACGCCCACAGCAACGGTCAGTTCCGCCTCGTCTTCAACTCCGGCGAAGAGGCGGGCCAGACCGTGTTCCACGTGCACGCCCACGTCCTGGGCGGCCACCAGACGGGAGGCTCCCTTGCCACCGGTTGAGAACACGGGCGCGAGCCCCGACGAGCGTCCCGCCCCCGGCGCGGACGCGTCCGAGACGACGCGGCGCGTCGTCGCCGTCGACGGAGTCGCGATGGTTCGCCTCCTCGGACCCCAGGACCGCCTCATCCGAGCGGTCGAAGGACGATTCCCCGATGTCCGGGTGCACGTGCGCGGCAACGAGGTGACGCTCGACGGCGAGCGCGAGCCCGTCACCGCTGCGACGCGCCTGGTGGAAGAACTGGTGCGCATGACCGCGAGCGGGCACGATCTCGACCCGGAGGGCGTGCGCGAGTCCGCCCGCATCCTGCAGAACGGCGGGCCGGTGAGCCCGGCCGAGGCGTTCGGCCAGGCCATCCTCACGGCACGCGGACGGAGCGTGAGGCCCAAGACGCTCGGGCAGCGCGAGTACGTCGACGCGGTCGATCAGAACACCATCGTCTTCGGCATCGGCCCGGCCGGAACCGGCAAGACCTACCTGGCGATGGCGAAGGCCGTGCAGTCGCTGCAGCGCAAGGAGGTCGAGCGGATCATCTTGACACGCCCGGCGGTCGAGGCGGGGGAGCGGCTGGGCTACCTGCCAGGCTCGCTCACCGACAAGATCGACCCGTACCTGCGCCCGCTCTACGACGCGCTGAACGAGATGATGGACCCAGAGATCGTCCCGAAGCTGCTCGCGGCCGGCACGATCGAGGTCGCACCGCTCGCCTACATGCGCGGGCGCACGCTCAACAACTCGTTCGTCGTGCTCGACGAGGCGCAGAACACGACGCCCGAGCAGATGAAGATGTTCCTCACCCGCCTCGGCTTCGGCTCCAAGATGGTCGTCACCGGCGACATCACCCAGGTCGACCTGCCGACCGGCGCGAGCGGACTCCGCCTCGTGACGCGCGTGCTCGACGGCATCGACGACATCCACTTCTCGCGCCTGACCAGCGAGGACGTGGTGCGCCACAGCCTGGTCGGCCGCATCGTGGACGCGTACACCGAGTACGACCAGCAGAAGCAGGCGCAGCACTTCGAGCGCGAGCAGGCCCGGGAGTTCGCGAACCGCGCCGAGCGCCGCGGCCAGGCCGCCCGCCCACCCGGCGACCGCCAGCCTCCGCGCGGCTGAGCCCGCCCGCCCCTCCCGAACCGAAGGAAGACCCGCCCCCGTGAGCATCGAGATCAACAACGAGTCGAGCGTCCCCGTCGACGAGGCCGCCCTGCTGCGCCTCGCCGGCTACGCGCTCGACTCGCTCCACGTGCACCCCGACGCCGAGCTCGCGATCGTGCTGGTCGACGAGGGCGCGATGGAGCAGCTGCACGTGCAGTGGATGGACGAGCCGGGGCCGACCGACGTGCTCAGCTTCCCGATGGACGAGCTGCGTCCCGGGACCGAGGACGAGCAGACCCCCGCGGGGCTCCTCGGCGACATCGTGCTCTGCCCGCAGGTCGCGCAGTCCCAGGCCGAGTCGGCCGGCCACTCCGTGCTCGACGAGCTGCAGCTGCTGACCGCCCACGGGCTCCTTCACCTGCTCGGCTTCGATCACGCCGAGCCGGAGGAGGAGCGCGAGATGTTCGGCATCCAGCGCGACATCCTGGTCGGCTTCCACATCAGCGAGCGACGCCGCTAGAGCGCGCCGTGCCCACTCTCCAGCTCCTCATCGCCGCCCTCGCGCTCGTCGCCGTCGGCGGCTGGTTCGCCGCGACCGACGCCGCCCTCGGCGTCCTCTCGCGCAGCGACCTGCTCGACATGGCCCAGCACTCCCGCAGCACCCGCGCTCTCCGCGCGATCGCGGGCGACATGAGCGCCCACGTCAACGTCGTCAACTTCTCGCGGATCGCGGCCGAGACGACGGCCGCGGTGTTCGTCACCACGGTGCTGGTCGTCGAGGTCCCGCAGCTCTGGCTCGCGCTCCTGCTGGCGGTCCTGATCATGGCGGCGGTCTCGTTCGTCCTGGTCGGCTCCAGCCCCCGCAGCGTCGGGCGCGCCAACGCCCGCGCGGTCCTGTCCACCAGCGCCTCGCTTGTGCACGTGCTCCGGCTCGCGCTGGGCCCGGTCGCGCACGGGCTCGTGGCTCTCGGCAACCGGGTGACGCCGGGGACCGGGCGCTCGGCGGGGTTCTCCTCCGAGGAGCAGCTGCTCAGCATGGTCGACGAGGCGACCGAGCAGGACGTGCTCGAGCAGGACGACCGCGAGCTGATCCACTCGATCTTCGAGTTCAACGACACCTTCGTCCGCGAGGTGATGGTGCCCCGCACCGACATGGTGACGATCGAGGCGACCTCCTCCGTCGGCGCCGGCATGGGGCTCCTGCTGAGCCGCGGCATCTCCCGGCTCCCCGTCATCGGCGACGGCGTCGACGACGTCCTCGGCGTGCTCTACCTGCGCGACGTGGCCCGGCACACCTACGAGCGGCCGGACGACGACGACACGGTCGCCGATCTCGCGCGCCCGGCGCTGTTCGTGCCCGAGTCGAAGAAGGCCGACGAGCTGCTCCGCCAGATGCAGCTCGAGTCCAACCACCTCGCGATGGTGGTCGACGAGTACGGCGGCATCGCGGGCCTGGTGACGCTGGAGGACCTGATCGAGGAGCTCGTCGGCGACATCTCCGACGAGTACGACCGCGAGGTCGACCTCTTCGAGGAGACGGCGCCCGGGGTCTACCGCGTCTCGGCGCGCCTGCCGGTGGACGAGCTCGGCGAGCTGTTCGAGCTCGACCTCGAGGACGACGACGTCGACTCGGTCGGCGGACTGCTGACCAAGGCCTACGGGCGCCTCCCCGAGCGCGGCGCGACGGCGCGGATCGGCGGAGTGCTGCTCGAGGCCGAGCAGGCGGACCCGCGCCGTGGGACCATCTCCACGGTGATCGTCCGCCGCGATCCCGATCTGGACACCGCCGGCGAGCCCGGCACCGGCCCCGTCGCGATCATCGCGGACGGCGGCACCACCACCCCCAGCCCGAGCACGGCTCCCACCCGCGGAGCCACGGGCGATCAGCACGAGGACGCACGATGACCGACACCACTCCCGCCGCCGCTCCCTACCGGGCGGGCTTCGTGTCCTTCGTCGGCCGCCCGAACGTGGGCAAGTCGACGCTCACGAACGCCCTCGTCGGCGAGAAGATCGCCATCACGAGCTCGAAGCCCCAGACCACGCGGCGCGCTATCCGCGGCGTGGTGCACCGCACCGACGGCCAGCTGATCGTCGTCGACACCCCCGGCATCCACCGGCCGCGCACGCTCCTCGGAGAGCGGCTGAACTCGCTCGTCACCTCGACCCTCGGCGACGTCGACGTCATCGGGATGCTGTTCCCCGCGGACGAGCCGATCGGCCCGGGAGACCGCTTCATCAACGAGCAGCTCGACTCCTTCCCGCGCGCCCGGAAGGTCGCGATCGTCTCGAAGGTGGACCTCTCCTCGAAGAAGTCCGTGGCGAAGCAGCTGCTCGCCGTCTCGGAGCTGCGCGAGTGGGACACGATCGTGCCGATCTCGGCCGTGACCGAGGAGCAGCTGGACGTCCTGGCCGTCGAGCTCCTGCGCCTGATGCCCGTCTCGCCCGCCCTCTACCCGGAGGAGGCGGTGACCGACGAGGACCTGTCCTCGCGGATCGCCGAGTTCATCCGCGAGGCCGCCCTCGAGGGCGTCTCGGACGAGCTGCCGCACTCCCTCGCCGTGACGCTCGACGATATGGTCGAGCGCGAGGACGGCTCGCTGATCGACATCTACGCCAACGTCTTCGTGGAGCGCGACAGCCAGAAGGGCATCATCATCGGCAAGGGCGGCCAGCGTCTGCGCGAGGTGGGAGCCGTCTCCCGCGAGCAGATCGAGCGCCTGCTGGGCCGCCGCGTGTTCCTCTCCATCCGGGTGAAGGTCGCCAAGGAGTGGCAGCGCGACCCGAAGCTGCTGGGGCGCCTGGGCTTCTGACGCCGGAGCACGACGGCGGTCACCCTCCAGGACGACGCCCCCGGGCGCGCGGACCCGTAGCGTGGTCCTCATGCGCGCCCTCCTCGACCGACCGGCGGCCCTGCCGATCGCCGGGGCGCTGCTCGCCGCCCTCCACCTGCTGCTCGGGCTCACCGGGGTCACTCCGACCGAGCGGATCGCCGGCGGCCTCGTGCTCGCGCTGGCCCTCGCGGTCGCGGGATTCCTGCCCGCGCTCGCCCCCTCGCTCGTCGCGGTCGGCGCGCTCGCCGACGGAGGCGTCCTGCTCGGCGGCGTCCCCGTCGACGGGGTGCTCGTCGGCCTGGTCGTCCTCTGGCAGACGACCCGCCGGGTGGGCCCCTGGACCCGTGCCCTGGCGCTCGCGGGCGGCCTGATCCTCGCCGGGATCGGCGGCGTCACCGTCGCGCTCGGCCTCTCCGGCCCGCTCGATCCGTCCGGGCTCCCGGCGCGCGTGGAGTTCGTGGTCCTCGCCCTGGTCGCCCTCGCGGTCGCCTCCGTGCTCGGTGCGGCGAAGGTCCTCGTGTACCTCAACGCGCTGCGGGCGCCGGTCCTCGCGGGCGATCGGATCGACGCGCTGCTGACCCGGGTCGCCGGTCCGCAGGACCCCTTCGCGGTGGGGGTCGCCGGTGGTCAGGCGCTGGTGCTCCTCCTCGTCGCCGGCCTCCCGTTCGCCGGGGTGGAGGGCGCGATGCAGCTGCTGGTCGCGGGCGTGCTCGCGGTCGCGCTGGTGCTGCACCGGCGGTCCCCGGTCCTCGCCCTCTCGATCGCCTGGGCCGGTGCCGCCCTCCAGATGAGCGCGAGCCTCGCTCCCGGACCCGCGGATCTGGCCATCCTGGCCGTCCTCTTCGGCGCCGGCGCGTCGGAGTCGCGGCGGGTTCGGATCGCGGGCGCGGTGTCGGCTGTCCTCGGCGCCGTGGTCGCCGTCGTCTACCTCGTCCTCGTCTTCGACCTCGTCGCGAGCGCCTACGACGGCCTGCTGTCGGCCGGAGCCACCTTCGGCGGGATCCTCGCGACGCTCGGCCTCTCCTGGACCATCGGACTGCTCTCGCGCTCGGTCCGCCGGGCGCGGGAGGGCCAGACCCTGCGCGCGCAGGCCGAGCAGGAGCGCGCGCGGGCGCAGCGCGAGCTCGACACCGTGGAGGAGCGCAACCGGATCGCCCGCGACATGCACGACGTCGTCGCTCACTCCCTCGCCGTCGTGATCGCGCAGGCGGACGGCGCGCGCTACCTCGGCGCCACCAGCCCCGAGCAGACCGACGCCGCGCTGCTGACCATCTCCTCCGTCGCCCGGGACGCCCTCGGCGACGTGCGCGTGCTCCTCGCCCAGCTGCGGCATTCGCAGAGCGACGGCCCGCAGCCCGGCGCGCGCGACCTGCCGGCCCTCCTCGACAGCGTGGGCGGAGCCGGAGCCCCCGTCCGCGCCGAGCTCGCCGTCGACCTGGAGGCGGTGCCGCGCGCCGTCGGTCTGGCCCTGTACCGCATCGCCCAGGAGGCGACCACGAACGCTCTCCGCCACGGCCGCCCGGGCTCGCCGCTCGACATCGCCCTGCGCCAGGACGGCGGCGAGCTCGCCCTGACCGTGCGCAACGCCCGGTGCGCCGACGTCGAGCGCGACTCCCTGCCGGGCGAGGGCCACGGACTGGTCGGCATGCGCGAGCGCGCCGCGCTCGTCGGGGGAGTGCTCGCCGCCGGCCCGGTCGGGGACGACTTCGTCGTCGACGCGCGCCTGCCCTCCTCCCCGTCCCTCGCCCGCACCGCCCTACCCCTCGCCTCCGGAGGCAGCCCCGCATGACCGACACCATCCGCCTCGTCCTCGTCGACGACCAGGCCCTCTTCCGCGCCGGCATCCGCATGCTGCTCGGCTCGCAGCCCGACCTCGAGGTGGTCGGCGAGGCCTCGGACGGGGCGGAGGGCGCGGAGCTGGTCGCGCGGCTGGCCCCCGACGTCGTGCTGATGGACATCCGGATGCCGGGCGTCGACGGGATCGAGTCGACCCGGCGGATCCTCGCGGACGCGCAGGAGCGGCGGGTCGAGCCTCCGCGCATCCTCGTGCTGACCACCTTCGACCTCGACGAGGCCGCCGCGCGCGCCATCCGGGCGGGTGCGAGCGGCTTCCTCCTGAAGGACACGGAGCCCGGCTTCCTCCTCGCCTCCGTCCGCACCGTGCACGCGGGGACCGCCGTGGTCGCCGCCTCCGCGACCCGCGAGCTCTTCGAGCACTTCGGAGCGGCGGGCAGCGGACGCGAGACCCCGCCCGCCTTCGCGACCCTCACCGACCGCGAGCGCGAGATCTTCCACCTGGCCGCGCGGGGGATGAGCAACACCGAGATCGCGCGCGCCGAGTTCCTGAGCGAGGCGACGGTGAAGACGCACATCAGCCGCACCCTCGGCAAGCTCGGCCTGCGCGACCGCGTGCAGCTGGTGGTCTACGCCTACGAGAACGGCCTGGTCTCCTAGCGCGGGTCGCCGGGGTGACGCGCCGCGGGGGCGGTGCTACCCTGACCGGGTGCGCTTCGGACAGCTCCTCCTTCTCCGCCGCGACGAGATCTGATCCTCAGGCCATCCTCGTCGCGGAGTCCGTCGTCGGCTGAACCATCCCTCGCCCGCGAGGTCGATCCGCATCCGGATCCCCGCGAGACCGCCCGACCGGCACCGCCCACCAGCGGAGCCGCACGCGAGCGGGATCGGTCACGAGCGAGAACAGACACGTGCGCACCACTGCGCCGGGAGAGCACCTCATGCTGAACAACCAGAAGCCGTCGCCCATGCCGATCGGCAAGTACCGTCCCTTCCACGAGCTGATCGCCGTGGACCTGCCCGACCGCACCTGGCCGTCGAAGCGCATCACGACCGCGCCCCGCTGGTGCGCCGTGGACCTCCGCGACGGCAACCAGGCGCTCATCGACCCGATGAGCCCCGAGCGCAAGCGCATCATGTTCGATCTGCTGGTCCGGATGGGCTACAAGGAGATCGAGGTCGGGTTCCCGAGCGCGAGCCAGACCGACTTCGACTTCGTGCGCAGCCTCATCGAGGAGGGCGCGATCCCCGAGGACGTCACCATCCAGGTGCTGACCCAGGCCCGCGACCACCTGATCGAGCGCACCTACGAGTCGATCCGCGGCGCGCGCCAGGCGATCGTGCACCTCTACAACTCCACGAGCGTGCTGCAGCGCGAGGTCGTGTTCCGCAAGGACCGTCAGGGCATCATCGACATCGCGCTGGCCGGCGCCCGCAAGTGCCGCGAGATGGAGTCGACCGTCCCCGGCACGGCCGTCTACTACGAGTACTCGCCCGAGAGCTACACCGGCACCGAGCTCGACTTCGCCCGCGAGATCTGCGACCGGGTCGTCGAGGTCTTCGAGCCGACTCCCGAGCGCAAGGTCATCCTGAACCTGCCCGCCACCGTCGAGATGGCCACCCCGAACGTCTACGCCGACTCGATCGAGTGGATGAGCCGCAACCTCGCGCAGCGCGAGAACATCGTGCTGTCGCTGCACCCCCACAACGACCGCGGCACGGCCGTGGCGGCGGCCGAGCTGGGCTACCTGGCCGGTGCCGACCGGATCGAGGGCTGCCTCTTCGGCAACGGCGAGCGCACCGGCAACGTCGATCTGGTCGCGTTGGGCGTGAACCTGTTCACCCAGGGGATCGACCCGCAGATCGACTTCAGCGACATGGACGGCATCAAGCGCACCGCCGAGTACTGCAACCAGCTGCCCGTGCCCGAGCGCAGCCCCTGGGCGGGCGACCTGGTCTTCACCGCCTTCAGCGGCTCGCACCAGGACGCCATCAAGAAGGGCTTCGAGGCGATGCAGGCCGAGGCCGAGCGGACCGGCCGCAGCGTCGACGAGCTCACCTGGGCCGTGCCCTACCTGCCGGTGGACCCGAAGGACCTGGGCCGCTCCTACGAGGCGGTCATCCGCGTCAACTCGCAGTCCGGCAAGGGCGGAGTCGCGTACCTGCTGAAGACGGACCACGCGCTCGACCTGCCGCGCCGGCTGCAGATCGAGTTCTCGGGCGTCGTGCAGGCCAAGACCGACGCCGAGGGCGGCGAGGTCACGAGCGAGCAGATCTGGACGGTGTTCCAGGACGAGTACCTGCCCGCGCCCGCCGAGCGCGCCGACGAGAAGTGGGGCCGCTTCGAGCTGCTGCGCACGAACACGTCGAGCGATCTGGGCGGCAGCATCGCGCTGGACGCGGTCCTCCGGGTGGGCGACGAGCGCGTCTCGGCCAGCTCGCGGGGCAACGGCCCGATCAACGCCTTCGAGGCCGTGCTGGAGCAGCAGGGCGTCGAGGTCCGGGTCCTCGACTACGTCGAGCACGCGCTCAGCGCCGGCGGCGACGCGCTGGCCGCCTCGTACGTCGAGTGCACGGTGAACGGCCGCACCCTGTGGGGCGTGGGCGTGGACGCCGACATCTCGACCGCCTCCCTCAAGGCCATCGTCTCGGCCGTCAACCGCGCCCTGCGCGAGGAGGTCCCGGTCCGCGAGCTGGCCGGCGCCTCCGCCTGATCGGGCCCGATCCCCGCCGTGGGAGCCGTGATGCGTCGCGGCTCCCACGGCATTCCCGTGCGCGGACCGCGCGGGACTCCGCTCCCTGCGTCCGGGTCGGCCGCCGCTAGGTCCGGCGGCGCCAGCGCAGGCGCGGCACCCCGCTGAGCGCGCGCTGCTCGGGCAGGCTCCAGCCGTAGCGGACCGCGAGCAGGCGGATGACCGTGGTCACGCCCACCGCGAGCGGCGCGGCGAAGTCGATCGTCACTCCGAAGCGCAGCGCGAGGACCAGGACGCCCGTGCCCACCGAGGCGGCGACCGCGTAGAGCGAGCCGACGTGCATCAGCGCGATCGGCCGGTTCAGCAGGATGTCGCGGACGACGGATCCGCCGACGGCCGAGACGGTGCCGACGAACACGGCCGGCACCTCCGGCACGCCGAGCGACAGGGCCTTCGTGGTGCCGATCGCGCCGAAGAGCCCGAGGGTCAGCGCGTCGAGGGCGGTGATCGTCCCGTCGACCCGGTTCAGCAGGTGCTGGAGCAGCATCCCGAGCAGGGAGGCGGTCACCGCGACGATCAGGTACGCGTCGGTGTGCAGGGCCACCAGGGGCGTCTGGAGCAGCAGATCGCGGAGCACGCCGCCGCCGAGGCCGGTGGCCGTGCCGATGATCGTGACGCCGAGCAGGTCGATCCGGCGGTCGCGGAACTCGCCCGCGAACATCGCGCCCTGGAGGCAGCCGATGGCGATCGCGAGCAGGTCGGCCCAGGCCGGGATCTCGAAGAGGGAGGCTGCCACCCGGACATCGTTCCACGGCGCGGGCCCTGCTCCGGCCGGGCTGCCAGCCGGGTGTCGGGGGTCGGGGGGATAATCGGTGGATGCCCACCTATCGCGACGAAGCCGTGGTGCTCCGCACGCACAAGCTGGGCGAGGCCGACCGCATCGTGACGCTGCTCTCGCGCAGTCACGGCAAGATCCGCGCGGTGGCGAAGGGCGTGCGCAAGACCGGCTCCAAGTTCGGCTCGCGGCTCGAGCCGTTCATGGTCGCCGACCTCCAGCTCTACGAGGGCCGGAGCCTCGACATCGTCACGCAGGCCGAGTCGCTCGGCGCCTACGGTGCGCTGATCGCCGCCGACTACGACAGCTACACGGCCGCGAGCGCGATGGTCGAGACGGCGGACCGCCTCACCGACGCGGACGCCTCCCTGCAGCAGTACCTGCTGCTCGTCGGGGCCCTGCGATCGCTCTCGAAGCACGAGCACGAGCCGGTGCTGACGCTCGACTCCTACCTCCTGCGGGCGCTCTCGATCGCGGGCTGGGCGCCCAGCTTCGAGGACTGCGCGCGCTGCGGCGCCCCCGGGCCCCACGGCGCGGTCGTGGTGCAGCTCGGAGGCGTCGTCTGCGCCGACTGCACGCCGCCCGGAGCACCGCGGGTCGCTCCGGAGGTCGTGGTCCTGCTGGGCGCACTGCTCACGGGAGACTGGGCCCACGCCGAGACCACCGAGCCGACCACGCGGTCGCGGGCGAGTGGAGTGGTCGCCGCCTACACGCAGTTCCACCTCGAACGCGGTCTGAGATCCCTGGAGCACGTCACCCGATGAAGCCCTTCACCCACAAGGACGCCGAGCCGTACCGCCCTCTCGACTGGACCGGGATCCACCCGCCTGCGATCCCGCGGAAGGCCGTTCCGGGGCACGTCGCCATCGTGATGGACGGGAACGGCCGCTGGGCGAACTCCCGCGGCCTGACGAGGATCGAGGGGCACAAGCGCGGCGAGACGGCGCTGCTGGACGTCGTGGCCGGAGCGATCCAGATCGGCGTGAAGCACCTCAGCGTCTACGCGTTCTCGACCGAGAACTGGAAGCGCTCGCCCGAGGAGGTGCGCTTCCTGATGGGCTTCAACCGCGACGTGCTGCACCGCCGCCGCGATCAGCTCAACGAGTGGGGCGTGCGCATCCGCTGGGCCGGCCGGAAGCCGCGCCTGTGGGCGTCGGTGATCAACGAGCTGCAGTTCGCCGAGCGGATGACCGCGGACAACGACGTGCTCACCCTCACCATGTGCGTCAACTACGGCGGGCGCACCGAGATCGCCGACGCGGTGCAGCGGCTCGCCGCCGAGGTCCAGGCGGGGCGGCTCAAGCCCTCCGGCATCTCCGAGAAGACGATCGCCCGGGCGCTCTACGTGCCCGAGATGCCGGACGTCGACCTCTTCGTGCGCTCCTCCGGCGAGCAGCGCACCAGCAACTTCCTGCTCTGGCAGAGCGCCTACGCCGAGATGGTGTTCCTCGACCGGCTCTGGCCGGACTTCACCCGGACCGACCTCTGGGACGCGATCGAGCACTACTCCGGCCGCTCCCGCCGCTTCGGCGGCGCGGTCGACGTGCCGGGGGCCTCCTCGTGATCCGGGCCGGGATCGTGGGCTTCGGGCTCGCCGGCAGCGTCTTCCACGGTCCGTTCCTCGCGGCCGACCCGGCGTTCGAGGTCGTCGCCGTCTCCACCCGCGACGCCGGTCGGAGGGCCGCGGCCTCCGCCGCGCATCCGGAGGCCCGGATCGTGCCCGACCTCGACGCGGTGCTCGCTGAGCGGCCGGAGCTGGTCGTGCTCGCCTCGCCGCCGTCGGTGCACCGGGAGCAGGCCGTCCGGGTGCTCGAGGCCGGTGTCGCCGTCGTGATCGACAAGCCCTTCGCACCGAGCGCCGCCGACGCGGACGCGATCATCGCCGCCTCCGAGCGGAGCGGTGCGCCCGTCTTCGTCTTCCAGAACCGGCGCTGGGACGCCGATCTGCTCACGCTCCGCCGCCTCCTGGGCGAAGGCGTCCTCGGCGAGGTCCTCCGCTTCGAGTCGACCTTCGAGCGCTGGAGCGCGCCGAAGACGGGCCGGTGGCAGAGCGAGACGGGCTCGGCCGAGGGCGGCGGGATCCTCTTCGATCTCGGCAGCCACCTGGTCGACCAGGCGCTGCTGCTGTTCGGCCCGGCGGTCGTCACGGCGGCCGAGACCCGGACCGTCCACGAGGGCTCGGCGAGCGAGGACGATGCGTTCGTCTCGCTCCTGCATCACAGCGGCGTCCGCTCCCACCTCACCATGAGCCGCGTCGCCCGGGCGACCGGCCCCCGCTTCCGCGTGCTCGGCACCCGCGCCGCCTTCAGCGTCGACGGCCTCGACCCGCAGGAGACCGCGCTCCGCACCGGCGGCGCCCGACCGGACGACGACGGCTTCGGCGAGGTCGCGCCCGAGGGATGGGGCGTCCTCGTCGACGACTCCGGCGCACACCCCGTGCCGAGTGAGCGGGGACGCTACGCCGCGTTCCTCGAGCAGGTCGCGCGGTCGCTCCAGGACGGCGCTCCCTCGCCGGTCGACGTCCGCGAGGCCCGCGAGGTCGTCGCCGTGCTCGAGCAGGCGCACGCCCTCGCCGCCCGCTGACCGGGCCCGCCGCCGACGCGCCCGGTCGCTCCCCGGTCTTGGCGATCCGGCTCCGGAGCGTCATCCTCGAGAGGTGAGCACCGCACTGCCGAACTCCGCCGACCTGCGCGCGCGCTTCGCCGGTGCCCGCGGCTACCACAACGCCTGCACCCTCGGCCTGCCGCCGCGGGAGACCGTCGAGGCGCTGCGGGCGGACCTCGACGGCTGGTCGTCCGGGGAGAGCACGGCCGCCGCCTACGGCGCTGTCGCCGAGCGCGCGCGTGCCTCGTTCGCCGCGATCGCCGGGGTCCCGGTCGACCGGGTCGCGATCGGCTCGCAGACCTCCGCCATGGCCGCCGTGCTCGCCGCCTCGCTGCCCGACGGGGCCCGCGTGCTCTGCGTGGACGGCGACTTCTCCTCCATCGTGTTCCCCTTCCTCGCCCAGGCGCACCGCGGAGTGACCGTGCGCTCCGTCGCGCTCGAGGCGCTGGCCGACTCCGTCGAGGACGGGGACGACCTCGTCGTCTTCTCCGCCGTGCAGTCCAGCAGCGGAGCGCTCGCCGATCTCGACGCCGTCCTCGAGGCGGCCGCGCGCCACGGAGTGCGGACCGCGTGCGACCTGACGCAGGCGGCCGGCGTCCTGCCGGTCGACGCCTCCCGCTTCGACGCGACCCTCACCCACGCCTACAAGTGGCTGTGCTCGCCACGCGGAGTGGCGTTCCTCACCGTCTCGCCCGCCTACGCGGCCGAGCTCGTCCCCGTGCAGGCGGGCTGGTACTCGGGGGAGGACGTGTGGTCGTCCTGCTACGGACCGGCCATGCACCTGGCCGAGAACGCCCGCCGCTTCGACGTCTCGCCGGCCTGGCAGGCGTTCGCCGGCGCCGAGGCGTCGCTCGCTCTGTTCCGCTCGCTCGACCTCGACGCGGTCTGGGCGCACGCCTCCGGCCTCGGCGACCTGCTGTGCGAGCGGCTGGACCGGGAGCCTCAGCACCGGGCGCTCGTGTCCTGGCCGGACGAGGGGGGAGCGGACCTGGAGCTGCTGCAGGCCGCGGGTCTGCGCGTCTCGGGCCGCGGCGGCCGGCTCCGCATCGCCTTCCACCTCTGGAACGACGAGTCCGACGTGGACGAGCTCGTCCGCGTGCTGCGGGAATAGCGGGGCGCCCCCTCCGTTGTCCTGGGGGTGAGTGCTGAGCCGAGCCCCCTGTCCGTCGACGTCTGGTCCGACATCGCCTGCCCCTGGTGCTACATCGGGAAGCGCCGGTTCGAGCGCGGGCTCGAGGCCTTCCGCGCCGCGCACCCCGAGGCTCCGGAGGTCGTCGTGGAGTACCGCAGCTTCGAGCTCTCGCCGGACACGCCGGAGGACTACCGCGGGGGAGAGGCGGCGTTCCTCGCCGAGCACAAGGGCATCCCGGAGGCGCAGGCGCAGCAGATGCTCGACTCCGTCACGGCGATCGCGGCGAGCGTCGGCCTCGACTACCACTTCGAGTCGGTGCGCCACGTCAAGACGGTCACCGCCCACCAGGCGCTCCACCACGCCAAGGAGAACGGACTGCAGCTCGAGCTCGTCGAGCGTCTCCTGAGCGCGTACTTCGTCGAGGGCCGCGACCTGGCCGATCCGGAGGTACTCGCCTCGCTCGCCGGCGAGGTCGGGCTCGACCCGGCGGAGACGCGCCGTGCTCTCGAGGACCGGCGCTACCTCGGGCGGGTGCAGTCCGACATCGCCCAGGCCCGCGAGTACGGGATCTCGGGGGTGCCGTTCTTCGTCCTCGACGGGCGCTTCGGCGTCTCCGGCGCCCAGGAGCCGGCGGCGTTCACCGAGGTCCTCGAGCACGTGCTGGAGCAGCGGGCGGCCGTCGCGTGAGCGGGCCGTTCGAGATGCTGGGCGACTCCGGCGGGCCGCTGTGCGAGGACGGCGTCTGCGCCGTGCCGCAGGCCGCGGAAGCGCAGGCCGAGGTACCGCCGATCAGCGCGGAGGCTCCTCCACGGTGATGTCGGCCACGGTCGCGCCGTAGGCGGCCACGAGGGCGTCCGCGTCGACGAAGGCGCTGCGCCCGTCGGCGCCGGCTCCCATCGCCACGCGGCGGCCGAGGATCCGCTCGTCGGCGTAGACCGGCCAGGCCGTCGTGGAGCCGATCGGGGTGATGGTGCCGCGCCGGTAGCCGGTCGCCTCGAGGGCGGCCGTCTCGTCCGGGAGGCGGAGCTTGTTCACTCCGACCACCGCGCGCAGCTTCGGCCACGCGATCTGCCGCCCGCCGGGGACGAGGGCGAACAGGTAGCCGCCGTCGTGGCGCTTCACTACGAGCGACTTCACGATGTCGCCGGGCTCGATGCCGAGCAGCGCGGCCGCCTCGTGCAGGCTGCCGGCAGCGGGCCTCTCCACGATCTCGACCGCAAGGCCGCGGGCGGACGCGTCCGCCTCCAGCCGCTGCGAACCGTCCTCCACCGGTGTGCTCCCGTTCATCTCTCCACCTCTCCGCTCGTCACTCCGCCTTCCCCAACACAGGATCTGGGAGAATCGATATCGATGTCTTCCACTCTCACGGCCGCCCCGCCCGCGCGCACCGCGCCGGCGCTCCGGATCGGCCCCCTCGAACTCGACGCGCCGGTGGTGCTCGCCCCCATGGCGGGCATCACCAACACGGCGTTCCGCCGCCTCTGCCGCGAGTTCGGCAACGGCCTCTACGTGAGCGAGATGATCACCTCCCGCGCGCTCGTCGAGCGCACGCCGGAATCGATGCGCCTCATCCGCCACCACCCCAGCGAGTCGGTGCGCTCGATCCAGCTCTACGGAGTGGACCCGGTCACGGTCGCCGAGGCGGTCACCATGCTCGTCGCCGAGGACCGGGCCGACCACATCGACCTCAACTTCGGCTGCCCCGTGCCCAAGGTCACCCGGAAGGGCGGGGGAGCGGCCCTGCCGTGGAAGCTCCCGCTGTTCCGGCAGATCGTCGAGGGCGCTGTGAAGGCCGCCGGCGACGTCCCGCTCACCGTCAAGATGCGCAAGGGCATCGACCCGGACCACCTCACCTACCTCGAGGCCGCCCGTGCCGCCGAGGGCGCCGGAGTCGCGTCGATCGCGCTGCACGCGCGCACCGCCTCCGAGTTCTACAGCGGGCACGCCGACTGGTCGGCGATCGCCACGCTCAAGGAGACGGTCACGAGCGTGCCCGTGCTGGGCAACGGCGACATCTGGTCGGCCGAGGACGCGCTGCGGATGATGGCCGAGACGGGCTGCGACGGAGTCGTCGTCGGTCGCGGCTGCCTCGGGCGCCCCTGGCTCTTCGGCGACCTCGCCGCCGCGTTCGCCGGCTCCGACGAGCGGTTCCGCCCTTCGCTCGGACAGGTCGCCGAGGCGTTCCGCCGCCACGCGGAGCTGCTCGTCGACTTCTTCGAGAGCGAGGAGCGCGGCTGCCGCGACATCCGCAAGCACGTCGCCTGGTACTTCAAGGGCTACGCCGTCGGCGGCGACCTCCGCGCCCGCCTGGCCACGGTCGAGACGCTCGCGCAGCTCGACGAGCTCCTGGCGACGCTCGACTGGACGCAGCCCTATCCGGGCGAGGCGGCCGAGGGGCAGCGGGGCCGCGCCGGCTCGCCCAAGGTCCCCTCCCTCCCGGACCGCTGGCTCGAGTCCCGCGAGCTCGACGCCGGGCAGCGCGACGCGGTCTCGGCCGCCGAGATCCACAACAGCGGTGGATGACCGCGCGCTCTGGGGGTACTCGCTCGTCGACACCGAGCGATTCCTGCCGGAGGACCACTCGACCCGCCGCTCCGACTTCGCCCGCGACCGCGCCCGGCTCTTCCACTCCAGCGCGCTCCGCCGCCTGGCCGCGAAGACCCAGGTGCTCAGCCCCACGGCGGGCGTCGACTTCGCGCGCAACCGCCTGACCCACTCGCTCGAGGTGGCGCAGATCGGCCGGGAGCTCGCCACGAGCCTCGACCTCGACCCCGACGTCGTCGACACGGCCTGCCTCGCGCACGACATCGGGCATCCGCCGTTCGGGCACAACGGCGAGCGCGCGCTCAACACCTGGGCCGAGGGGATCGGCGGCTTCGAGGGCAACGCGCAGACCTTCCGGCTGCTCACGCGGCTCGAGCCGAAGGTGTTCGGCGACGACGCCCGCCCCTACGGGCTGAACCTCACCCGCGCCAGCATCGACGCGAGCTGCAAGTACCCCTGGCCCGACACGCGCTCGGTCGCCGACCCGTCGGGGCGCGCCAAGTTCGGCTTCTACGCCGACGACGCCCCCGCGTTCGCCTGGATGCGCGAGGGCGCCCCCGAGGGGGTGCGCTGCATCGAGGCCGAGGTGATGGACCTCTCGGACGACATCGCCTACTCCGTGCACGACTTCGAGGACGCGGTGGTCTCCGGCTACATCGACGTCGAAGCACTCGGCTCCCGCGCCGACCACGAGGACCTCGTGCAGTCGATGCACTCCTGGGTCGGCGGGGAGGTCGGACACGACGAGCTCGTCGCCGCTTTCGACCGTCTCGACTCGCTCGACGTGTGGGTCTCCTCCTGGGACGGCTCCCGCCGCGACCAGGCCCGGCTCAAGAACCTCACCAGCCAGCTCATCGGCCGCTTCGCCGCCGCCGCCACCGAGGCCACCCGCGAGGCGTACCAGCACCCCGACCTCGTCCGCTTCGGCGGCCACGTCGTCGTCCCCCGCGAGCAGCAGGCCGAGATCGCCGTGCTCAAGGGGATCGTCGCGACGTTCGTGATGTCGCGGAACACCCGCCAGCCCATCTACGCCCAGCAGCGCGAAGTCCTCACCCGCCTCGCCGACACGCTCCTCGATCGCGGCCCGGGAACCCTCGAGCCCGGCTTCGCCGAGGACTGGCACGCCGCCCCCGACGACGACGCCCGCCGCCGCGTCGTCGTCGACCAGGTCGCCAACCTCACCGACCAGAGCGCCCTCGCCTGGTTCGAGAGGCTGTGCTGATGCGCTGAGCCGGGCGGCGCCCGGCTCAGCTGTGACGCCGGTCCCTGCCCGGCGTCACCGCGGTCGGCTTGGCGAGGTGGTGCGTTCCAGGGAGCGGGGTGCGTCCGCCTAGGGCGATCCGCTGGGACGCGGATCGGCCGTTCGGCTGTGCTTGATCCCACGCCGGTCCTCGCCCGGCGTGGCGCGGTCGGCTTGGCGAGGTGTTGCGTTTCGTAGAGCGGGGTGCGTCCGCCTAGGGCGATCCGCTGGCACGCGGATCGGCCGTTCGGCGGTGCCGGTGGCACGCCGGTCCTCGGCCGGCGTGGCGCGGTCGGCTCGGCGACGTGGTGCGTTTCGTGGAGCGGGGTGCGTCCGCCTAGGGCGATCCGCTGGCACGCGGATCGGCCGTTCGGCGGTGCCGGGAGCACGCCGGTCACCGCCAGGCGTCACCGCGGTCGGCTTGCGGGATGGCGGGTTCCAGGGAGCCGGATGCGTCCGTCCGAGGCGATGCGCTGGCGTGCGGGTCGGCCGGTCGGCTCGGAGGGCGGGGAGGGCACCGCACCGCGAGGCGCGGAGGGGCGCGGGGCGGCGGGTACGGTGAGGGCGTGGGAGCGGAGCGGACACGGCAGCGGATCCTCGAGGCGGCGACGGAGGAGTTCGCGGCGCACGGGCTGGCGGGAGCGCGGGTCGACCGCATCGCGGCTCGGTCGGGGATGAGCAAGCCGATGCTGTACTCGCACTTCGGAGCGAAGGAGCGGCTGTTCGACGCGGTGTTCGACGCGCACGTGCTCGCCAACGCCCAGCGGGTGCCCTTCACGGCGGCGGACCCTGCGGACTACGCGAGACGGCTCTACGACGACTACCTGGCCGACCCCGCGCTGATGCGCCTGGTCATGTGGAAGCGGCTCGAGCAGGAACCGGACGGCTACCTGTACGCGGGCAACGAGGGCATCGACGAGGCGAACCTCGCCGACATCGCGGAGCAGCAGCGCGCCGGCCTCCTCCGCCCCGACCTCGACCCTGCCGATCTCTGGACCCTCCTCATCGCGACCGCCGCGGCCTGGGCCCAGGGCTCCGTCACCACGGTCGCCGACCCCGGCGACCCCGACCCTGTGCACCAGCGCCGACGAGCCGCACTGGGACAGGTCGTCGACGCGGCCCTGCGACTCCGCTGACGATCCCGGAGAAGCTACCAACCGGTAGGTAGTGTTGCCGGCATGCTCACCACTGCACTCCTCGCCGAGCGTCCCGGCGACTCCCTCCGCCCCACCGTCGTCGGGCGGCGCGAGCTGCGCGCCGACGACCTCGACGTCCGCGTCGACTTCTGCGGCGTCTGCCACAGCGACCTCCGCGCGCTGGGCGCCGACGCGGGATTCCCGCTCGTCCCCGGCCACGAGTTCGTCGGCGAGGTCCTCGCCGTCGGCACGGGAGTCACGGCGTTCCGCCCGGGCGACGCGGTCGCGGTGGGGAACATCGTCGACTCGTGCGGCGAGTGCGGCATGTGCCGCGCCGGCCAGGAGAACTTCTGCGCGAGCTTCCCGACGCTCACCTACGGCGGCACGGACCGGATCGACGGCACGCCCACGCTCGGGGCGTACTCCGGCCGGTACGTCGTGAGCGAGCGGTTCGCCTACGCACTCCCCGAGGGTCTGGACCCGGCCGCGGCCGCACCGCTTCTCTGCGCGGGGATCACGGTCTGGGAGCCGTTGAGAGCGTCGGGAGTCGGGCCCGGGACCCGCCTCGGTGTGGCGGGCCTCGGCGGACTCGGCCACCTGGCGGTCCGCCTGGGCGCGGCTCTCGGCGCCGAGGTCACGCTCCTGACCACGTCTCCGGGCAAGGAGTCGGACGCCCGCCGGCTCGGAGCGCAGCACGTCGTCGTCACGACGGACGCGGAGGCGCTCACCGCCGCCCGCGACTCGCTCGACGTCGTGATCGACACGGTGTCCGCCCCGCACGACCCGGCTGACTACCTGCGCGTGCTCACCCTCGACGGCACCCTGTTCCTGCTCGGGCACCTCGGCACCGTGACTGTGGACGTCCTGGACCTGCTCGTCGGCAGGAAGCGGCTCGCCTCGGCCGGCAGCGGAGGGCGCCGCTGCACGCAGGACCTGCTCGACTTCTGCGCCGCGGAGGGCGTCGCCGCCGAGGTGGAGGTGCTGCCGGTCGCGGAGGTCGGGACCGCCCTCGACCGGCTGGCGAGGAACGACGTGCGCTACCGCTTCGTCCTCGACCTCCGCGGCATCGACGACGACCTCCGGTGACGGCGCCTGTCGAGGATCAGCCGGCGAGCAGCTGCCCGTAGCGCTCCGCGGGATCGAGAGCGAGGCCGGCCTTGACGCTGCGGGCGATGTCGTCGGCGAGCACCTCGGAGTCGCCGCGCTCGAGTCCGTCGAGGGCGGCGGTCACGATCGCCTCGGGTGAGGACTTGGGCGCGTCCGTCCAGGACGCCATGTCGGTGTCGACGAACCCCATGTGCAGGCCGAGGACCTGGGTGCCCTGCTCGGCCAGAGCGAGGCGGAGGCCGTCGGTCGCGCTCCACGCCGCGGCCTTCGACATCGAGTAGGACTCGGCGCCCGGGAACGACGTGAAGGACGACACGGACAGCACGTTGAGCACGGCGCCGCCGCCGGCGCGACGGAGGTGGCCGGCGAAGGCGCGGGTCAGCAGGAGCGGTCCGAACGCGTTCGTCTCGACGGTGCGGCGGATCTCGGCGATGTCGCCGGTGAGGAAGGGCACGGTCGGCGCGATGCCCGCATTGTTGACGAGGATCCGCAGGTCGCCGAGCTCGGCGGCCAGCTCCTCGATGCGCACCGGGTCCGTCACGTCGAGCGCGACGGGGACGACGCCCTCGCTCACCGCGATCGAGGAGACATCCCGGGCGGCGGCGTAGACGGTGCGGGCGCCGCGGGCGCGGAGCTGCCGGACGAACTCGGCGCCGATGCCCCGGTTGGCGCCGGTGACGAGGGCGGTGGAATCGTGGATCTGCATGAGGTCCGCTTTCTGTAGCAATCGATAAAGAACGGGTGGCGAGGACGCTAGCACATTCCGTAGCGCCTGCTATAGATTGATGGGCATGGCAGGACGACCGAGGAGCTTCGATCGCGGAGCGGCGCTGCGTACCGCGATGAACCGCTTCTGGAGCGACGGCTACGACGAGACGACGGTCGCGGTGCTCACCCGGGACATCGGCATCTCGGCCCCGAGCCTCTACGCCGCCTTCGGCGACAAGGACGAGCTCTTCGAGGCCGCCGCGGCCTGCTACGCCGGCACCGCGAACGCCGTGCTCGAGGAGCTGCTCGACCGGCCGACGGCGCGCGAGGCCGTCGCCGCCGTCGTCCGAGTCAGTGCGGAGGGGTACTCGGCGCCCGGCACTCCTGCCGGCTGCTTCGTGCTGAGCGAGCCGCGGCTCGAGGCCCGTCGCCGCGAGATGGAGGCGCTCGTCGCCGCACGAGTCGAGCGCGGGATCGAGGAGGGCGACGTGCCGCCGGAGACGGACGCCGGATCCGTCGCCGCCTTCGTCGTCGCCGTGCTCAGCGGGATGTCGACGCAGGCCCGCGACGGAGCACCGGCGGACCGCATCGCGGTCATCGGCGAGCTCGCACTCGGCGCGCTGCCGGCGGCCACGGGCGTGCGAGCCGCAGGGCGCACGCCGGGAGCTCCCGGATGAGGCCGCGTCGGCCCCGTCTCGGCCTCCTCGCCCTGGTCGTCGCGGGGCTGCTGCTGATCCAGCCCGCCGCGGCCTCGGCGGCACCGCTGCTCCCTCCCGCGAACGGCGTCCTCGACTACCAGCTGGGAGGCGCCTACGCTCCGGCGTCGAGCGTCACCATCGTCGACCGCGACCGCACGGACGCGCCCGCCGCCGGCCGCTACAGCATCTGCTACGTGAACGCCTTCCAGACCCAGCCCGGCGAGAGCGCCGCCTTCGCGAAGCGGCACCCCGAGCTCCTGGTGAGGCGAGCGGACGGGAAGCCCCTCGCCGATCCGGGCTGGCCGGACGAGTACCTCTTCGACGTCTCGACCGCCGCGAAGCGGACCGCTCTGCTCGCGATCGTCGGCGCCTGGATCGACGGCTGCGCCGAGGACGGCTTCGACGCCGTCGAGGCCGACAATCTGGACAGCTACACCCGCTCGGGCGGGAGGCTGACGAAGTCGCAGGCGCTGGCGTTCGCCACCCTCCTGACGGCGCGCGCTCACCGCTCCGGCCTGGCGATCGGCCAGAAGAACGGAGCCGATCTCGCCGCTGCCGGGAAGAGGACGGTCGGCTTCGACTTCGCCGTCGTCGAGGAGTGCCAGGTCTACGACGAGTGCGCGGCGTACACGGACGTCTACGGGCGCCAGGTCTACGAGATCGAGTACACCGACAACGGCCGGTCCGCCTACTCCGAGGCCTGCGCCGCGCAGGGCCGGAGCATCTCGGTCACCCTCCGCGACCGCGACGTCGTCCCCCGTGGCGCACCGGGCTACGTGAACCGGCACTGCTGACGCCGGGCGGACGCTACCGCAGGGCTCCCAGCACGACGGCCGCGGCTCGGGCGACCAGCGCGTCGTCGTAGTCCGCCTCGGGGTCGTTGCGCGACGAGAGGATCGACAGCACGACCGCGTCCCGCCCGGGAGGCGTCACCACGGCGACGTCGTTGCGGATCCCGCCGGCGCCCCCGGACTTGTCCGCGACGCTCCAGCCGGCCGGAGCGCCCGCCCGGACGAGAGTGTCGCCGGTCGCGTTGCCGCTCATCCAGTCGAGCAGGAGTGCCCGGTCCTCCGCGGACAGCACGTCACCTGTGGCGACCGCGGCGAGGTCCGCCGTGAACGCGGCCGGGGTGGTGGTGTCGTCGATGCTGCCGGGCTCGATCGTGTTCAGAGCGGGCTCCTCGTTCACCACCTCGGTGGTGGTGTCGCCGAGAGCCTCGAGTCCACGGTCGAGGGCGGAGGGTCCGCCGAGGCGCCGGAGGACGAGATTCAGCGCTGTGTTGTCGCTCCGGCGGACGGCCGCCTCGGCGAGCTGCGACAGCGGCAGGCCGGTGGCGGTGCTCTCCTCCGTGACGGGGGAGTAGCCCGCCGCCTCGACGTCGGCCACGGTCCAGGTGACCACCTCGTCCCGCTCGGCGGCGGGGACGGTGCGCAGGAACTCCGCCGCGGCGAGGGCTTTGAGGCTCGAGGCGAAGCCGAAGCGCTCGTCGGCCCGGTGATCGACCCGGCGACCCGAGCCGGTGTCGACGGCGCTGACGCCGATCCGGGCGTCGAACTCGTTCTCGAGCACGGCCAGCTCGGCGGAGACGTCGATCGGAGGAGGGGTGGCGGAGGACGCCGACGACGGCACGGAGGCGGACGACGGCGGCGCGACCGGGGCGTCCGCGGTGGTGGTGCACCCGGCGAGGGCCAGGAGGAGGGCGGAACCCGCGAGTGCGCGGAGGGTCCGCGACGACCCTCTCGAACGGTTCACAGCGCGGAGTAGACGACGGAGAAGGCGACGGCGGCCGCCGCGGTGACGCCGAGCGCCGCGAGCGAGACGAGTGCCCGCGGCCTCCTCCGCACGACGGCCAGGACGAGGAAGCCCGCGCCCAGGACGATCTGGAGCCACCAGTACACCGGACTCGTGGTGTCGGCGACCGCGCCCAGCGCCCAGACGCCCTCGCCGATCAGCACGCCCGAGAGCGGCGCGACAGCCAGGACGCGCCACGTCCTCGAGCCGTGGAGGGTGAGTGCGGCGCCGGCGCCCAGGATCGGCCCGGCGGGGACGGCGAGCAGCCAGAAGACGTCCGTGAAGGGAGGCGAGTAGCCGAAGCCGCGCGCTGCGGTCACCAGGTCGTAGCCCTCGAGCAGCGCCCAGAAGCTCAGCAGGCCGAGCGCCGCCCCCGCTGCCGGTCGGACGCCGCCGAGGCGCACGAGCGCGAACACGAGCATGGACCAGCCCCCGGAGGAGTTGGCGAACGAGCTCACCGACGGCGGGAGGGAGCCCTGGAGCAGGCTGGTGAGCCCGCCCAGGACGAGACCGCCGAGCAGGGCGACGAGCAGAGCACGCAGGAGAGGCGGGCGGGAGGCGGCAGGGGGCATGGGTCGATTCTCGGAGACGGCGGGCGGGTGCGGATCAGGGATGACCCTGATCTCGGGGTGCGGGCCGCTCACAGGTCTCCGGGGTGATCCGCGCCGCCCTGGTGCAGTTCTCCCCACCCCGGCTCGGCGGCCCCGGCGGCCGATACGATGGACCCCATGCCTCGGATCCGACAGTCAGATGTCGAGGAGGTCAAGGCGCGGGTGAACATCGGCGACGTGATCGGCGAGTACGTCACGCTGAAGTCGGCCGGCATCGGCTCGCTGAAGGGCCTCTGCCCCTTCCACGACGAGCGCAGCCCCAGCTTCCACGTCCGCCCGCAGGCCGGCTTCTACCACTGCTTCGGCTGCCAGGAGTCGGGCGACGTCTACAGCTTCGTCATGAAGATGGACCACAGCTCGTTCAGCGAGACCGTCGAGCGCCTCGCCGGGCGGATCGGCTTCCCGCTGCAGTACGAGGACGGCGACGGCCGCGCGCCCGAGACCGGTGGGCGAGCGCGCCTCCTCGCCGCGAACGACGCCGCGGAGGAGTACTTCCGCGAGCAGCTCGCGACCCCGGGCGCCGACGTCGGTCGGCGCTTCCTGGGCGAGCGGGGCTTCGACCGCGCCGCCGCCGACCGCTTCGGCGTCGGCTTCGCACCCGACGGCTGGGACGGGCTCACGACCGCGCTCAAGCGCCGCGGCTTCTCGGAGGAGGAGCTGACCACGGCCGGCCTGGTCAGCAGCAACAACCGCGGCGGCGTCTACGACCGCTTCCGCGGCCGCCTCGTCTGGCCGATCCGCGACGTGACCGGCCAGACCGTCGGCTTCGGCGCCCGCCGCCTCCTCGAGGAGGACAAGGGCCCCAAGTACCTCAACACCCCCGAGACGCCCGTCTACCACAAGTCCCAGGTGCTCTACGGGCTCGACCTCGCCAAGCGGGACATCTCCCGCGGGCACCGGGTGGTCGTCGTCGAGGGCTACACGGACGTCATGGCCTGCCACCTCGCCGGCGTCACCACCGCGGTCGCCACCTGCGGCACCTCCTTCGGCGTCGACCACATCAAGGTGCTGCGCCGGGTGCTGGGCGACGACAGCGGCGTCGGCGAGGTCGTCTTCACCTTCGACCCCGACGCGGCGGGCCAGAAGGCGGCGATGCGCGCGTTCCAGGAGGAGCACCGCTTCGCCGCGCAGACCTTCGTCGCCGTCGCGCCCGAGGGCCTGGACCCCTGCGACCTCCGCCTGAACCGCGGAGACGACGCCGTCCGCCGCCTCATCGACGACAAGAAGCCGATGTTCGAGTTCGTGATCCGGCAGCTGCTGGACCGCTACGACCTCGAGACGGTCGAGGGCCGGATCGCGGCCCTGCGCGCGGCCGCCCCGGTCGTCGCCGAGATCCG
The DNA here is from genome assembly GCF_002932915.1 of Rathayibacter sp. RFBD1. Taxonomy (NCBI): domain Bacteria; kingdom Bacillati; phylum Actinomycetota; class Actinomycetes; order Micrococcales; family Microbacteriaceae; genus Rathayibacter; species Rathayibacter sp. RFBD1. The sequence continues at coordinate 136,390 of NZ_PSWQ01000021.1, forward strand.
CGACCCGGCGCTGCGGCCCGGCTACTCCCGCGAGCTCGCCCGGATGCTCGGCCTGGACATGGCCGAGGTCAACTCCGCCGTGCGCTCCGCCGGATCCCGGCCCCGCTCCTCCGGACCCGAGGGCCGCGACCAGCAGGGCGGGCGGGGCGGCGGCGAATCGTCCGCGGCCGAGGCGCCCCTCGGCGCGCGCATCGCCGACCTCCCCGTCGACGTCGTCACGCGCATCGAGCGCGAGGCGCTGATGGCGATGCTCCAGCTGCCCCAGGCGATGGGTCCGGAGCTCCTGGCCCGGGCGGCGCACGCGGCGGTCACCAACGAGACCCTCCGCGTGGTCCGCGACGCCGTGGTCGCGAACCTCGAGCGGGCGGAGGACCGCGACTGGGTCGAGCACGTCGCCGACGACGTCCCCGGCCCCTTCGCCTCGCTGGTGCGCCAGCTCGCGGTGGCGCCCATCCCGGCCGCCGACGAGGAGGGGCTCGCCCGCTACTCCCGTGACGTGGCGATCTCGCTCATCGAGCGCGACCTGCTCCGCGAGATCGCCGAGCTGCGCGGGGCGCTCCAGCGCGCGTCCGCCGATCCGGTGATGGCGCGCGCGGTGCAGGTGCGCCTGGTCGAGCTCGAGCGCGAGAAGCGGGCGCTGCGCACGGAGTGAGCGTGTTGCGGTCGTGTGAAGAAATCGGCCGCACGCCCGTGCCGGTTCGGAGAGCGCTTCCAACTGTGTTACCTATGAGGAACAGCAATGCGGGCGTCCAGTGTCGTGACGCCACAGCCCACAGGAGATCTGTGTGCCGAGAGTCCGCGCGCCCGGAGCGCGCCCGCATCCCATCCTTGACAGGAAGAGGCAGACGGAGATGAATTCCGCATCCACTCGCGGCACCCGTGCACTGGCCGCCGCCGCAGGCTTCGCCGCGGTCGCGCTCGTGCTGACGGGCTGCGCCGCCGGCGGGAACGACTCGTCCGGCGGCAGCGCCGGAGGGGCCCTGACCATCGGCACCACCGACAAGATCACGACGCTCGACCCCGCGGGCTCCTACGACAACGGCTCGTTCGCCGTGATGAACCAGGTGTTCCCGTTCCTGATGAACACCCCGTACGGCAGCCCGGACGTCGAGCCCGACATCGCCGAGTCGGCGGAGTTCACCGCTCCCACGGAGTACACCGTGAAGTTGAAGGAGGGACTGAAGTGGGCCAACGGCCACGACCTCACCTCCTCCGACGTGAAGTTCTCCTTCGACCGCCAGGTCGGCATCGCGGCTGAGAACGGCCCGTCCTCGCTCCTGGCGAACCTCGACAGCGTCGCGGCTCCGGACGACACGACCGTGGTCTTCACGCTCAAGTCCGAGAACGACCAGACCTTCCCCCAGATCCTCTCGAGCCCCGCCGGCCCGATCGTGGACGAGGAGGTCTTCTCGGCCGACGAGCTGACCGCGGACGCCGACATCGTCTCGGGCGACGCCTTCGCCGGCCAGTACACGATCGCGAACTACGACGTGAACAACCTCATCCAGTACAAGGCGTACCCGGACTACCAGGGCGTTCTCGGCGAGGCGAAGACGGACACCGTCAACGTCAAGTACTACGCGGACTCGTCCAACCTCAAGCTGGACATCCAGGAGGGGAACATCGACGTCGCGTTCCGCAGCCTCTCGGCGACGGACATCGACGACCTCCGCGGCAACGACACGGTCAAGGTCGTGGACGGCCCCGGCGGCGAGATCCGCTACATCGTCTTCAACTTCGACACCCAGCCCTTCGGCGCGACGACCGGTGAGGCCGACAGCGCCAAGGCCCTCGCCGTGCGCCAGGCCGTCGCCGACCTGATCGACCGCGACGAGATCGCCGACCAGGTCTACAAGGGCACCTACACCCCCCTCTACTCCTACGTCCCCGCCGGCCTGACCGGCGCGGTCGAGCCGCTCAAGTCGCTCTACGGCGACGGCAACGGCGCGCCCGACGCCGACAAGGCGAAGGCGACCCTCGAGGCCGCCGGCGTCACCGCTCCGGTCACCCTGAACCTGCAGTACTCGAACGACCACTACGGTCCGTCCTCGGGCGACGAGTACGCGCTGATCAAGGACCAGCTGGAGTCGACCGGCCTCTTCACCGTGAACCTGCAGACCACGGAGTGGGTGCAGTACTCGAAGGACCGCTCGAGCGACGTCTACCCGGCGTACCAGCTCGGCTGGTTCCCCGACTACTCCGACGCCGACAACTACCTCTCGCCGTTCTTCATCAAGGAGAACTTCCTCGCCAACCACTTCGACGACGCCGAGGTGCAGAGCCTGATCGCGCAGCAGGTCTCGACCACCGACGCCGACGCGCGCACCGCGCTGATCGAGCAGATCCAGGAGAAGGTCGCGGCGCAGCTCTCGACCGTCCCCTACCTGCAGGGCTCGCAGGTCGCGGTCGTCGGCAGCACCGTGAGCGGAGCCGAGGACACCCTCGACGCCTCGTTCAAGTTCCGCTACGCGGCACTCAGCAAGGGCTGATCCACCCCCCTCGCGGCCGGCGCCTCCCCGATAGGAGGCGCCGGCCGTTCTCCACGAAAGGCATCACGTGACGACAGCCACGACGGCTGCGGCGACGGCGCCCACCCGGCGACCGCGCGGCTCCGGGGGCGGACTCGGGCGCTACCTGCTCGTCCGCTTCCTGCTCATCATCCCCACCGTCTTCATCCTCGTGACGCTGGTGTTCCTCCTCATGCGCAGCACGGGCGACCCGATCACGGCGGCCCTCGGCGGCCGCCTGACCGCGGACCAGCTTGCCGAGCGCGTAGCCGCCGCCGGCTACGACCGGCCGCTGATCGTGCAGTACCTCGAGTACCTCGGCAAGCTGCTGACCGGCGACTTCGGCACCACCCTGAGCGACAACCGCCCCGTCACCGAGGTGCTCCTCACCTACGGCGCCGCGACGGTCGAGCTCGCCTTCTACGCCCTGATCGTGGCGTTCCTGGTCGGCATCCCGCTCGGGATGCTCGCCGCCTACCACCGCGACCGCACGCCCGACGCGGTGCTGCGCATCTTCGCGATCCTCTGCTACGCGACTCCGGTGTTCTTCGCGGGCCTGCTGCTGAAGCTGGTGTTCTCCGTCTGGCTGAAGTGGTTCCCCGTCGCCGGGCGCGCCTCGACGAGCACCGAGCTCTCGCTCCAGTTCCTCGAGAACAAGACCGGCATCTACCTGATCGACGCGATCCAGACCGGCGACCCGGCCGCGATCTCGGACGTGCTCTCTCACGCGGTGCTCCCCGCCGTCGCGCTGGGCCTGCTCACCGCGGGCATCTTCCTGCGCCTGGTGCGCACCAACGTGATCGGCACGCTCGGCACCGATTACGTGGACGCGGCGCGCTCGCGCGGCGTCAGCGAGTTCCGGCTCGTCCGCACCCACGCCTACCGGCCGGCGCTCATCCCGATCATCACCGTGATCGGCCTGCAGATCGCCCTGCTGCTCGGCGGCGCCGTCCTCACCGAGACCACCTTCGAGTGGAAGGGCCTCGGCTTCCAGCTCGCCGAGTACCTCCAGGCCCGCGACTTCGTGGCCGTGCAGGGCATCGTCGCCCTGCTCGCCGTCATCGTGGCGCTGACCAACTTCATCGTCGACGTCATCGCGGCGCTCATCGACCCGCGAGTGAGGTACTGAGCATGAGCACCACCTCCCCGGCGCGTCCGCGCCGCCGTCTCGTCGACCGTCTGCCGGTCGTCCACCAGCTCCGGCAGAGCGTCGGCCTCCAGCGGGGGATGCTCGTCACCGGCCTGATCATCACCGGCGCGTTCCTGCTGGTGGCCCTGTTCGCGCCCCTCATCGCGCCCTACGGATACTCGCAGCTGCGCTCGGGCGGCGAGTCGTTCGGCGCGCAGGAGCCGCCGAGCGCGGAGCATCTGCTCGGCACCACCGTGGGCGGCTACGACGTCCTCTCGCGAGTGATCTGGGGAGCGCAGACCGCGTTCCTCGTGATCGTCGTCGCCGTGGTCCTGTCGATCTTCCTCGGCGTCTTCCTCGGCCTCGTCTCCGGCTACCTCGGCGGCTGGCTCGACCGCGTGCTCGTCGTGATCTGCGACGCGATCTACGCGTTCCCGACCCTGCTGCTGGCGATCGTCATGTCGATCGTCATCTCCGGCGGGCAGTCGAACCTTTGGGCCGGCATCTTCGCCGCGGCGGTCTCGATCACCGTGGTCTACATCCCGCAGTACTTCCGCGTGATCCGGGCCGAGACCGTGCGGATCAAGGGGGACGCCTTCGTCGAGTCGGCGAAGGTCATCGGAGCGTCGACGCCGCGGATCATGTTCCGCCACGTCCTGCGGAACGCGACGCGCACGCTGCCGCTGATCTTCACGCTGAACTCCTCCGAGGCGATCCTGACCCTCGCCGGCCTGGGCTTCCTCGGCTTCGGCATCGAGCCGACGTCGGCCGCGGAGTGGGGCTACGACCTCAACAAGGCGCTGTCGGACGTCACGAGCGGCATCTGGTGGACCTCGGTCTTCCCGGGCCTGGCGATCGTGCTCGTGGTGCTGGGCATCACCCTCGTGGGCGAGAGCCTGAACGACCTCGCCGACCCGCGCCTGCGCGGTCGGCGCGCGGTGGCCGCCGGTGCCGGCGACGTCGCCGCGACGTCCGTCGTGCCGGGCGGCGTCCTCGCCGCCGACGGCCTGGAGACGCCGGGGCACGACCCCGTCGCCGGAGTGGAGGAGACGCGATGAGCGACCAGCGCATCGTCCGGGACGCCTCAGCGCGTCCGATCGTGGACATCACCGACCTCGAGGTCGCCTTCGCGAGCGACCGCGGCGCCGTCCGCGCCGTCGCCGGGGTGAGCCTGCGCGTCGAGCGCGGCGAGGTCCTGGCGATCGTCGGAGAGTCCGGCAGCGGCAAGACCGTGACCGCGAAGACCATCCTCGGCCTCCTGCCCGAGACGGCCACCGCCTCCGGAGTGGTCCTGCTCTCGAAGAAGGACGGCAGCGCGGCGACCGACGTCGTCTCCGTGCCCAAGGCCCGCCTCCGGGAGCTGCGCGGCACCGACGTCGCCATGGTCTTCCAGGAGCCGGGAACCGCCCTCAACCCGGTCTTCACGGTGGGCTGGCAGATCGCGGAGGGACTGCGCGCTCACGGCTCCGTCTCGAAGAAGGAGGCGCGCAAGCGCGCGATCGACGTCCTCCGCACCGTCGGCATCCCGGAGCCGGAGAAGCGGGTCGACTACTACCCGCACCAGTTCTCGGGCGGCCAGAAGCAGCGCGTGGTCATCGCGATGGCGCTGGTCCTGGATCCCGGTCTGATCGTCGCGGACGAGCCGACCACCGCGCTCGACGTGACCGTGCAGGCCGAGATCCTCGACCTGCTCCGCCGGTGCCGCGACGAGTTCGGCACCTCGATCGTGCTGATCACCCACAACATGGGCGTCGTCGCCGATCTGGCCGACCGCGTCGCCGTGATGTACCAGGGCGAGCTGGTCGAGGAGGCGACGGTCTCCGAGCTGTTCTCGGCGCCGAAGGCCGAGTACACGAGGAAACTCCTCGCCGCCGTCCCGCACGTGGGCCAGGGCGTCGAGCGCGCCCGCGTCCGCGCCGTCGAGCGCGCCGAGGCCCCCGAGGCCGAGACGCTCGTCGCCGCCGAGGGCCTGCGGATCCAGTACCCCGGCCGGCTCGGCCGTCCCGGCTTCGTCGCGGTCGACGGCGTCTCGCTGCGCATCCGCGCGGGCGAGGTGCTCGGCCTCGTCGGCGAGAGCGGCTCGGGCAAGACCACCATCGGGCGCGCCATCGCGGGCCTGACGCCGGTGACCGGCGGGTCGCTGAAGGTCCTCGGCAAGGAGATGCGCGGCATCCGCGAGCGCGCCTTCCGGCCGGTCCGCGGCGACATCGGCTTCGTGTTCCAGGACCCGGCGTCGAGCTTCAACCCGCTGCTCACCATCGCGGAGTGCGTGGCCGAGCCGCTGATCGTGCACGGACGGGCCGGCGACGCCGCCGGGGCGCGCTCGCGCGTCGACGAGCTCCTGGAGGCGGTGCAGCTGCCCCGCTCCTACGGCGACCGCTACCCGCACGAGCTCTCCGGCGGCCAGCGCCAGCGCGCCAGCCTCGCCCGGGCCCTGGCCCTCGAGCCGAAGCTGCTGATCGCCGACGAGCCCACCTCGGCGCTCGACGTGTCGGTGCAGGCCCGCGTGCTCGAGCTGTTCGCCGAGCTGCAGCGCGAGTTCGGCTTCGCCTCCCTGTTCATCAGCCACGACCTCGCCGTGGTCGACCTGCTCGCCGACCGCATCGCGGTGCTCTACCGCGGCGAGCTGGTCGAGGAGGGGACGGGGGCCGAGGTGCTCGCCGCGCCGAAGCACCCCTACACGCAGCGCCTGCTCGCCTCTCTGCCCGTGCCCGACCCGGTCGAGCAGGCCTCGAGGCGCGAGCTCCTGCGCAGCATCGTCGAGGCGGAGCGCCGGGCGTGAGCCGGACCGCCGAGGATCAGGCCCCCATCGTCGTCGACGACCTCAGCGTCGAGTACCCGCCGCGCGGCATCAGCCGCCGGTGGACGGCGCTGCGGGGAGTGAGCCTCCGCGTGGAGCCGGGGGAGGTGCTCGGGATCCTCGGCGGCAGCGGCTCGGGCAAGTCCACGCTCGCGCGCGTGCTCGGCGGCGACGGCCTGGGGCACGACGGAGGCCGCACGCGCCCGGTGATCATCGGAGGGGACGCGACGGTCGCGGGGCACCGCCTCCGCTCGCTCCCCGCCCGCGAGCTCAAGCGCTTCACCGTCGACGTCGCGCATCTCGCGCAGGACGCCGGAGCGGCCCTCCGCCCCGAGCTGACCGTCTCGGAGCTGATCGCCGAGCCGATCTTCCTCCGCGACCGCCACTACGACCCGAAGGCCGCGGCGGTGCGGGTGGCGACGCTGCTCGACTCCGTGCACCTGCCGCTGTTCCTGCTCGACCGCTACCCCTACGAGCTCTCCAGCGGCCAGCGCCAGCGCGTGGCCGTGGCCCGCTCGCTCGTGCTCGGGCCGAAGGTGCTGATCGCCGACGAGCCGACCTCGGGCATCGACGCGACGGTGCGCGAGTCGATCGTCGACCTCCTCGCCGACCTGCGGCGCCGGGAGGGATTCGCGGCCGTCGTGGTCAGCCACGACATCGATGTGCTGAGCCGGGCGACCGACCGGATCGCAGTGCTGGTCGGCGGCGAGGTCGTCGCGTACGGGCCGCTGCTGGACGTGCTGATCGAGGCGCGGCACCCCTACGTGCGCGAGCTCGGAGCGGCCTTCGCCGAGTACGAGCGCTTCGACGCCTCCCGAGCGCAGCGCGTCGAGGCGGCCGACCAGTGACCGTCCCGCGCGTCGCGGTGCTCCCGCGGCCGAAGCCGGTGTTCGCCGAGGCGGTGGAGTCGGGCGGTGGAGTGGTCGTCGGACTCGACGGGAGTCCGGACGCGCTGCTCTGGCTGTCCTACGGCCGCACGGACGAGCTGGCCGCTGTGCTGGAGGAGCACCCGTCGATCCACTGGGTGCAGCTGCCCTGGGCCGGCGTCGACGTCTTCGCGCCCGTGCTCGCCGCGTCTCGCGCGGACGTGGTCTGGACCAGCGCCAAGGGCGCCTACGCGGAGCCGGTGGCGGAGCACGCGCTCGCGCTGGTGCTCGCCCTCCTGCGCTCGCTGCCGGAGCGGGCGCGCGCCGCGTCGTGGGGGCCGAAGAAGGCGGTCACGCTGCACCGCGCCTCCGTGGTGATCGTCGGAGCAGGAGGGATCGCTCGCGAGCTCCTGCGGCTGCTCGCCGTCTTCGACTGCCGGGTGACGATCGTCCGCCGCGGAGACGAGCCGGTGGAGGGCGCGGCCCGCACTCTGCCGGCGTCGCGGCTCGCCGAGGCCGCGGCGGACGCCGACGTGCTGGTCCTTGCCGCCGCCGCCACCGCGGGCACGGAGCGGATGGTCGACGCGGGTCTGCTCGCGCGGTTCCCCGCCCACGCCGTGCTCGTCAACGTCGCCCGGGGGAGCCTCGTCGACACGGACGCGCTCGTCGCGGCCCTCGCCGAAGGCCGTCTCGCGGGCGCCGCGCTCGACGTGACGGACCCCGAGCCGCTGCCGGACGGGCATCCGCTCTGGAGCGAGCCCCGGTGCCTGATCACGCCCCACAGCGCGGACACCCCCGAGATCACCGCGCCGCTCCTGGCCGAGCGCGTGCGCGCCAACGTGGCCGCCTGTGCCGCCGGCGGGCCGTTCGTCGGCCGCGTCGACCCGGGCTCCGGCTACTGAGTGCGCGCCCGATTTTTGCGTTCGCGGAGAGTTTGCTAAAGTAGTACCGCGCTGATCGCCTCCGGGTGGTCGGATGATCCTCGATAGCTCAATTGGCAGAGCAATCGGCTGTTAACCGGTAGGTTCTTGGTTCGAGTCCAAGTCGGGGAGCGAAGGGTCCGGGACTCCACTCTCGGGCCCTTTTTTCGTGCCCGCGAGCGGTCGCCCTCGAGGGCCCACCCGCTCGGACCGACGATCGGAGGCGCGATGCGCGAGGACGTGCTCGCTCTCCTGCGCCGCCGCCCCGACGTCGAGGCGCCGGATCTCGTCGCCGTCGACGCCAGCGACCGCCTGCTGCTCGACCTCGCCGCCGATCGCGGCCGCCTCGCCGTGATCGGGGACGCCTACGGGGCGCTGAGCCTCGGCCTCGCCGCCGACGGACGTGCCGTGCGCGTCGTGCTGGACTCGATCACCGCCGAGCGCGCTCTCGCGCAGAACCTCGAGACGGTGCGGGGGTCGGGCGTCGATCTCGCGCCGATCGAGATCGTCGACTCCGTCGCGGAGGCCGTCCGCGACGCCGACGCGGTGCTCCTGCGCCTGCCGCGCTCACTCGACGCCCTGGCCGCCGTCGCGGCCGGGACCGCACTCGCGAACCCGGCGGCGACCCTGATCGGCGCCGGCCGCATCAAGCACATGACCCGCACGATGAACGACGTGCTCGCCGTGCGCTACGAGCGGATCGACGTCTCCCTCGCCCGGCAGAAGTCGCGCGCCCTGCTCGCGAGCGGCGCGCTCCCCGACCAGCCGCCCGCGCCCGGGCCCGAGCGGCGCCGTCTGGACGAGCTCGACCTCGAGGTCGTCGCACTGCCGGGAGCCTTCGCAGGTGCACGACTGGACCTCGGCACCCGCGCCCTCCTCGCCGCCCTCGATCTCGACTCCCTCCCCGCGGGCACCGCGCTCGACCTCGGCTGCGGAACCGGCGTGCTCGCCGCCGTGGTGGCTAGGGCCCGCCCCGACCTCGCCGTGATCGCGACGGACACCTCGCGTGCCGCGGTCGAGTCCGCCCGGGCGACCGCGGCGGCCAATGGGCTGGCCGTCCGCGTCCTCCGCGACGACAACGCCTCGACTCTGGAGGCGTCCTCCGTCGACGTCGTGCTCTGCAATCCGCCGTTCCACTCCGACGGAGCCGTCACCGACCTCGTCGCCCGGCGCATGCTGCGCGCGGCCGGCCGCGTGCTGCGCCCCGGAGGCGTGCTGTGGACGGTCTTCAACTCCCACCTCGCGCATCCGGCCGAGCTGCGCCGCGCGGTCGGGCCGACCTCGGTGGTGGCGCGCGACCGCCGCTTCACCGTCACCCGCTCCGTGCGCTCCGACGGCTGAGTCCGGCTCCGCAACCCCCTCCGCGGCCTCAGGTCCGCTGTCCGCGGCGCGGGTACGATCTCTCTCCGGCGCTCCTGTGCCGAACCCGTCCCGTCACCCCGGAGGCCGTCGTGCTCGAAGTCGTCCTCGTCCTCGCCCTGATCGCCCTGGTCGCGGTCGTCGTGCTGTGGCGTCGCGCCGTCGGCGCCGAGCGCCGTGCCGCCGAGAGCCGTGCGGAGGAGGCGGCGCGCGTCGTCCGCCTCGAGCTGGCGGTCGGCGAGCAGGAGGCGAGGCTCCGCATCGTCGGCGAGCTCGAGCAGCTCGCGGTCCGCAGCGCCGCGCACGTCGTCGAGGAGGCCGAGAGCGTCCGGCTCACGATCGACCGCGACCCCGCCGCGGCCGCGCGGTCGGCGCAGCGTGCCGTGCGGGCGGCCGAGGCCTCGCTGGCGCAGCTGCGCCGCATCGCGACCGTCGCCTCCGTCGATCCGGGGGAGCTGCCGCGCACCGGCGGCTCCGTCCCCCTGATCGAGGGCGCCCGCGAGCGAGGCCTGAGCGTCCGCGAGGAGTCGTTCGGCGAGCCGTTCCCGCTGCAGGACGGCGCCGAGGTGGCCGTGCTCCGGGTGCTCGAGTACGCCTTCGACTCGGCGCTGGAGACCGGCGGCGCGGGGACCGAGGTCCGCATCAGCTCCCGATGGACGACCACGGGCCTCCGGGTGGAGGTCGACGACGACCGCGAGCAGCACGGCGCGGCGGAGCAGGACGCCAGCGCTCTCGAGGCGGACCTGCGCTCGCTCACCGAGCGCATCGACAGCCCCGCGCTCGCCGAGCTGCGCGAGCGGGCCGCCCTCTTCGGCGGCGACGTGACCGAGAAGCGGACGCCCGGCGTCGGCCGGAGCGTCACCGCCTCGTTCCCCGCGATCCGCCACCACAACGGCGTGCACGGGGTCGACCTGGCCTGAGTCAGTCCTCGAGGTGCTCCACGCCGGGCAGCCACGAGACGCCGGGGCCGCCCCAGCCGCGCTTGCGGGTGATCTTCGCGACCGGCTTGTGGTAGTCGTGCTCGAGGCGGTCGATGTAGAGCACGCCGTCGAGGTGGTCGAACTCGTGCTGGAACACGCGGGCGAACCAGCCGTCCGCGACGATCTCGAACGGCTCCTGCTCGAGGTCGACCGCGCGGAGGATCGCGCGCTCGGAGCGGCGGAGCGGGAAGCGCTCGCCGGGGAAGGAGAGGCACCCCTCCGACTCCGTGTCCTCGTCCGCCTCGCCGATCGGGGTCGGCGTGACGAACAGCTCGGGGTTGATCGCGACGCCGCGGCGGGGGGTGCCGTCGTCGTCGGCGTAGTCGTAGACGAACAGTCGCAGCGGGACGCCGACCTGCGGGCCGGCGAGGCCGACTCCGGGGGCTATGTCCATCGTCTCGAACATGTCGGCGACGAGGGTGCGCAGCGCATCGTCGAACTCGGTGACGGGGGCGGCGGGGGAGTGGAGGACGGGGTCGCCGGCGATGCGGATGGGAAGGACGGCCATGGGGGACAGGGTACCGCGGGGCCGCGGACCGGGTCCGCGAGGATCATCCGCTGGGCTCAGCCCCTCACCCGTGCGTCGGAGGACTCCCGGAGGCGTTCTGGGTAGGGTCGACCCCATGCCCGCCGATCTCGCCGAACTCCTCAACGACCCGGCGAAGTTCATCGGCATCCCGATCGCTCTCGTGGGCGCGGTGTTCCTCTCCCTCGGCGCGCAGTTCCAGCACCGGGGAGTGGCGAAGGTGGAGCGGTTCTCGAAGCGCTCCGGCTCCTCCGGGCTCAGCGGCGGCCAGCTGGTCGCGCTGCTCTCGCGCCCCTCGTGGGTGATCGGCACCCTGCTCCTGGGTCTCGCGATCGTCTTCCAGCTGACGAGCCTCGGCTTCTCCCCGCTCATCGTGGTGCAGCCGCTCGGAGCGGTGGCGCTCGTGATCACCGCGGTCGTCAACGCGCGGGTCAGCCGGGTGCGCCTGAACGCGGCGTCGATCCGGGCGATCGTGCTCTGCGTCGGAGGCGTCGGCACGTTCGTCCTCGTGGCGGCGTTCAACGCGGTCGACAAGTCCATCCAGACGCCCGAGCTCATCACGATCCTCGTGATCCTCGCCGTGGTGCTCACGGTCTTCGTCATCGCCTTCCGCGTCTTCCGCCGCGGAGCGAAGGCGATCTTCTACATCGTGGGCGCCGGAGTGGTCTACGGCTTCGTCGCGACTCTCGCGAAGGTCGTGCTCAACCGCATCAAGTACGGTGAGTTCGACCCGCTGACGGTGGTCTGCATCGTGGCGCTCCTGGCCGCGACCGCGCTCGGCGGGTACTTCGTGCAGAACGCCTACTCCTCCGGCCCGCCGGACCTCGTCGTCGCGGGCCTCACCGTCATCGACCCGCTGGTCGCCGTCGCGATCGGCATCGTCGTGCTCGGGGAGGCGCAGTACGCGGCCCCGTGGGCGATCCCGCTCTTCATCGCGGCCGGTGCCGTCGCCATCTACGGCGTCTTCCTCCTCGCCAAGCACCACCCGCAGGCGCGCTGACGGCGCGGGATCCCGAGTGGTGAGGAGTCCTCTGCCTACAATGGGTCCGCGCCGAGAGCCACGAAACCGACCGACCTCCGCCGATCGCTCCCTTCTCTCCCCGAGCGGCACGACACCGATAGGACCTCCCGTGTCAGATCCCCGCGACGCGTCCCGACCGGGATCGCCCGAATCCCGACCGCTGACGGTCGTGATCGGCTGCGACACCTTCGCTCCCGACGTGAACGGAGCCGCGAAGTTCGCCGAGCGCCTCGCCGCCGGTCTCGCGCAGCGCGGCCACGAGGTCCACGTCGTCGCCCCCTCGGCCGACGGCTGGAGCGGCACCCGGGTCGAGACGCACGAGGGCCAGCGGATCATCGTGCACCGGCTCTACAGCTGGCGCTGGTACCCGCACGACTGGCTGCGCTTCGCGATGCCGTGGCGCATCCGGCAGAACAGCGCGCGCATCCTCGACGAGGTGAAGCCCGACGTCGTGCACTTCCAGTCGCACATCATCGTCGGCCGCGGCCTCGGGATCGAGGCGGCCAAGCGCGGCATCCGCATCGTCGGCACGAACCACTTCATGCCCGAGAACATGCTCGAGTTCACCCTCCTGCCGAAGGCCGTGCAGGCCAAGGCCGTGGCGATGGCGTGGCGGGCCGCGCGCCGCACCTTCGGCCGGGCGGAGGCGGTCACCACGCCGACCCGCAAGGCCGCGCAGTTCCTCGAGAAGTACACGGGCCTCCGGGGCGTCCACGCCATCTCCTGCGGCATCGACGCCGACAACTACACGCCCGACTTCTCGGCCCGCGCCGGCGACTCGATCCTCTTCGTCGGCCGCGTGACCGGCGAGAAGCACATCGACGTCCTGCTCCGCGCGGTCGCCCTGCTCGATCCGGCGCTCGACGCGAAGCTCGAGATCGTCGGCGGCGGCGACCAGATGCGCAACCTCCAGCAGCTCGCCGCGACCCTCGGCATCGCCGACCGCGTGCGCTTCACCGGCTACGTCTCGGACGCCGAGCTCAAGGAGGCGTACACCCGCGCCACCGTGTTCGCCATGCCGTCCATCGCCGAGCTGCAGAGCATCGCGACGATGGAGGCGATGGCCTCGGCCCTCCCCGTCGTCGCCGCCGACGCGATGGCCCTCCCGCACCTCGTGCACGACGGCGAGAACGGCTACCTCTTCGCTCCGGGCAGCGCCGAGGCCCTCGCCGAGCGCCTCACCGCCGTGCTCACGGCCGACCAGGAGGACCTCGAGGCGATGAAGCGCGCCTCCCTCCGCATCGTCGCCTCGCACGACATCAACCGCACGATCAGCACCTTCGAGAGCCTGTATCGTGGGGAGCCGGTGGCCGATCCGGCCTCCGACGCAGCGTCCGCACCCGCCGCCACCTGACGGCCGCTCGGACGGCCGCCGCGGGGCGTTAGCTCAGCCGGTCAGAGCAGCGGACTCATAATCCGTCGGTCACGGGTTCAAGTCCCGTACGCCCTACCAAGTAAACACTGGGGAGTAGGGCCCTCGGGTCGGAAGCTGCAAGAGCAGAACCCCTCCGAAACCCCTACGCGGGTCTGATCTCCTCGGTTGGTAGCGGGCTCGATGGGGTGGCTGCCACACTCTGGCGATGGCACACTTTGAAGGTTTGAGTCAGCGGCAGAAGATGGCCCTGATTCAAGAAATCGACTCCGCGAAGCACCTGCTGGCCTACGGCGAGCGAGCCGTTCGCGGCGCGGCGTTCGTTGACACGATGCGCGACCCGATCATGACGATGCTCTCCATCGGCGTCGAGAAGCTGCTCAAGGTCGCCGTGGGACTCGTCGCCCTGGATGAGCATGGCGCGTGGCCCACCAAGACCGTCATGAAGCGAGAGTTCGGCCACGGCACGGCGAACCTCGACCGGATGCTCCGCGGCAAGCTCCAGGCGGGGATCGTCGGGAAGTCTTACGAGGACTACATCCAGGGTCTGTTCAACGCGGTTGAGGCCGATCCCGTGTGGCCGGTACTGCTCGATGCGCTCGATGCTTACGGACGGTCGGGCCGGTTCTACAACTTGGACTTGCTCGCGGACGAACCCCAGTCTTGGGACAGCCCCTCCGAGAAGTGGACCCTTGTCGAGAACTGTGCGATTGACGCGTCGCCGGAGCTACAAGCGTTGCGAGACGCTGGCTTCGCTGGCGACAACACGGCCTTTGACCAGCTCACTCGCGACATCAACAACGCCATCGCAGACAGCTTGCATCGTTGGTGGGAGGCGATCGCGGTTCTCGGTCGCCACGGCGTGCTTGGTGACCACAACAAGGCGTTCGGCTTCGAGGTGCACCCTGACGCCGTGGGGCGCCAGATTATCGGCGAAGGTAACTAGAGCGTCCCCATACGTCGAGCCTTGATCCGCGCCGTCCGAGCCGGGCCCTGGAATACCTCGTTCAAAATCTCATCCATGAGGTCGAGTATCTCCCCAGCATCTTCCTCGGTGGGCTGAGTGGTGATATCTCCGTGCGCCATCTCGTTTCCTTGAAGCCTTATCTCATGCGCGGCATCTTTAGTATCCTGTCGGATGATGTTGAGTTCTGCCATCCGGTCGATCTTCGAGAGCAAGTTCCCCTTGGTTACATCTTTCTCTTTGGCGGTCGCTTCTACGACGGTACGCGCCATCAGGATCGCTGCCATGAATGCACTAATGCTTGCCGCGCTGTGAGCTTCCTGAGCGGCCTGTGCGATGTGTGAAGGAACATCCTCGAAAATTGGTGATTCTCCGACACGTGGCAGCCACCTTACGGAGTCCTCCCGAGTTTCAGCGAGATTGAACCTTGCGTCGCTGGATACTTCCGCCGGGTCAAAGCTTGATCCCATGCTCGTGCGTCCACATGAATCGCAAGTCGCAATCCCCTCGACTATGCGTCCGTGAACCAATCCGTCCGGACTGGGGTACTCGAGATGGTACATAGTCGCCCATTGGATTGTCATGTGTGTGTAACGTTTACAGAAGCTGCAAGTCGTGGAAGCCATAAGACCAGTGTCACATAGTTGCATCTGGATAGGAGTTCAAGCGATGGTGCGAGCGGCGCCACTTCGGCCGCGGTCGGGCGCGAGATACGCGTCGAGGCGGTCCATGTCGGCGGCGTGGTCGTCGGGGAAGAAGTGCAGGTACACCTTGTAGGTGGTCGCAGTGTCGGCGTGGCCCAGGATGCGGGCGACCCGGGCGAGCGGCATCCCGGACGCCGCGAACAGCGACGCTGCGGTGTGGCGGAGGTCGTGGAAGCGCAGGTCCGGCTGGCCGATGGCCTTCGCGGCGTCGCGGAACCGGCGCCGGTAGAACGAGTTGTAGTCCATGCGCTTGGACCAGTCGAGCCCGCCGCGGAAGTCCCCGTACCCGCCGTAGTTGCGCCCCGGCCACAGCGACGCGGTCGGCTCGGTGGCGCGCGGGTGGGCGGCCAGGTACTCGGCCAGCTCGTCCGCCAGCTCACGCCGTAGCGGCACAGACCGGATGGACATGGCGGACTTGGGGGAGTCCTCGCGGAAGCCCTCGCTGGTGCGGACCAGCGTCCGCCGAACCTCCAACTGCCGGCGCATGAGGTTCACGTCGCGGACCTGCAACGCCTGAATCTCGCCGCTGCGGAGGCCCGTGTATGCGGCCAGCCGCACGAACAGCCCGTCCGGCGCGTGGTCGTCCAGCGCGGCCGCGAGCGCGGTCACCTCCGCGGGCGACAGGAACAACGCCTCGAACGTCTGGGCGTGCTGGACCTTCGGCAGGTCCACGCCGGTCACAGGGTTGTGCACGATGAGCCGGTGCTTGATGGCGTAGCGGAACACCTTGTTGGCGGAGACGACGGCGTGCTTGATGGTGCTGGGATGGAGCGTTGCGTCGCCGCGGGTGGTCGGGGTCTGGGCGAGCTTCGACACCCACTTCTCGATGTCCTCGCTGGTGATGGTGCTGATGCGGCGGGCGCCCAGCGCCGGGAACACGTGCAGCTTGTACATCTGGACTACTCCGCTCCACCCGCGGTGGTTCCTCCTCTCCAGCGCCGGGTCGGGCCTCCACCTGATGTCGTTCTCGTCGGAGCGGACGGTCCGGCCCCGTCAGGCCGACGGGCCGTGCCTCAGGACGGCGCCGACGCGGTCCTCGCCGGCACGCCGACCGCTGACGAGTCGGATGCGACGTCGCGGACGACGACGGCGCCGGCTCCGACCCGCACACGGTCGCCGACGGTCACGTCCCCGACGATCGTCGCGCGGGCGCCGATGTAGACGTCGTCGCCGATGACGGGCGTCCGACCCTTCGACTCGCCGATGGTGACGCCGTGGTAGATGAACGCGTTCCTCCCGATGACCGTGCGCGGGTGCAGGATCACGCCGCGGCCCCAGTGGGGGAGCCGCAGGCCGGGCCCGACCTGAGCGGCCGGCGGCAGCTCGGCTCCGACGATCATGCGGGTCCAGACGAGATCGACCAGGCGGTAGACGAGGTGGAGGGGGAGCCGGGTCCTCCGAGAGCTCGAGTACTGCCCGAGTCGGAGGACGAGGACGGTGAGCCGGTCGGAGGCGTGGCCCTTGGCGGCCAGGTCCGCGCGGACGACGGCTCGGAGTTCGGCGAGATCCATGCTCCCAGTCTGAGTGGGAGCCTCGCGGGTGAGGGCGGGCCGTCGGAGATCGTCCGGGGCGTGGCGAGCATCCGCGAGCGGACGACACGGTGGCTCGATGCGCTAGCACGTCCCGACGCGCCGCGCCCGTACTGGCCGCTCTCCGCTCGACGTGATTGCCTGAACCCGTGCCTGATCTTCCGATGTTCCCGCTCGGCTCCGTGCTCCTGCCGCACATGCCGCTCCCGCTCCGGCTGTTCGAGCCGCGGTACCTGCGGATGCTCGGCGACGTCCTCGAGGACGAGACCCTCGCGTTCGGCGTCGTGCTCATCGAGCGCGGCCAGGAGGTGGGCGGCGGCGACCAGCGGTTCGCGGTCGGCGCCCGCGCGCGCATCCTGAACATCGACGGGGCGGAGTCGTTCGTCACGCTCGACTCCGTGGGCGAGGAGCGCTTCGAGGTCGTCCGCTGGTACGAGGACGACCCGTACCCGCGCGCCGAGGTCCGCCTGCTGCCCGATCTGGAGTGGGACGAGAAGCACGCCCCCGCGCTGGCTGCGGCGGAGTCGGCGGTCCGCACGGCACTGGCGGTCGCGAGCGAGTTCGTCGAGCAGCGCTACGGCGCGGTCGTCGAGCTCGCCGAGGATCCGGCCGCGCACGCCTGGCAGCTCGCCGGCGTCGCACCGGTCACCGAGCTCGACCGCCTCGCGTTCCTCCGCAGCTCCACCATGGAGGAGCTGCTGGAGTCGGTCCGGGACCGCTCCGCCGAGGCGACCGAGTCGTTCCGCGCCGGCTGGGCCTGAGCCCGGTCCCGGCGTCCCCCGACGAGCCCGTCAGTCCTCGAGACTGACGCCGCGCTCCTCCGCCAGCTTGACCAGGTCGTCGACGACCACGAGCGCCATCCGCACCGAGCGGTCGCGGCGGTACTCCTCGTCGTCCGGGTCGATCCGCGAGGTGCGGTCGAGGGTCTCCTCGATCGACTGCGCGAGCTCGCGCCACGCGTCCTGACGGGCGTCGTCGACGAGCGTCGCGAGGTACTCCTCGTCCTGCGCCCGCCTGTGGAGGGAGTCGGCGACGAGGAGCGAGAGCCGCTCGCGGTGGTCGAGGTTGTCGACGTCGGCCGAGCGGTAGTCGTGCACGTGGTCGGAGCGGCCGCCCACCGAGGTCACGTCGGCGGCGATGCCGCGCAGGCGCTCGGCGGCCGCCTCGGACTCGCGCGCCAGCTTCTCGAGCTCCTCCGCGGCGACGACGGAGTAGCGGCCCGAGTCGAAGGGGACGTCGGCGCCGAGGCCGTCCATCAGCACCCGGTTCTTCACGGCCATGCGGCTCGCGTACTGCGCGAGCATCAGGCCCTCCTCGGCGGCCTCCTCGACGGAGGCGGGCTCGCGCGACGGGTTCTCATCGGGGTCGTACGGCTCCATCTTGAACCTGCGTCGACGCCGGAACCACACGTGCGTCACCTACATCCCGGAGCAGGCGCCCCGCCCGCCGGAGCACCTCTTCGAGAGTACCCGGCGGGCGGGCGCCGTGGTCGGCGGCTCAGGCCTCGCGCCAGTCGTCCTGCCCGAGGTGGGAGCCGGCCTGCGGCCCCATCTGCAGCATCCCGCCGTCCACGACGTACGAGGATCCGGTGATGTAGGAGGCGGCGGGAGAGGCCAGGAAGGCGACCACCGCCGCGATCTCGCGGGCGTCGCCGGGGCGGCCGAGGGGGATGCCGGGGCGGTCGATCGTGACGGGGTCCACATCCTCGGCGTCGTTCATCGGCGTGGCGATCTCCCCGGGGGCGACGGCGTTGACGGTGATGCCGAGGGAGCCGAGCTCGAGTGCGGCCACCTCCAGCAGGCCGCCCAGCCCGTGCTTGGCAGCGGTGTAGGCGACGGAGCCGACCCGCGGCTGGTGCTCGTGGACACTGGTGACCGCGATGATCCTGCCGCCCGTGCCCTGGGCCGCCATGCGCCGCGCGGCGCGCTGGAGGCAGACGAACGCTCCGTCGAGGTTCAGGGCGACGGTCGAGCGCCAGCTGTCGAGGCTCTGCTCGAGGAAGGGCTCGCCCCCGCCTCCGCCCGCATTGCTGACGGCGACGTCGAGCCCGCCCAGTCGATCCGCGAGGTCGTCGATCACGTCGCCCGCGCCCTCCAGATCCGTCGTGTCGAGGCGCGCGATCTCGGCGCGCCGGCCGAGGGAGCGCACCTCCTCCGCCGTGCCCTGCGCGCCCTCCTCGTCGCTGTGCCAGGTGATGCCGACGTCCATGCCCGCCTCGGCCAGTGCCACCGCGGTCGCCCGGCCGATGCCGGAGTCCGAGGCGGTCACCAGTGCACGGGTGGGCCGGAAGACTCGAGGTCCCTGGGTCATGTCGTCTCCTGTCTCGATCGGGCCGCCGATCCGGCGGACACGGGTCGATCCCATCAGCGGATCCGGCGTGCTCGGGAGCCGGTTGACAGGTCCGGGCTCGCGCGAGACGTGTGGCGGTGTCCCCGGTGAGCGCCCCGATCGCGTTGACTGGGCGGATGGATCACCGGCGCATCTCGGTCGTCGTCCCCGTGAAGGACGACGCCCGCCACCTCGAGCAGCTGCTCGAGCTCCTCCGCGAGCAGACGCTCGCTCCGTTCGAGATCGTCGTCGTCGACGACGGGAGCACCGACGACAGCGCCGCCGTCGCGCGAGCGGCGGGCGCGCGGGTGGTGCGGCACGACGGAGCCGGGATCCCGGCGAGCACGGCGCACGGCTTCGACGAGGCGCACGGCGACGTCCTCGCACGGCTCGACGCCGACTCCCGCCCGGGACCCGACTGGCTGGCGCGCCTGGCCGGCCACTTCGCCGATCCCGAGGTCGGAGCGGTGACCGGTCCCGGACGCTTCGACGAGCTCGGCCCGATCGCCCGGGTGATCGCGCGGGTCGCCTACATGGACGCCTACTTCGTGCTGATGGGGTCGGCGCTGGCCAACTGGCCGCTCTTCGGCTCCAACTGCGCCGTCCGCCGGTCGGCGTGGGAGGAGATCGCGGAGGAGATGCACCGGCACGACGCCTACGTGCACGACGACGTCGAGATCAGCGTGCACCTGGGACTCCGGCACCGGATCGTGCTCGACCGCCACCTCGAGGTCGGCATCTCGGCCCGCCCCTTCGGCGCCTTCGCCGACATGCTCCGCCGGTTCGACCGCGCTCTGCACACGCTGGCGCGGCACCCCGGGATGGGGTCGTCCCTGCAGCGCTGGACGCACCGGGTGCGCCGCACCCACCGCGACCGCCTGCGAGCGACGGCCGCGGCGCGCCGCTCCGGCTGACGACGAGAACCGACGGCGCCGCCTGACGGCTAGGGCTGGGCCGCGTCCGGCCGGGCCGCGTCCGGCCGGGCCGCGTCGGGCCGGGCCGCATCGGGCTCGGCCTTCGCCGCCCGATCCTCTCCCGGCGCGGAGCGCCCCTCCTTGGGCATCGCCCAGACCGCGGCGAGCATGCCCACGGCGAGGACCGTGAGCGCGATGCAGACGAAGCGGGTGCCCTCGGCGAGGTCCGCCGGTGCGGGGACGCCGCCGCCCGCCTTCGCGTTCACGATCGCGCCGAACACGGCCACGGCGACGGCGCTGCCGATGTTGCGGGCGAAGAAGTTGGTCGAGGAGACCACTCCGCGCTCGTTCCAGTCGACGCTCGACTGCGCCCGGATCAGCGTCGGGGTCGCCACGAGCCCCATGCCGGCGCCGATCAGCACGCAGAAGCCGGCGATCTCCCACAGCGTCGAGGAGGCGCCGAGCAGGACGGTCAGCGCCGTGCCGATCACGACGAGCCCCGCTCCGAGGAAGCCCGTGTTGCGGAAGCCGATGCGCAGGTAGAGGCGGCCCGACAGGCTCGCCGCGACAGGCCAGCCGAGCGTCATCGCCGCGACGGCGAAGCCCGCGCCGAGGGCGGAGCTGCCGAGCACGCCCTGCGCGAAGGTCGGGAAGTACGAGGTGACGCCGAGCGTGATCGCGCCGACGGTCACCGAGACCAGGCTGGTCGAGATCAGCACGCGCCGCGTGAGGACCCAGAGGGGGAGCACCGGGGCGGCCGCGCGCCGCTCGATCGCGACGAAGCCGGCGAACGCGAGGGCCGAGACGACGAACACGCCGACTCCGGCGGGGGAGAGCCACGGCCAGGCGCTGCCGCCCTCGAGCAGCCCGAGGATGAGCAGCGCGGTGCCCACGGCGAGCACGGAGGCGCCCGCCACGTCGATCCGCTGCTTCTCGCCCCGCGTGGTCTCGCGGAAGCTGCGGATCAGGAGGAACGCCGCCAGGAGGCACAGGGGGATGTTGACGAGGAAGATGCCGCGCCAGGCGCCCAGGTCCGAGAGCACGCCGCCGAGGGTCGGCCCGACGACCGAGGAGATGCCCCAGACGCTCGCGAGGTAGCCCTGGGTCTTCGCACGCTCGGCGACCGTGTAGATGTCGCCGGCGATGGTGATGCCCATCGGCTGGATCGCTCCGGCCCCCAGGCCCTGCAGGGCTCGGAACGCGATCAGCGCGGGCATGCTCCAGGCGAGGCCGCACAGGAGCGAGCCGACCAGGAACAGGGCGATGCCGATCAGCATGATGGGCTTGCGCCCGATCACGTCCGCGAGCTTGCCGTAGAGGGGGACCGAGACCGCCTGGGCCAGCAGGTAGATCGAGAACAGCCAGGGGAACTGCTCGAAGCCCCCCAGGTCGGCGACGATGGACGGCACGGCCGTCGAGAGGATCGTGGCGTCGAGGGCGACCAGAGCGGTCGAGATCATCAGGGACAGCAGGATCGGGCCGCGCTCCGAGCGCAGTCCGACACTCGCGCGGGTGGGGGCGTCGGTCACTCTGCCCAGGCTATTCCATAGCCGGGGGATGGAAGCGGGGCGGAGAGGATCCGCTCCGGGGCTCGGTAGACTGGCGGCATGGAACTCGTTCTCTGGCTCGTCGTGTCCGCCATCGCCGGTGTCGGCCTCGTCTCCGGAGTCGCGGCTCTCATCGCCATGACGCGGGCGCCCTGGTCGGCCGACAAGTAGCCGCCCGGCCGGCCTGGCGCCGGCACTACTCGTAGATCCGCACCACGCTCCACTGCGGCTCCGTCGACGCGACCACGTCGAGCACGAACGCTCCGCCGGTCGCGAGGTCCGTCGCCTGGAATCGCCAGCCGCCGATGCTCACCGGCGTGCGCCCGAACGTCGGCGAGAACCCCTCGAGGGGCGCCCACCACTCGCTCGTGCAGGTCCACACCGTCGGCCGGTCGGTCACCCGGTAGCTCCCGCCCCGCCACTCGAGCGCGATCGGCACTCCCTCGCCGTCGGTCGAGACCAGCGCTGTCTCGTCGATCACCGCCATCGTCGTGCTCCCGTTCTCTCGCCGGACCCGGTTGGCCGTTCGAACATGTGTTCGATAGTCTGCGAGTGTACGCCGCGGCGCTCGTGCTCGCCACGGCCGCGGATCGACCGGTGGGAGGCGCGATGATCGAGTGGAGTCCGCTCCAGATGCTGCGCAGCAGCGGGCAGGACGAGTGGGTGATGGTCGACGCCCTGCGCACCGGCCGGATCGGCCTGGTGCGCCGCATCGAGACCGGCCCGTACCGCGAGACCTGGTTCCGCGCGGTGACCTGGGCGGCCGAGCCGGAGAGGCGGACGCTCGTGGGCTACTCCCGCTCGATGGACACCATCGCGGCCGCCCTGTGGGCCCATCAGCCGCCGACGGCGCAGGAGAAGCCCTTCCCCGGCTACCCGCCCTCGCGGCCGTCGCCGTGACTCCTTCCGCGAGAGGGGGCCCTGCCGTCCCCGCGACGGCGGCCTCCGTGTCCGCCACGGGGGAGAATGGCCCGATGCTCCTCGCACTCGTCGGCGGCCCCACGGGGGCGTGGCGGGCGGTCGACCCCGTCGGCGGCGCCGAGGCCGGGAGCGGCAGGGGGCCGGCCGAGCTGGCGGCGTTCGTCCGGGAGCGGGAGCCGGAGCGCCCGCGCTGGGTCTGGGACGACACCGCGCGCTGGTACCCCGCACTGCTGTCGGCCGGGGTGGTCGTCGCCCGGTGCCACGACCTCCGGCTGGCCCGCGCGATCCTCCGCCGCTCGGTCTCCGCCGCCGCATCGGCTCTCGCGCGCTCGCCCCTCGACCCGTGGGACGCGGGAGCCGCGGCCCCCGCCGCGCAGGACACGCTGATCGGGTTCGAGGAGGCGGCGGGCGGCTCCGACGAGCTCGACCCCGTCCTCGAGCTGGCCCGGCAGGAGGAGGCGCTCTCCGGCGCCGCCGAGGCCGGCCGGCTCCGCCTGCTGCTCGCCGCCGAGTCCGTCGGCGCCCTGATCGCTCGCGAGATCGCCCACGCGGGGCTGCCGTGGCGCGCCGATGTGCACGACCGGGTGCTCACCGGGATGCTCGGCCCCCGCCCGCTCTTCGGCGGCCGCCCGGCCCGGTTGGAGGCGCTGGCCGACCGCCTGCGCGACGAGCTCGGCGCGCCCGAGCTCAACCCTGACTCGCCGGCCGATCTCCTCAAGGCGCTGCGGCGCGCGGGGCTGCCGGTCGAGTCGACGCGCTCCTGGGAGCTGCAGTCCCTCGAGCACCCCGCGGTACCGCCCCTCCTGGAGTACAAGAAGCTCTCCCGGCTGCTCACCGCCAACGGCTGGGCCTGGCTCGACGCGTGGGTGCGCGACGGACGGTTCCGGCCGGAGTACGTGGTGGGCGGCGTCGTCACCGGCCGCTGGGCGACCTCGGGCGGAGGGGCGCTGCAGCTGCCGCGGCAGATCCGCGCCGCAGTCACCGCGGATCCGGGCTGGAGCCTCGTGGTTGCGGATGCCGCGCAGCTCGAGCCGCGCATCCTCGCCGCGCTCTCGGGCGACTCGGCCATGGCCGCCGCCGGGCGGGGCCGCGACCTCTACCAGGGCATCGTCGACGCCGGCGTGGTCCCCGATCGGCCGCGGGCGAAGGTCGCGATGCTGGGGGCGATGTACGGGGCGACGAGCGGGGAGGCCGGGCGGCTGCTCCCGAGGCTCGCCCGTGCCTACCCGCGCTCGGTCGCGCACGTCGAGGCGGCGGCTCGGGCGGGGGAGCGCGGCGAGAGCGTCTCGACGTGGCTCGGGCGCAGCTCGCCTCCCGGCCCCGAGGGGCTCTCGGCCGATGCGGCGCGAGCACGCGAGTGGGGACGCTTCACCCGCAACTTCGTGGTGCAGGGGACCGCGGCCGAGTGGGCGCTCTGCTGGATGGGCGAGCTGCGGGCGCGACTGCGCGCCGAGGGTGGCGCGGTCGGCCGGGCGCACCTCGTCTACTTCCTGCACGACGAGGTGATCGTGCACGCTCCCGCCGACGTCGGCGAGCGGGTCGCCGCGATCGTCCGCGAGGCGGCGGTGCGCGCCGGACGCTCGCTCTTCGGAGAGGGCGAGGTCGACTTCCCGGTCACCGTCGCCGTCGTCGACTCCTACGACCAGGCGAAGTGAGGCGCGGGATCAGTACCAGTGCGGCGAGCGGTTGTTCCAGCTCGACCACGCGTTGCAGGGCGAGCCGTAGGCGCTCTTGATGTACGAGAGACCCCAGTCGACCTGCGTCGCCGCGTTCGTCTGGTAGTCGGCTCCCGAGTTGGCCATCTTGCTCGCCGGGAGGGCCTGGGGGATGCCGTAGGCACCGGAGGAGCGGTTCAGCGCGTTCCAGCGCCACCCCGACTCGCCGTTCCACAGCGGGATGAGGCACCGGTCGACCTGGTCGGCGCCCCAGCCGAAGCGGCCGACAGCGGTCCGGGCGTAGGCCTGGGCCTGCGCGGGGGAGAGGCCGTCCGTGCGTCCGGCGTAGGTGCCGAGGGCGGCGATGGTCTTGGCGGAGCTGTTGCGCGCGCCGGTCGGGTCGTCGTCGCCGAGCTCGACCGGGCCGCCTCCTCCGCCTCCGCTGTTGGAGGGCGCTGCCGGAGCGGCGGCCGCGGCGGGAGCCGACGCGGCGCGCTGGCGGGCGGCCTCGGCCTCGGCGGCGAGGCGGGAGAGGCGCTGCTGCTCCTCGAACGCCGACTTCGCGTCCTGGCCGTCGGCGTACTCCCGCTCGATCTCGGCGGTGGTGTTCTTGAGCGAGGCGAGCTGGGTGTAGAGCTCCTGGCTGTACTTCTCCTGGTCGGCGACCTTCGCGTCGGCCTCGGCCTGCGCGGAGCGGGCGGCCGAGAGCGCGTCGGCCGCGGCGGTGGCGAGGGAGACGCGCTCGCCCCGGGCCTGCTCGGCCTGCGCGGCGAGGGAGACGGCCTGGTTCTCGGTCGACTGCGCTGCGGTCTGGAGCCGGCTGGTCTGCTGGGTGAGCTGCGTCATGGTGCCGAGGCGGTAGAGCAGCTCGCTCGACTCGTCGCCGCCGATGAGGAGGTTGAGCGTCGCATCGGTCCCGCCGTTGCGGTAGAGCTGCGCGGCGAGACGGCCGGCCTGCTCCTTCGCGGCGTCGGCGTCCGAGCGGGCGGCGGAGGCGCGCTCCTCCAGGGCGCTCACGCGCTGAGTCGCCTCGTCGAGAGCGCTCTGCGCGGCGTCCGCCTCGGCGGCCCGGCTGATGGCGGCGTCGGTGAGGGCGGCGGCCTGGTCGCGCAGGTCGGCGAGGAAGGCGGTGATGCGGTCGACCTCGGCGGCGGTGGCGCTCTCGCTCGACTTCGCGGCCTCCACATCGGACCACGAAGGGTAGTCGGACGGGTCGTAGGCGGCGGACGCGGAGAGCGGAGCGGCGAGGGCGGCGCACAGGACGAGGACCGTGCCCGCTCCGGCGGCGACGAGGCGCCGGCGCGCCCGGGAGGGGACGCGGAGACCGAGGGGGGTGCGGGACATGCGAACCACCCTAGGCGACGGCACCCGCGCCTGTCTCGTCCTAGCTCGAGGCTCGACGGCCCCGACGGGGACGCTCGAGAGCGTATCCGCGGACGCCCCGTCCCGGCCCGTCGCCCGTGAGCTCGTCGCGGGCCGCCTCGAGGAGGCGCCGCAGGGCCTCCTCCCGCACGCCGGCGGCG
Source organism: Rathayibacter sp. RFBD1 (assembly GCF_002932915.1). Classification (NCBI taxonomy): domain Bacteria; kingdom Bacillati; phylum Actinomycetota; class Actinomycetes; order Micrococcales; family Microbacteriaceae; genus Rathayibacter; species Rathayibacter sp. RFBD1. Next base: position 161,955 of record NZ_PSWQ01000021.1, read on the forward strand.
ATCGCGGCGAGGCGGCGCTGCGGGTGCGCGTCCTCCTCTTCCGCCTGCTCGTCGGCGGTGGCGGGCAGCGAGCTCTCGTACGCGTCGAGGACGGCGGCGAGGTCGGCACCGGACAGGCTCGAGGCCAGCAGCACGCGGTCGAGGACGTCGTCCCAGTCCTCCTCCGGGGACGCTCCGTCACCCGTCAGCCAGGCGGCCGCCTCCGCGCGGCCCTCGTCGGTGAGCGCGTACAGGGGGAGGCCGTCGTCGGTGGACCCGGCCGAGACGACGAGGCCCCGCTCGCGCAGGCGCTCGAGCGTCGAGTAGATCTGGCCGACGTTGACCCGGGGCCGGTGCGCGGCACGGTCGAGGAGCTCGGCGTGCAGCTGGAGGCCGTAGGCGGGGCCGAGCGTGAGCAGGGCGAGCAGGCCGTCGCGGACGGACACGGTGCTCCTCCCGGCGGGCGTCTGGCGGTGGGCGGCGTCCGGCGGCGCGGACCACCTGAGTATAGGCAGGAGCCACCCACGGCCGGTCGAGCAGGCGCGGCGAGCCGCCTTGACGGAGGTCCGCCGCTCCTGCATGATCGGACGTGGTGGCACGTCCACCGTCATAATCGAAGAAGGCGCACCGCAGAGTGTTCCGTGGTCCGGGTCGTTGGGGAAGACGCACCGGGACGAACGGAGGACACCATGGTGGCGCAGCAGACTCGGGGTGTGCTCTTCGTGCACTCCGCCCCCCGCGCGCTCTGCCCCCACCTCGAGTGGGGGACAGGTCGCGCCCTTGGTCGTGCCGTGAACTTCGCCTGGATCGAGCAGCCCGTGCTCCGCAGCACACTGCGCGCCGAGTTCGCCTGGGAGGGCCCGGTCGGAACCGGTGCCGTCATCGCCTCCGCTCTCCGCGGCTGGGCCGACGTCCGCTACGAGGTCACCGAGGAGCCCTCGCCCGGCGTCGACGGAGGCCGCTGGATGCACACGCCCGAGCTCGGCATCTTCTACGCCCAGACCGACAGCGCGGGCAACACCGTCGTGCCCGAGGACCGCATCCGCTCCGCCATGGAGCTCGCCGGCGCCGACCCCATCGAGCTGCACCGCGAGCTGCGCCTCGCCCTCGGCCAGGCCTGGGAGGACGAGCTCGAGCCCTTCCGCTACGGCGGCGACTTCGCCCCCGTCGTCTGGATGCACGGGGTCGGCTGAGTTCATTCGACGCCGCTCCTCGCGCGGCGTCGCGCAGTCGGCTCGGTCGGGTGGTCGGGTTCCGTGGAGCGGCCGGCGTCCGGCGACGCCGATCCGCTGGCACGCGGATCGGCGGATACGCCTCGCGGGGGCCGCTCGCTCCCGCCTCCCTGAACCAGGCGGCCAGCGGACCCTCGTTCCGGCAGAGGCCCGCCTCGAAGTCGCGCCGTCGCCTCGCGGTTGCCGCTCGCTGGCACGTCGACCAGACCGTCAGCGGAGCACCGCCTTCCGGCGGAGGGCGTCGGAAGACTCGTGGACCCGCCCGCACCTCTGTCGCGCACGACGCCGACGGCTCGAGTCGTGGCGTGGCGCACGCTCCCCACGAGCGCAGCCGCCCTGATCCGAGCGTCCGACCCGAGCCGCGGCGAAGCCCGCGCTCCCACCCGGACAGCTTCCGCGATCGGAGTATCCGACGCGAGCCGCGGCGAAGCCCGCGCTCCCACCCGGACAGCTTCGTTGATCCGATCATCCGACCCGAGCCGCGGCGAAGCCCGCGCTCCCCACCAGCACGGCGTGCTCACCAGCCCGCACCAGACGGCGGCGCAGATCCCTCGCGGCACGAGGCGTATCCGGGGATCCGCGTTCCAGCGGATCACCGTCGCCGCACCGCACCGGCCCTCGAAAACCCCGCCCCCCTCCCCAGCGGACGCGCCTGCGCCGCGCAAGGAGCGGCGCAGCCCGCTTTCCGCACGGTGGAGCGGGGCTACGCCCCGCTACACCGTCCGGAAAGCGGCAACAGCATTGTGCCCCCCGAACCCGAACGAGTTCGAGATGGCGACCAGCGGTCCGTCGCCGAGGGCGCGGGGGCTGGTGACGACGTCGAGGGGGATCTGGGGGTCCTGCTCGAAGAGGTTGATGGTGGGGGGTGCGGTGCGCTCGTGGAGGGCGAGCACGGTGAAGATGGCCTCGAGCGCGCCGGTGCCGCCGAGGAGGTGGCCGGTGGACGCCTTGGTCGCGGAGACGGCGATGTTCGGGAGGTGGTCGCCGAAGACGCGCAGCAGGGCGCGGTACTCGGCGATGTCGCCGACCGGGGTGCTCGTCGCGTGAGCGTTGACGTGGGTGACGTCGGTGAGCGCGGCTCCGGCCTGCTCGAGGGCGCCGATCATGGCGCGGGCGGCGGCGGAGCCCTCGGGGTCCGGCGCCGTGATGTGGTACGAGTCGCTGGTGACGGCGCCGCCGGCGAGCTCCGCGTAGATGCGGGCTCCGCGGGCGAGGGCGTGCTCCTCGGTCTCGAGGATGAGCGTCGCGGCGCCTTCTCCGAGGACGAAGCCGTCGCGGGAGACGTCGTAGGGGCGTGAGGCCGTCGCCGGGTCGTCGTTGCGGCGCGAGAGGGCCTGCATCGACGCGAAGGCGGCGATCGGGAGCGGGTGGACGACCGACTCCGTGCCGCCGGCGACGACCACGTCGGCGAGGCCGAGCTGCATGTGCTCGTAGGCGTTCGCGAGGGCCTCGGTGCTGGAGGCGCAGGCCGACACGTCGGTGCGGGCGTAGGCGCGGGAGGGGATGGCCATGCTGATGGCGGCGGCGGCCGCGTTGGGCATGAGCATCGGGATGGTCATCGGGAGGACCCGGCGGGGTCCGCGCTCGCGGAGGGTGTCCCACGCGTCGACGAGGGTCCAGAGGCCGCCGATGCCGGTCGAGTAGTCGACGCCCACGCGGAGCGGGTCGACGTCGGTGATGCCGGAGTCGGCCCAGGCCTCGCGGGCCGAGATGAGCGCGAACTGGCTGGAGGGGTCGAGGCGCTTCGCCTCGGGGCGGGAGAGCACCTCCTCCGGGCGAACCTTGGCCTGGGCGGCGAAGGTGACCGGGATGTCGTACTGAGCGACCCAGTCCTGCTCGAGGGAGCGGACGCCTGATTCGCCGGCGAGGAGTGCGTTCCAGGACTCCCGGGCGGTCCCGCCGAGGGGAGTGCTGGCACCGATTCCGGTGACGACGATCTTCTTGGTCATGACGAGCTTCTCTGTTCCGTGTGGGTGGGTGCCGGGCTCACCCCGGCCGACGGTCGCCGGCCGGGGTGTCCGCCACGAGGACGGGGTGCGCGGGCGACGACTACTCGGACGCCTTGACGATGAAGCGGACCGCGTCGCCGACCGTCTTGAGGTTCTTGACCTCGTCGTCGGGGATCTTCACGTCGAACTTCTCCTCGGCGTTGACGACGATGGTCATCATCGAGATGGAGTCGATGTCGAGGTCGTCGGTGAACGACTTGTCCATCTCGACGGAGTCGGTGGCGATGCCCGTCTCGTCGTTGACAAGCTCGGCCAGGCCGGCGAGGACTTCTTCGTTGGACAGTGCCATGGTTCTCTCCTTGGGGGTTCTTCGGGTGTTCGTCAGTGACCGTAGGTCAGTTTAGGGGTGGGGTCGCGCCGGTCACGGGAGCACCACGACCTGCGCGCCGAACACCAGTCCGGCGCCGAAGCCGATCTGCAGCGCGAGTCCGCCGTGCAGCTCCGGGTGCTCCTCGAGCAGGCGGTGGGTGGCGAGCGGGATCGACGCGGCGGAGGTGTTGCCGGTGGTTTCGATGTCGCGGCCGATAGCGACGGTCTCGGGGAGCTTCAGCTGCTTCGCGAGCTCGTCGATGATGCGCATGTTCGCCTGGTGGGGGATGAACGCGGCGAGGTCCTCGGGCTGGACGCCCGCCTCCGCGAGCGCCTGCTTGGCGACCTTGGCCATCTCCCAGACCGCCCAGCGGAAGACCGACGGGCCGTCCTGGCGGAGGGTGGGCCATTCGGCGGTGCCGTCGCGGTAGGCCGCGAGCGGGTTGTCCATGCCGACGGTGTCCCACTTGGAGCCGTCGGATCCCCAGACGGTCTTCGAGATGCCGGCGGTGTCGCTGGGGCCGACGACCGCGGCGCCCGCGCCGTCGCCCAGGAGGAAGGAGATGCTGCGGTCGGTCGACTTGACCAGCTCGGACAGCTTCTCGGCCCCGACGACGAGCACGTACTCGGCCAGGCCGGAGCGGATGAAGGAGTCGGCCTGGGCGATGCCGTAGGTGTAGCCGGCGCAGGCGGCCGAGATGTCGTACGCCGGGGCGGGGTTCGCGCCGATGCGGTCGGCGAGGAGCGCGGCCAGCGACGGGGTCTGCACGGTGTTGCTGATCGTGGAGACGAGCACGACGCCGATCTGGTCCGGGCGGATGCCCGCCTTCTCGATCGCCTCGAGGGAGGCGGTGGTCGCGAGGTCGACCGCGTGGATGTCGGCGGAGGCGCGGCGGCGCTCGATGATGCCGGTGCGCTGGCGGATCCACTCGTCGGAGGAGTTGATCGGCTCGATCAGGTCGTCGTTCGGGACGACGAGGTCGCCGCGTGCCGCGCCGATGCCGAGGATCCGGGTGTACGCGCTGCCGCTGGACTGGGTGAGGGAAGGGGTCGTCATGGGGTCTCTCCTGCTAGGCGGCGTGCTCGTCGAGGAAGGCGCGGGCGGCGTCCACGTCGTCGGGGGTCGTGATGGCGATGCTCGGCACGCCCTTGAGGCCGCGCTTGGCGAGGCCGACCAGCGCGCCGGCGGGTGCCAGCTCGATGATCCCGGTGACGCCCGCGTCGGCGAAGGCCGCCATGCAGAGGTCCCAGCGGACGGGGGAGGCGACCTGGCCGACGAGCAGCTCGAGGAACGCGGCACCGGAGTCGACGACCGACCCGTCGCGGTTCGTCCAGAGCCGGAGCGTCGGGTCGGAGGGGGTCAGCCCGGCGGCGACGCCGGCGAGGGAGTCGCGGGCGGGCGCCATGTAGCGGGTGTGGAAGGCGCCGGCCACCTGCAGGGGGATCACGCGTGTCCCGCGGAGCGGCTCCGCCTTGAGGGCCTCGAGCGCGTCGACCGCGCCGGCGACGACGATCTGACCGCCGCCGTTGTAGTTGGCCGGCTCGAGGCCGAGCTCGTCGAGACGGGCGATCAGGGCCTGCTCGTCGCCGCCGAGGACCGCGCTCATCGCGGTCGGCTCGGCGGCGGCCGCAGCGGCCATGGCACGGGCGCGCTCGCGGACGAACACCAGCGCGTCGGCCTCGGTGAGGACCCCGGCTCCGGCAGCCGCGGTGATCTCGCCGACGGAGTGGCCGGCGATGCCCGCGATGCGCTCGCGCCGTCCGCCCTCGAGGAGGGCGGCGAGGCTCACGAGTCCCGCGGAGACGATCAGGGGCTGGGCGACCGCGGTGTCGCGGATGGTGTCCGCGTCCGAGACGGTGCCGTGCGCGGCGAGGTCGATGCCGACCGCCTCCGAGTGCGCGGCGACCTGCTCGGCCACGGAGGGGATCTCGAGCCAGGGGGCGAGGAATCCGGGGGTCTGGGAGCCCTGACCCGGGGCGACGACGACGATCACGGTATCCAGTCTTCCGATCTGCGCTCGCACGTGCGGCGCGTGGAGCCACTGACAAAGCACAAAGAGCTTGTCGCGGGTCTACAAGTGTTCAGGGGCGGGAGGGGTTCGGCGAGCAGACGGCCTCAGCGGCGGGACGGCTTCCGGCGGACGGCGCCGTCCGGGTCGCTCATGGAGCCGAGGATGAGGGCGGACTGGAGGATGAGCGCCTCGCGGGCGCCCGTCGCGTCCCAGCCGATCACCTCGGCGACCCGCTTGAGGCGGTAGCGCACCGTGTTCGGGTGCACGAACAGCTCGCGGGCGGTCGCCTCGAGGGAGCGGCCGTTGTCGAGGTAGGCCCACAGCGTGGTCAGAAGCTCGGTCGAGTGCTTCTGCAGGGGCCGGTAGATCTGCGTGATGAGGCTCTGGCGGGCGAGCGGGTCGCCGGCGAGGGCGCGCTCGGGAAGGAGGTCGTCGGCGTTGACCGGTCGCGGCGCGTTCCGCCAGGAGCGGGCGACCGCGAAGCCGGCGAGGGCCGCGCGGGCGCTGCGGGACGCCTCGACCAGGGTCGGCACCTCGTGGCCGAGGACGAGGTGGCCCGTCCCGAAGCCGGGCTCGAGCGCCTCCGCGATCTCGAGGAACGCGACCGGCGGGCCGGTCTCCTCCGTGGCGTTCTCGCTCGGCTCGGCGCGGCCGATGACCAGGACGAGCCGGCTGCCCTGCACGCCGATCAGCACGTCGGCGTCCATGTGCCGCGCCGTGCGGCGCAGCTGGTCGACGTCGAGCATCTTGGGGGCGGTGCCCACCAGGACGGCGACCTCGCCGTGGCCGTGCCAGCCGAGGGCGGCGATCCGGCTGGGCAGCTCGTCGTCGGCCTCGCCCGTGAGGATCGAGTCGACGACCAGCGCCTCCAGGCGCGCGTCCCAGAGGCCTCGGGCCTCGGCGGCGCGCGCGTAGACGTCGGCCGCGGCGAAGGCGATCTCGCGCGAGTAGAGGAGGATCGCCTCGCGGAGGTCCTCCCCGCCGTTCTTGATCCGGTCCTCGACGACCTCGACCGTCACCTTGATCAGCTGCAGCGTCTGCGTCAGCGAGACGGAGCGCAGCAGCTCGCGGGGAGCGGCTCCGAACACGTCCGCCGCGATCCACGGCGTGGCCGACGGGTCGTCGAACCACGAGATGAACGAGGTGATGCCGGCCTGGGCGACGAGGCCGACCGCCGAGCGCCGACCGGGGGGCATGCTGCCGTACCAGGGCAGCGTGTCCTCGAGGCGCTTGATCGTCTGCGTCGAGAGCTCACCGGCGAGGGTGCGCAGCCAGGCGAGGGTCTGCTCCTTCGTGCGGGGAGCGCCCGGCCGGGTGGCCGGACGCTCCGCCGCAGGAGCAGGACCCCGCGCACTCGACGGTGCGGGTTCCTGCGAGAGCACGGACTCGTCCGTCAGCTCTCGCCGCCCGCGTTGCCGGTGGTGCCGGCGTTGACGTCGAGGAGGCGGTACTTCTCGATCGCCTGGACGGCGAGCGAGGGGTCGACCTCGCCGCGCTTGGCGAGCAGCTGCAGCGTCCGTACGACGACCGAGGGGCCGTCGATCTGGAAGTAGCGCCGCGCCGCCGCACGGGTGTCCGAGAACCCGAAGTCGTCCGCGCCGAGCGTCGCGAAGTCGCCCGGGATGAACTGGCGCAGCTGGTCGGGGACCTGGTGCGAGAAGTCCGAGACGGCGACGAAGGGGCCCTTCGCGTCGGCCAGCTTCTGCGTCACGTACGGCACCTGCTCGGCGTCCTCGGGGTGGAGGAAGTTGTGCTGCTCGGCCTTGATGCCGTCGCGGCGCAGCTCGTTCCACGAGGTGACCGACCAGACGTCCGCCGAGACGCCCCAGTCCTCGGCGAGGAGCTTCTGCGCCTCGATCGCCCACGGCACGGCGACGCCCGAGGCGAGGAGCTGGGCCTTCGGCCCGTCCCACTGGCCCCAGGAGATGCGGTGGATGCCGCGGACGATGCCCTCGACGTCGACGTCCTCCGGCTCCTTCGGCTGCACGATCGGCTCGTTGTAGACCGTGATGTAGTACATGACGTTGGGGTCGGTGTGCTTCCCGCCGTACATGCGCTCGAGACCGGACTGCACGATGTGCGCGATCTCGTACCCGTAGGCCGGGTCGTAGCTCACGACGGCGGGGTTGGTCGCCGCGAGGATCGGGGAGTGCCCGTCCGCGTGCTGGAGGCCCTCGCCGGTCAGCGTGGTGCGTCCTGCGGTGGCGCCGATCATGAATCCGCGCGACATCATGTCGCCGGCCGCCCAGATCGCGTCGCCCGTGCGCTGGAACCCGAACATCGAGTAGAAGACGTAGACCGGGATGAGCGGCTCGCCCTGCGTCGAGTACGAGGTGCCGATCGCGGTGAACGCCGCGAGGGCGCCCGCCTCGTTGATGCCGACGTGGAGGATCTGACCCTGCGGGCTCTCCTTGTAGGCCAGGAGGAGCTCGCGGTCGACCGACGTGTAGTGCTGGCCGCGCGGGTTGTAGATCTTCGCGTTCGGGAAGAACGCGTCCATTCCGAAGGTGCGCGCCTCGTCCGGGATGATCGGGACGACGCGGTTGCCGAAGTCCTTCGAGCGGAGGATGTCCTTCAGGATGCGGACGAACGCCATGGTGGTGGCGATCTCCTGCGTCCCGGAGCCCTTCTTGCCGACCGCGTAGGCCGAGTCCTCGGGGAGGTTCAGCTGCGTGTACTTCGAGCGGCGCTCGGGGAGGTAGCCGCCGAGCGCGCGGCGGCGCTCCTGCAGGTACTCGATCGCCTCGTCGTTCTGACCGGGGTGGTAGTACGGCGGGAGGTAGGGGTTCTCCTCGAGCTGCGCGTCCGTGATCGGGATGCGCATGGTGTCGCGGAACGACTTGAGGTTGTCCAGCGTCATCTTCTTCATCTGGTGGGTCGCGTTGCGGCCCTCGAAGCTGGGGCCGAGACCGTAGCCCTTGATGGTGTGGGCGAGGATGACGGTGGGCTGGCCCTTGTGCTCCGTCGCGGCCTTCATGGCCGCGTAGATCTTGCGGTAGTCGTGGCCGCCGCGGCGCAGGCCCCAGATCTGCTCGTCGGAGTAGCCCTCGACGAGCTTCTTGGCGCGCGGGTCGCGGCCGAAGAAGTTCTCGCGGACGTAGGCGCCGTCCTCCGTCTTGTAGGTCTGGAAGTCGCCGTCGGGCGTCTTGTTCATCAGGTCGAGCAGCGCGCCCTCGGTGTCGCGGGCGAGCAGGTCGTCCCACTCGCGGCCCCAGATGAGCTTGATGACGTTCCAGCCCGCGCCGCGGAAGTACGACTCGAGCTCCTGCACGATCTTGCCGTTGCCGCGGACGGGTCCGTCGAGGCGCTGGAGGTTGCAGTTGACGATGAAGTTCAGGTTGTCGAGGCCGTCGTTCGCGGCGACCTGGAGCTGACCGCGCGACTCGACCTCGTCCATCTCGCCGTCGCCGAGGAACGCCCAGACCTGCTGGTCGGAGGCGTCCTTGATGCCGCGGTTGGTGAGGTACTTGTTCGCCTGCGCCTGGTAGATCGCGTTGATCGGGCCGAGGCCCATCGAGACGGTCGGGAACTGCCAGAACTCCGGCATGAGCCGCGGGTGCGGGTAGCTGGAGAGCCCCCCGCCCCGGTGCGACTTCTCCTGGCGGAAGCCGTCGAGCTGGTGCTCGCTCAGGCGTCCCTCGAGGAAGGCGCGCGCGTACGGGCCGGGGGAGGCGTGGCCCTGGATGAAGACCTGGTCGCCGCCGCCCGGGTGGTCCTGACCGCGGAAGAAGTGGTTGAAGCCGACCTCGTACAGCGAGGCGCTCGACGCGTACGTCGAGATGTGGCCGCCGACCCCGATGCCGGGACGCTGCGCGCGGTGCACGAGGATGGCCGCGTTCCAGCGGATCCACGCGCGGTAGCGGCGCTCGACGTCCTCGTCGCCCGGGAAGTCGGGCTCGTTCTCGGGCGCGATGGTGTTGATGTAGTCCGTGGTGGGCACCATCGGCACGCCGAGGTGGAGCTCCTTGGAGCGCTTGAGGAGGCTGAGCATGACGTCGCGCCCGCGACCCCGGCCCCGCTCCTCGACGAGCGCATCGAGCGACTCGTTCCACTCCGACGTTTCCTCGGGGTCCGAGTCCACGTGACCGACGGAATACGGGTCCTGATCGTTAACAGTCACCCTCGACCTCTCTCTGGGGGCAGATCGTGCCCGAGACATCACTCTCATGAAGCGGTGCGGATCCGCGGATCCGGGGCTCGGATGACGAGCCGCGCGCGGGCACCTCCGTCAGCCTAGCGATTCCCGTGCCCCGAACCTGGAATCGCACTGTGGTGATCCACGAGGAATGAGCGCCGACGACTGTAGGAGAGCGCCAGACGGGACGCGTCGACCGGCCCGTGATCGGGGGAGACGGGCCGTTCCTTGGAGTCTGCGCGGAGCGGGTCTAGCATTGCCCCTCGTGCTCGCGCGACTCTCGTGCGCACGGAAGGACATCGGACCGATGGCTCTCGAGAAGCTGACCCTGGCTCCCGACTTCGAACTCGCGAACCAGTACGGCGAGCGCATCCAGCTGGGCGACTTCCACGGGCGGCGCAACGTCGCCCTGGTGTTCTTCCCCCTCGCCTTCTCCGGCACCTGCACGGGCGAGTTCTGCGCGCTGCGCGAGAACCTCTCCCTCTTCGAGCACGCCGACGTGGAGCTGATCGGCATCTCGGTCGACTCCAAGCACACGCTGCGCGCCTGGGGCGAGAAGCAGGGCTACGACTTCACGCTCCTCTCCGACTTCTGGCCGCACGGCGATGTCGCCAAGCAGTACGGCGTGTTCACCGAGGCGAAGGGCTACGCGACCCGCGCGACCTTCCTGATCGACAAGGCCGGCGTCATCCGGGACACGTTCATGACCGCCCCGGGCGAGGCGCGCTCGATCGACGCCTACCGCGCCGCGATCGACGCGCTCGCCCCCGCGCACGTCTGACCCTCCGGAGGCGGACCGCCCCGGTCGTCAGCTGAGGATGTTGACGGCCCGCGAGATCACGAGGGCCAGCAGGACGAATCCGGTGAACGCCTCGGCGATCATCAGGAGCTTCATCCGGCTCGACAGCGGCATCGTGTCGGTCGGGCTGAACGCCATGGTGTTCGTCGTCGAGACCGAGAGGTAGTCGACGAAGCCGGGCCGCCAGTCGGCGCGCTCGGAGGAGGTCGCGGCGACCTCGGGCGCGGTGTCGCGGTAGGTGTCCTGCGGGAAGGCGAAGTCGGCCGCCGGCAGCTCGGTGCGGGGAAGCGTTCCGCGGGCGACCGGACCGCCGCGGTCGAGCTCCCAGAACAGCAGCGCGTACGCGACGACGTTGGTGACCCAGACCTGGAGTGCGGTGAGCAGCAGCGGAGGGCCGTCGGCCGTCCCGTCGACGAGGTCGATCACCACGGCGACCACGTTCACCTGGTTCGCCACGGCGAGCACGACCGCCAGGGCGATGGAGACCCCGCGCGACCAGCGCGTCTCGCTGTCGAGCCGGTGCGGGTTGACGACGAAAAGCGGCACGAGCAGCGCGAGCGTGATGCCGGCGGCGACGAGGCGGACCACCGAGGTGTCGGCGCTGTGGCCGGCCACGTTCAGTGCGACGGCCACGAGGATCGCGGCGGAGGCGGGCCAGCGGCTCTCGGTGCGCCGCCTCGCCCGGGAGTCGCTGTCGGCGGTCATGTGCCGAGGCTAGTGCCCGCAGGGGGCCGCTCCGCCTGCCGTAGGATCGAGTCGATCGTCCGCGGGTGCTCCCGCGACGGGGGCCTTTAGCTCAGTTGGTAGAGCGCCACGTTTACACCGTGGATGTCATCGGTTCGAGCCCGGTAGGGCCCACCAGATCCGACGATCGGACACTGCGCGTCAGCGGGACTGGCGGCGCTTGTAGGGCTTCGGCTGGCCCTTGACGATCGGGGCGCGCCCGGTTCCCTTGGAGGCCTTGGCCTTGCCTCCCGACTTCGGGGCCGCCTCCGGCTCGTCGCCGAGCGCGGCGAGCTCCTCGCGGGCCGAGGCGAGGCGCTGCCGCCCGGCCGCGGTGAGGGTCGTGGCGGCGGCACCGGGCTCGAAGAGCGGTTTGCCGAGGTCGAGCTCGACGGCGGCGACGGAGGAGTCGAGCTTCTGCCGCGAGATGCCGAGGCGCTCGGCGGCGCGCACGAAGTGCAGCTCCTCGGCGACCGCCACGAAGTGGCGCAGCTGGCTGATCTTCATCCCGAACCCTTCACGGCCGCTCCCTGCGGCACGACCACGGTACGCGGTCCGAGAGGGGGCGCCGACCGCCGGGAGCGCCACCAGGAGCAGCGGCGACCCGTCGATCCGCGCCAGAGGCCCCGGCGGACATTGCCGGACGGAGGCGGGAGGCCTACGGTCGCGCCCGTGGGCGGTCCCGAAGCCGGCCACGGAGAGAGGCCGACGTGGGCGCGCTCATCTACAGCTCGATCGCGTCGCTCGACGGCTACGTGAACGACGCGGACGGCGGATTCGCCTGGGCGGAGCCGCGACCCGCCGTGCACCGCTTCATCACGGAGCGCGAGGGGCGGGTGCGCACGTACCTGTACGGGCGGCGCATGTACGAGGTCATGCGCGCGTGGGAGCAGACCTGGGCACTGGCGGAGGAGTTCGCGTTCATCCGCGACTTCCAGGAGATGTGGCGGGCGGCCGACAAGGTCGTGTACTCGACGACGCTGGAGTCGGCCGAGACCCGCCGCACCCGCGTCGAGGGCGGGTTCGACCCGGTCGTCGTCGCCGCGCAGGTCAGCGCCGCCGACCACGACGTCTCGATCGGCGGGCCGACCCTCGCCAGGCACGCGCTGCTCGCCGGGATCGTCGACGAGGTGCAGGTCTACACGGTGCCGGTGGCGGTGGGCGGCGGGACCCACTTCCTCCCGTGCGGGTTCCACGCGCGCCTCGACCTGCGCGAGGAGCACCGCTTCGCCGACGGCACGGTCTTCACGCGCTACAGCGTGCGGCGCTGAGACCGGCTACTCGGCGCCGACCAGCGCGGCGATCCGCGAGGCGAGACGGGCGCCCTGAGCACGTCCGGCGCGGGCGGAGGCGGCGCGGACGGCCGGGTCGAGCGAGTTCGGGCCGAAGGCGCGCACCGACTCCTCGTCGGCGTAGAGCACCTCGACCCGCGAGTCCGCGAGGGCGTCGAGCTCGCCGGTCGGGATCAGGCCCGCGCCGGGCGTGCCGACTCCCGGCAGCGGAGTGACGATCAAGACCCAGTCGGCTCCCGCGGCGAGGTCGGCGTTGCTGCCGGAGCGCGCGCCGCCGTCCATGTAGCGGACGCCGTCGATGCTGACGGGAGGCCAGACCCCGGGGACGGCGCAGCTGGCGGAGATCGCGTCGACGAGGCCGACACCGCTCTCGCGGTCGAACACGCGCAGCTCACCGGTGGCCGTGTCGACCGCGGTGATGAGCAGACGCTGCTCGGGCCAGTCGGCGTCGCCCACGCGGGCCGAGATGACGGCCCGGCGCGTGTCCTCGGAGAGCGTCTCGGCCTCGAGCGCGAGGGTGCCGATGCGGCGCCGCGCGTCCTGGGGCGAGGTCGCGCCCTCGACGGCCGCGGCGAAGAGGGCCTGGAGGCGCTCACCGTCGACGTCCGCTCCGATCTCGGCGGACTCCTCCTGGAGCTGGGCCTCGTACGACTCGTCGAGGCCGGTGCCGGTGCTCAGCTGCGCGGCGACCGCGGAGCCCGCGGAGGTGCCGATGAAGGTCGTCGACGGATCGAGCAGGAGGCGGGCCGCCTCGGGGGAGGCGTCGGCGAGGCCGCGGAGGACGCCGAGCTCCCAGGCGATTCCGGCGAGGCCGCCGCCGGCGAGGACGAGTGCACCAGGCATGGGGGAGGTCCTTTCGATCAGGATCAGGAGGGGGCGGGCGCTGCGGAGCGCCGCAGCACCAACGCTGTCACATCGTCGTGCGCGTCGTCTGCGAGAGCATGCAGACGCTCGAAGAGAGCGGGGTCGTCGTTGCTCCGCACCAGCTCGGCGAGACGGTCGAGCGCGTCGAGGCGCCCGCCGAAGACGTCGAGCAGGCCGTCGCTGCAGGAGAAGAGCGCGTCGCCGGGGGCGAGCACGCGCTGCTCCTCCTCCCAGGAGACGTCGGCGGCGATGCCGAGCGGGACGCCGGTGGAGGCGAGCCGCTCCGTGGTGCCGTCGGCGCGCAGCAGGAGGGTGAGGCCGTGGCCGCTGTCCACGAACGCGACGGCGCCGCTCGCGAGGTCGACCCGGGCGATCAGCGCGGTCGCGAACAACCCGGTCGCTGTCAGGTCGGGCAGGAGCTGGCGGTTGACGGCCTCGACGGCTGCCGCGGGAGGGAGCTCCGGCCGCGCCTGGAACGCGGAGCGGATCGCGGAGGCGACGATCGCCGCCGAGACCCCCTTGCCCATCACGTCGACCAGCTCGAGGGAGAGGTCGTCCCCGCTGCGGCGCCACGCCGTGTAGTCGCCGGCGACGTCGTGCAGCGGCGTGGTCAGCGAGTCGAGGCTCCACTCGCCGAGGTCGAGGCGCTGGGGCCGGAGCCGCTCCTGCGTCTCGCTCGCGCGTCCGGAGAAGGCGATCTCGCGCAGCTCCCGCTCGGCCCACCGGCCGAGGTCCTCGAGGATCTCGCGCTCCTCCTCCGAGAAGCCGCGCACCTCGCTGTCGATGATGCAGATCGTGCCGACGCGGAGGCCGTCCCCGACGACGAGCGGGCGGCCCGCGTAGAAGCGCACGTGAGGGGATCCGGTGACGACTCCGCGGTCGGCGAACCGCGGATCGGCGGTGGCGTCCTCGACGACGAGGATGTCGCCCTGCTGGACCGTGACGTCGCACATCGAGTCGGCGCGCAGCATCCTGCTCGCCCGCGCCGAGCGCTGGGGCGACTTCGTGAACTGCGTCGACTCCTCGAGGATGTTGATCTCGGCGAGGGGGACGCGCAGGAGTCGGCGGGCGACGCGGGTGATCCTGTCGAAGCGCTCCTGGGGGGTGCTCAGGCCGATCCCGAGCTCGGCGATCGCGGCGAGGCGGGCGCGCTCGGTCGGCTCGCTCACGTGCGGGTCCGGGCGAGTGCCCAGAGGTTCTGCCCGTCGACACGGCGGTAGGAGAACTCGGTGACGAGGGCGTGGATGAAGGGGATGCCGCGGCCTGCCTCGTCCCACTCGTCCGGCATGTCGCGGGGGTCGGCGACCTCGGCGGGCGCCTCCTCGGCGGAGTCGTTGAGCGAGGCGCGCAGCTCGGTCGCGTCGACGCGGATCTCGACCAGGCAGATGATGTGCCGGTACGACCGGGCGTGCTGGACGATGTTCGAGGTCAGCTCGACCAGCGCGGTCTCGAACGACATCCGGTCGACCGGCGCGACGCCCGGCTCCTCGAGCCACAGCTCCTCGAGCGCCTCGTGGACGGCGGTGACGCCGTCCTCGGGCGGCGTGCGCACGACGAAGGAGCGCTCAGGCACGGTAGGCCTCCTCGACGGTCTCGGCGCTCCCGAGCAGGCGGTCGAGGTTGGACAGGCCGAGCACCATGGCGGGCTGCTCACCGGCGGCGGCCACGCGCAGCTCGCCGCCCGCCTTCCGCGCCTCCTTGAGTCCGGCGACGAGGACGCCGAGCCCGGACGAGTCGAGGAACTCGACGGCCGCCAGGTCGACGACCACGCGGACCTCTCCCGCCTCGAGCGCGCGCTGGAGGACCGCTTCGAGCTCCCACGCCGTGGACAGGTCGAGCCTGCCGACGGGGCGGATCACCACGATGTCGGGCTCGATCCGCTCGGTGCTGATCCTCGAGCTGGGCTCCATGGTGTCCTCCTGACGGGACGGCACGCGGTTCCGCAGGGCTCGGAGACGTGGTGAGGACGCGGTCGGGGGCGCGACCGAGGGATTCCGGATCCGATGCGGGGGTGAATCGGGGAGTTCGTCCGCCTCCGACCGTACAAGGGAACGGGGCGCCCCGTGGGAGGCGTGACCGCATCCGCGCTGCGACACGCGGTGCGCGGCCCCGGGAGGAGGCTCCGCTCAGCCCCTCGCGGCGGCGAGAGCGTCGGCGGCGAGCCGCACGGAGGCGTCCCGGCCGGTCAGCCAGAGCGGCACGGAGCGGGCGCGGAGGCCCGCCGACTCGAGCGCCGGGACCGCGTCCGCGTCCTCCTCGCCGACGAGCCAGGCGTCGAGGAGGCCGCCCCCGCGCCGGGCTCCGTAGTGCCGGCCGACGGCCTCGGCGGACGTCTCGACGCCGATCGCGGCGAGGCAGGCGTCGGCCATGCCGCGCACCACCGCGCCTCCGATGACGGGGGAGACGCCCACGACGGGTGCGGAGGTCCGGCGGAGGGCGTCCGCGATGCCGGGCACTCCGAGGATCGTGCCGATCGAGACGACGGGATTGGAGGGGGCGACGAGCACCGCGTCGGTGTCGGCGATCGCCTCCAGCACGCCCGGGGCGGGGCGGGCGCTCTCCACCCCCTGCTGGACGAAGCGGCGCGCGGGCGCTGACGCCCGAAGCCGCACCCACCACTCCTCGAAGTGGAGGAGCCGCACGCCCTCGCCGGGAAGGTCGACCTCGACGTGGGTCTCGACGTCCTGGTCCGACATCGGCAGCAGGCGGACCCCCAGCGGCCAGCGGGCGGTGATCCGCGCGGTCGCCTCCGAGAGGGTGAGGCCGTCGCGCAGCATCGAGCTGCGGGCGATGTGGGTGCCGAGGTCGAGGTCGCCCAGGGTGAACCACGGCCAGCCGACGCCGAAGGCGGTGAGCTCGGCCGAGACCCGCTCGCTCTCGCCGGCCCGCCCCCAGCCGCGCTCCGTGTCGTTCACTCCGCCGAGCGCGTAGGTGATCGAGTCGAGGTCGGGGCAGACCTTGAGGCCGGTGAGCCATATGTCGTCGCCGGTGTTGACGACGACGGTGATCTCGCTCGCCTCGCCGCCGGCGGCCTCGAGATCGCGGAGGTGCTCGCGGACCGCCGAGGTGAAGCGGGCGCCGCCGACGCCTCCGGCCAGGATCGTGATGCGCATCCGCCCACGCTAGCGGCACCGACGGATTCCTCCCCCGGCGAGCCTTAATCCTGCGGATCCGCGCCGGAAACACCGGGGAAACGTCGAACCCCGACGATGAAGCCCTGTCCCCGGAGCCGGACGGTCCGTCATTGCCTTCGGGCCCGGCGGGGACCACAGTGGGTCCACGTCCCCGGCTCCGCACCGCCTGGCGGAGCACACCGGAGCCGGACAGGGACGCCCGAGCATGGAGGTACCGATGACCATCGTCCGCGCAGCGATCACCCAGACGACCTGGACCGGCGACAAGGAGTCGATGCTCGACAAGCACGAGCGGATGGCCCGGGACGCCGCAGCCGACGGCGCGCAGATCGTCTGCTTCCAGGAGCTGTTCTACGGCCCGTACTTCGGCATCACCCAGGACAAGAAGTACTACCGCTACGCCGAGCCCGCCGACGGGCCGATCGTGCAGCGCTTCGCGGCCCTCGCGAAGGAGCTGGGCGTGGTGATGATCCTCCCGATCTACGAGGAGGAGCAGACCGGCGTCTACTACAACACCGCGGTCGTGGTCGACGCCGACGGGACGATCCTCGGCAAGTACCGCAAGCACCACATCCCGCACCTGGACCGCTTCTGGGAGAAGTTCTACTTCCGGCCCGGGAACCTCGGCTTCCCGGTCTTCGACACCGCGGTCGGCAAGGTCGGCGTCCACATCTGCTACGACCGCCACTTCCCGGAGGGCTGGCGGGAGCTGGGCCTGAACGGCGCCCACCTCGTCTTCAACCCCAACGCCACCAAGCCCGGCCTGTCGAACCGCCTCTGGGAGGTCGAGGGCCCGGCGGCCGCGGTGGCGAACGGCTACTTCGTGCTGCAGCCCAACCGCGTCGGCCGGGAGGACAACGAGTACGGCGACCTCGCGGTCGACTTCTACGGCACAAGCCAGATCATCGATCCGCGCGGGGAGTTCGTCGGCGAGCGGGGCTCGGGCGAGGCCGAGGAGATCCTGATCCGCGACCTCGAGATGGACATGGTGCAGGAGATGCGCGACGACTGGCAGTTCTACCGGGACCGCCGGCCGGAGTCGTACACCAGCATCCCGAAGCCGTGACCGCAGACCGAGACGGGGAAGACCGATGAAGACCCTCATCACCGGCGGGACGGTCGTCAACGCGACCGGCACCGGAGCCGCAGACGTCCTGATCGACGGCGAGACCATCGCCGCCGTCCTCGCCCCCGGCTCCACGCTGCTGGGCTTCGACCTGGCTGCCCACGTCGACCGGGTGATCGACGCGCGCGGCAAGTACGTGATCCCGGGCGGGATCGACGCGCACACGCACATGGAGATGCCGTTCGGCGGCACCTCCGCCTCGGACACCTTCGAGACCGGCACGCGCGCCGCGGCCTGGGGCGGCACGACGTCGATCGTCGACTTCGTGGTGCAGTACCCGGGCGAGAGCGTCGTCGACCGGTTCCAGGCGTGGCAGGAGAAGGCGGCCGGCAACTGCGCGATCGACTACGGCTTCCACCAGATCCTCTCGGACGTGCAGGACTCCTCGCTCGTCGCGATGGACGAGCTGATGCGCGAGGGGGTGACCAGCTTCAAGCTGTTCATGGCCTACAAGGGCGTGTTCCTCTCGGACGACGGGCAGATCCTCCGGGCGTTCCAGAAGGGCGCGGAGAACGGCGCGATGATGATGATGCACGCCGAGAACGGCGCCCTCATCGACGAACTGGTGAAGCAGACCCTCGCCGCCGGGAACACCGCGCCGTACTTCCACGGCACCTCTCGACCCTGGCAGGCGGAGGAGGAGGCGACGCACCGGGCGATCATGATCGCCGACCTCACCGGCGCGCCGCTGTACGTGGTGCACGTCTCCGCGAAGCAGGCGGTGGAGCAGATCGCGCAGGCCCGCGACCGCGGCATGAACGTCTTCGGGGAGACCTGCCCGCAGTACCTCTACCTCTCGCTCGAGGAGCAGCTCGGCGCGCCGGGCTTCGAGGGCGCGAAGTGGGTGTGCTCCACGCCGCTGCGCTCGAAGGCGGAGGGGCATCAGCACCACATGTGGCAGTCGCTCCGCACCAACGACATCCAGATGGTCTCGACCGATCACTGCCCCTTCTGCATGAAGGGCCAGAAGGACATGGGGATCGGCGACTTCTCGAAGATCCCCAACGGCATCGGCTCGGTGGAGCACCGGATGGACCTGATGTACCAGGGCGTGGTGTCGGGGCAGATCTCCCTGCCGCGCTGGGTCGAGCTCACCTCGACCACCCCGGCGCGGATGTTCGGGATGTACGGGAGGAAGGGCGTCATCCAGCCCGGGGCCGACGGCGACGTCGTCGTCTACGACCCGAGCGGGCACACCTCGATCGGGATCGGCGAGGGCCGAAGCCACCACATGAACATGGACTACTCGGCCTGGGAGGGCTTCGAGATCGACGGCCACGTCGACACGGTGATCTCCCGCGGCAGGGTCGTCGTCGACGACGGCTCCTACGTCGGCACGAAGGGCGACGGGGCGTACATCCCGCGCGGTCTGAGCCAGTACCTGATCTGAGCCGGCACCCGATCCGAGCTAGCACCTGATCGAGCAGAAGGAACCCCATGGACTTCGGAGTCGTCCTCCAGACCAACCCGCCCGCCTCGCGCACCGTCGCGCTCGCCGTCCTCGCGGAGACGCACGGCTTCGACTACGCGTGGACCTTCGACTCGCACCTGCTCTGGCAGGAGCCCTACGTGATCTACTCGCAGATCCTCGAGAGGACGCACCGGATCACGGTCGGCCCGATGGTCACCAACCCCGCCACGCGCGACTGGACGGTCATCGCCTCGCTGCACGCGACGCTCAACGAGATGTACGGGAACCGCACGGTGTGCGGGATCGGACGCGGCGACTCGGCGGTGAGGGTGACCGGAGGAGCTCCGACGACGCTCAAGACGCTGCGGGAGTCGATCCACGTCATCCGCGAGCTCGCCAACAGCCGTCCGGTCGAGTACAACGGCCAGACGCTGCAGTTCCCGTGGAGCCGGGGCTCGTCCCTGGAGATGTGGGTGGCCGCCTACGGCCCGCTCGCTCTGAAGCTCGCGGGCGAGGTCGGCGACGGCTTCATCCTGCAGCTGGCCGACGTGGACATCGCGCGCTGGATGATCGGCGCCGTCAAGGAGGCGGCGGCGAACGCCGGCCGGGATCCCGAGTCGCTGCAGTTCTGCGTCGCGGCGCCGATGTACATCGGCACCGACCGGGAGCACATGCGCGACCAGTGCCGCTGGTTCGGCGGGATGGTCGGCAACCACGTGGCCGACATCGTGGGCCGCTACGGCGCCTCCGGAGCGGTGCCGCAGGCGCTGACGGACTACATCGCCGGGCGCGAGGGCTACGACTACAACGAGCACGGCCGCGCGGGCAACAGCCACACCGCCTTCGTGCCGGACGAGATCGTGGAGCGCTTCTGCGTGCTGGGCACGGCGGACGAGCACGTCGAGAAGCTCCGGGCGCTCGCCGACATCGGCGTGACGCAGTTCGCGGGCTACCTCCAGCACGACAACAAGGAGGAGACGCTGCGCGTGTACGGCGAGCGGATCATCCCGGAGCTGCGCGAGCACATCGTGGCCCGCGCATGAGACCGGCCCTCGCGCGCGGGCTCGTGCTCGGCGCCGCCGGGCTGCTCCTGCTCGCGCTGGTGTGGGAGGGCTGGAAGGCGCTCGGGCCCGAGGCCGGGGTGGTCGTCGGAGGAGTCACGGTGCTCCCGCGCACGAGCGCCATCGCGATGCCCCACCTCTGGGAGATCGCGGCCCGGCTCGGCGAGCCGGTCACCGGAGCGCGGAACGCCCCGGCGCTGTGGTCGGCCGTCGTGGGGGCGAGCGCCTTCTCGCTCGGGATCGCCGCGGTCGGCTGGGTCGTCGGCACGGTCGTGGGGCTGCTCCTGGCTCTCCTGATGCAGCGGTTCCGCACGGCGGAGTCGGCGGTGCTGCCCTGGATCGTGCTGAGCCAGACGGTGCCCCTGATCGCGATCGCCCCACTGGTGCGGCGCTGGGGGTCGCAGCTCGAGCTCGGACCGGTGACCTGGGAGAACTGGATGTCGGTGGCCCTGATCGCCTCCTACCTCGCGTTCTTCCCCGTCTCGATCGGGGCGCTCCGCGGGCTCGGCTCGCCGACGGCCCACCAGGTCGAGCTGATGCACGTCTACGGCGTCGGCTGGTGGAAGACGCTGGTGCGCCTGAGGCTGCCGGCGAGCGTGCCCTACCTGCTGCCGGCCCTCCGGCTCGGAGCGGTCAGCGCCGTCGTCGGCACGATCGTCGCCGAGGTCTCGATCGGCCTGCGCGGCGGGATCGGCCGCATGATCATCGAGTTCGCCTCCGCTGCCGGAGGCGACCCCGCCAAGCCCTGGGCGCCGATCCTCGGGGCGGTGCTGGTGGGCCTCGCGGCCGCAGGCGCCGTCGCCCTGCTCGGCACCCTCCTCCGTCCGTACCGCCGAGGGGAGCAGCCCGCATGAGCACTGCAGGATCCGCGGTCGTCGTCGACTCCGTCACGAGGACCTTCACCACCGCCCGCGCCGCGAGCGTCACGGCGCTCCAGGACGTCTCGCTCGAGGTGGCCGCGGGGGAGTTCGTCTCGCTGATCGGCCCGTCCGGCTGCGGCAAGTCGACGCTGCTGCGGCTGATCGCCGACCTCGACGAGCCGGACTCCGGCTCGATCGCCGTGTTCGGCAAGACGGCCCGGCAGGCGAGGCTCGACCAGGACTACGGGATCGCGTTCCAGCAGGCGGGCCTCCTGCCGTGGCGCACGATCCGGGCGAACATCGCCCTGCCGCTGGAGCTGCACGGCGTCGCCGCGACCGCCCGGCGCTCGCGCGTCGACGAGCTGCTGGCGCTGGTCGGGCTCGGCGACTTCGCCGACTCCTACCCGGACCAGCTCTCCGGCGGGATGCAGCAGCGCGTCGCCATCGCGCGGGCGCTCGCCGAGAGCCCGCGCCTGCTCCTCATGGACGAGCCGTTCGGGGCGCTCGACGAGATGACCCGCGAGCGGATGCAGACGGAGCTGCTGCGGATCCGGCGCGAGACCGGCGCCGCCGTCGTCTTCGTCACCCACTCGATCCCGGAGGCGGTGTTCCTCTCGGACCGCGTCGTGGTGATGTCGCCGCGGCCGGGCAGGATCCGCGACGTCCTCCCGGTCGGACTCCCCGGAGCATCCGAGCGCGACGCGGCGGTCAGGGAGGACACGGCGTTCTTCCGCGACGTGAGCGCCGTGCGCGAGCTGCTGCACGGGGATCCCGCCGCCGTGCCGCGCGGGGTGGAGAACCGGTGAGCACGACCGCGCTGGCGCGCAGCGTGCTCGCGCCGGTCGTGCTCGGGATCGCCGCGGTCCTGCTCTGGCAGGCCGGGGTCACCGCTCTGGCGATCCAGCCGTTCGTGCTCCCGTCGCCGCTGGCGATCGGACGGAAGTTCGCCGCGAACCTCGGCTCCGTCGCCGAGGGCAGCGCGGTGACCGGCCGCAACGCGCTGGTCGGCCTGCTGGTCGGCGCGGTGCTGGCGGTCGTGGTCGCCGGGCTCTCGGCGCTCGCGCGGGTCTTCGACGGACTGGTCGCGCCGATCGTGGCCGCGGCCGCCGTCGTGCCGATCGTCGCCCTCGCTCCGGTGCTCTACACGATGTTCGGAGCGAACGCCGAGACCGCGAGGCAGCTCGTCGCGGCGCTCGCCGTGTTCGTGCCGGTGTACGTGACGACGCTGCGCGGGCTGCGGCAGGCCGCTCCGGTGCACCGCGACCTGCTGAAGGCCTACGCGGCGACCCCCTGGCAGACCGCCCGCACGATCACGCTGCCGGGAGCAGTGCCCTACGTCTTCACGGGGCTCCGCATCGCCTCCTCGCTCGCGGTGATCTCGGCGCTGATCGCCGAGTACTTCGGCGGACCCGTGGGCGGGCTCGGCAAGTCGATCACGACGGCGGCCTCGGGCAGCGACTACGCGCTCGCCTACGCCTACGTCCTGGGCGCTGTGCTCGTCGGCCTCGCGTTCTACTGCGTGACGGCCGCGCTCGAGGCGTTCGCGCTGCGCCGCAGCCGGCTGCGCTGAGCGCGGCGCCGCGCGTCCCCGCACCCTCCTCGATCCTCGATCCTTCTTATTCCCGACTCCCGATTCCCGATTCCCGATTCCCGATTCCCGATTCCCGATTCCCGATTCCCGACTCCACCCGACGCACCATCCGCACCGCCCGCATCATCAGCGCCACTTGCACCACAGCACCACCTGCACCGCCGCACCACGGGGCGCGCCGCACCGGCGACCCCGCAGACCGCACCAGGAGGACCCGTGACCAGACACACCCGCATCACCCTGACGACGACCGCCGCCTTCGCGGCCGTGGGCCTCGCGCTCACCGGCTGCAGCGCCTCCGGCGGCTCCGACCCGGGGTCGGATTCCAGCTCCGGCGGCCTCACGCCGGTCACCCTGCAGCTGCAGTGGGTGGCCCAGGCGCAGTTCGCCGGGTACTACGCCGCGCTCGACCAGGGCTACTACGAGGACGAGGGCCTCGACGTGACGATCGCCGAGGGAGGCGGCGACATCGTCCCCCAGGACGTGCTCGCCTCGGGCGACGCGGACTACGCGATCTCCTGGGTGCCCAAGGTCCTCGGCTCGATCGAGCAGGGGGCCGGGATCACCGACGTCGCGCAGATCTTCGAGCGCAGCGCCACCACGCAGATCTCCTTCAAGGACAAGGGGATCACCTCGCCCGCCGACCTCGCCGGGAAGAGCGTGGGCAGCTGGGGCTACGGCAACGAGTGGGAGCTGTTCGCCGGCATGCAGAAGGACGGCGTCTCCCTCGACGACATCTCGCTGGTGCAGCAGCAGTTCGACATGAACGGCTTCCTCGCGGGCGACATCGACGCGGCCCAGGCGATGACCTACAACGAGTACGCCCAGGTCCTCGAGACCGTGAACCCCGCCACAGGCGAGCTGTACCAGCCGGACGATCTGAACGTCATCAGCTGGAACGACGTGGGCACTGCGATGCTCCAGGACGCGATCTGGGCGGACGCGGGCAGGCTCGCCGACGACGACGCGTACGCCGAGCAGACGGTCGCCTTCATCAAGGCCTCGATCAAGGGCTGGATCTTCGCGAAGGACGATCCGCAGGCGGCGGCCGACATCGTGACCGCGGCCGGATCCACGCTCGGCACCAGCCACCAGCTCTGGATGACCAACGAGGTCAACAAGCTGATCTGGCCCTCGACGAGCGGCGTCGGGATGATCGACGAGGCCGCGTGGCAGCAGACGGTCGACATCGCGAAGGAGACGGAGAACGAGACGGGTGCGACGATCATCAGCGCGGACCCGCCCGCCACCGCCTACTCGAATGAGTACGTCGAGAAGGCGCTCGCGGAGCTCGCCGAGGAGGGAGTGGACACGAGCGGTGCCGACTACGCGCCGATCGACGTGACGCTGGAGGCCGGCGGCGCCTGAGCCCGGACTCCGCCCCTCCCGGCTCCTCCCTACCCCTCCCGCCCCGGAGGGGGCCGGGAGGGGTAGGCTGGACCCTCGTGACTACTTTCAAGAAGACGCCGTTCACCGTGAACGTGCGCGACCTCGTGAGGCGACCGGGCGAGATGCGCGAGCACCGCCTCGAGCTCGAGGCGCCGGAGCAGTTCGGCGAGGGGATCGTCGCGGTCCGCAAGGGATCGGCCGTCGATCTCGACGTCCGGCTCGAGTCCGTGCACGAGGGGATCCTGGCCAGTGTCGAGGTGTCGGCGAGGGCCGACGGCGAGTGCAGCCGGTGCCTGACCGACATCTCCCTGCCTGTCGATGTCGAGTTCCAGGAACTTTTCGCGTACTCTTCTGACGAAGCTTTCGACTATGAGGTTCACGACGACCACGTGGATCTTGAACCTCTGGTCAGGGATGCGGTGGTTCTGTCGCTGCCGTTCCAGCCGGTCTGCCGGCCGGACTGTCCGGGCCTCGACCCCGTCACGGGGGAGCGGCTGGCCGATTCCTCCACGCCCGAACCCGAGGCGCCGCGCGACTCCCGGTGGGCCGCGCTCGCAGGGTTGAGCGAGGGGGACGGCGGGGCCGCAGCGCTCGGAGCTTCCACCGACAGAGCTTCCGCAGACAGCGGTGAGGGCGCGACCGCCCGCACCGAATCCGACTAGAGGTAGAGAAGAGAGAATCATGGCTGTTCCCAAGAGGAAGAAGTCCCGCGCGAACACCCACGCCCGTCGTTCGCAGTGGAAGGCCGAGGTCCCCACCCTCGTCAAGACCATCGAGAACGGCAAGGTCGTCTACAGCCTTCCCCACCGCGCCAAGGTCGTCGAGGACTCCGCGGGCACCGCGCTGTTCCTCGAGTACAAGGGCCGCAAGGTCGCCGACGTCTGATCCCGCTCCTGGTCCGCACGGCGCGGGGCGCACCGCCCCTCGACGAACGGACCGCGGTCCATGGTGAACCAGACCTCCGCACGACCCTCCAGCGACGACCGGTCGCGTCTGGAGGCCACGCTCGGCGTGAGCCTCGACGGTGAGCTCTTCGAGCTCGCCCTGACGCACCGGTCGTTCGCTTTCGAGCACGGCGGCATCCCGCACAACGAGCGCCTCGAGTTCCTCGGCGACTCGATCCTCGGGCAGGCCGTGACCGTCATGCTCTACACCGAGTACCCCGCCCTCAGCGAGGGCGACCTGGCCAAGCGCCGGGCGAGCCTCGTCTCGACCGTGGCGCTCGCAGAGATCGCCCGCGGCATCGGCCTGGGCGAGTTCCTCCGCCTCGGACGCGGCGAGGAGCTGACCGGCGGCCGCGACAAGGCGTCGATCCTCGCCGACACCGTCGAGGCCATCATCGGCGCCGTCTACCTGGGCACCGGTCCCGACGCGGCCCGCGACCTGGTGCTGCGCCTGATCGCTCCTCTAAGGGCCGATCCGCTCCGCTTCGGCGTCTCGATGGACCCGAAGACGAGCCTCCAGGAGGCGGCCGCCGAGCGCGGTGCGCCGGCCCCGCGCTACGAGATCGCCGCCACCGGCCCCGACCACAACAAGGTGTTCGTCGCCACCGTGATCGTCGGCGGACTCGTCACCGCCCGCGGCGAGGGGACGAGCAAGAAGGCGGCCGAGATGGCCGCCGCGCTCGACGCGTGGACGCGTCTGGCGGCCCCCGGCGCACCCGCCGCTCCCGCGGTCTCGGACTGACCGTGCCCGAGCTGCCCGAGGTCGAGGTGGTGCGGGCGGGCCTCGCTCCCGCGGTCACCGGCTCCCTGGTGACCGGCGTCGAGATCGTCGACGAGCGCTCGCTGAAGCGGCACGTGCATCCGCACGGGACCTTCGAGCGCCTGCTCGTCGGGCGCCGGCTCGAAGCGGCGGTGCGGCGCGGGAAGTTCCTCTGGCTGCCCGCGGGCCGCGACGAGGCGCTGCTGGTGCACCTCGGCATGAGCGGTCAGGTGCTGCTGCGCACGGCGGATGCGGCGCTGCCGCGGCTGGCGCGCATCCGGATCGGGATCGAGCACCCCGAGCACGGCGAGCTCGCCCTGCACTTCGTCGACCAGCGGATCTTCGGCTCGATGGCGGTCGACGCTCTGGTGCCGACCCCGGACGGAGCGCCGGGCGGCTACGCGGGCGAGGAGGTCCGCGGAGGCGGCTGGCTGCGCGCCGTGCCCTCGCAGGTCGCGCACATCGCCCGCGATCCGCTCGACCCCTCCTTCGACCTGGGCTCGGTCGTCGCGTCGCTGGCGAGGAGGAGCAGCGGGATCAAGCGGGCGCTGCTCGACCAGACGCTCGTGAGCGGCATCGGGAACATCTACGCGGACGAGTCGCTGTGGGCGGCGGAGCTGCACCCGGAGCGGCCGAGCTCGTCGCTCGGCGAGGCGCGCATCCGCCGCCTCTTCGCCGAGGTGCGCTCGGTGCTCGAACGGGCGCTGGCCGAGGGCGGCACCAGCTTCGATGCGCAGTACGTGAACGTGAACGGTGCCTCCGGCTACTTCTCGCACAGCCTGCACGCCTACGGGCAGACGGGGAAGCCGTGCGCCCGGTGCGGCGCGGCGATCGTGCGGGTGCCGTTCATGAACCGCTCCTCGCACCTCTGCCCGCACTGCCAGCAACTGCCGCGCTGACGCGCCGGGAGGCGCCGCCTCAGGCGGCGGCGTCGGCGGGCGCCGGAGCGTACCGGGAGTGGACGACGAGCTCGCCCAGCAGCGTCGCGACGAGCGTGATGACGGCGGCTATCGCGAGGCCGAGCCAGAGCCCGACCAGCAGGGCGAGCGCGCCGACTCCGGCACCCGCGGCGATCAGGACGATCGCGGCCGCGCGGCGGAACCACGGCTGACCGGAGCCTCCCGCCAGGCGGGAGTCCGCGGCGAGGCCGGTGATCGTCGAGGTCACGACGACCGTCGTGACGTCCTTGACGGCGAGGTGGCGGGCGGTCGCGGCCTGGAGGCCCATCGCCCCGCCCAGCACGCCGGTGACGGTGAAGGCGAGCGGCTCGGGGTGCTCGGGCACGACCGCGAGCACGATCGCCAGGACGCCGAGCAGGATGCCGACCACCGCGAAGAGCCAGGTCGAGCGCGAGGTCCAGCCCTTCTTCACCGGGCGGAGCACCCGGCCGCCGATCACGGCGCCGATCATGAAGGCGCCCAGCGCGATCAGGGGCCCGACCACGGGCAGGTCGGCCGCGCCGGAGAGGGCCATGCCGAGGATGACGACGTTGCCGGTCATGTTGCCGGCGAAGACGCGGTCGAGCCCGAGGTACCCGACGGCGTCGATGATGCCGGTCGAGAAGGTGAGGGCGAGCATCAGGCCGAGGGTCGCGCCCTCGGAGCGGGTGCGCAGGCGTCGGAGCACAGGAGTCCTGTCGTCGGGGGCGGGTCTGGAGAATCGTGGCACACGCGTGCACATGCTCGAAACACGGCGCGGTTAGGGTCGGACGGCGCGGACGGGCCGCGCGGGAGGCGGACGCGCATGCGGTGGACGGAGTGGGCGGTGCAGCCCGGTGAGGGAGTGCCGCCGGGGGTGGACTACCTGCCGGCCGAGCCGGGTTCGGTGCTGTGGGGGCGCCTGCCGTGCGCGGCGGACGCCCCCGTGCTCACCGTCGACTCGGGGGCCGAGGTCGTCATCGACACGCTCAGCCACGAGGGCGTGCTGGAGGACCAGGGCCGCGATCCGGTCGCCTTCTTCGGCCGCCACGGAGTCGCTCCGGAGGGGGTGCTGCGCGACGCGGTCGCGCTCGCCGCGGACGGGCCGTTCCGCGACGGCGAGACGGACGGGCCGCACGTGGTCACGGGGCCGATCGCCGTCCGGGGAGCGCTGCCGGGGGACCTGCTCCGGATGACCCTCCTCGAGGCCGAGCCGCGCGTGCCGTACGGAGTCGTCTCGAACCGGCACGGCCGCGGGGCGCTGCCGGGCGAGTACCCGCTGCAGGAGGGGCCGTTCAGCGTCTTCGCGCGCGTCGACGAGGACGCGCAGGGCGGTCTCCGCGGCGTGATCCCGCTGGTGCCGGGAGGAGAGCGGGCCGCCCGGTTCCCGCTCCGGCCGTTCCTCGGGATCATGGGCGTCGCCGTCGCAGGGGAGGAGCGCCCGCACTCCGTGCCGCCCGGTGCGCACGGGGGCAACATCGACATCGCACTGCTGACCGCCGGAACCAGCCTCTACCTTCCCGTGCAGGTCCCGGGCGCGCTCGCGTACGTCGGCGATCCCCACTTCGCGCAGGGCGACGGCGAGGTGGCGCTGACGGCGATGGAGGCGAGCCTGCGCGTCCGGGTGCGCCTGGAGGTCGTCCCGCGCGCCGAGGCGCTCGCGGCGTTCGGGGAGCTGCTCGGGCCGATGGGGGAGACCGGCGAGTTCCTCGTGCCCACCGGGATGGACGAGGACCTGGACGTCGCCGTGCAGAAGTGCGTCCGCGCGGCCATCGCGCTGCTCGCGGCCCGCTACGGGATGGACCCGGCTCACGCCTACGCCTACCTCAGCGCGGCGACCGACTTCGACATCTCGCAGGTCGTCGACCTGGTGAAGGGCGTGCACGCCCGCGTCCGGACGGCCGACTTCGATGACTGACCCGCGGGTGACGACGCTCGAGGGCGACCTGCCGGACGGGCTGGTGGACGCGGTCCTGGCGTACGAGGCGGCGCTCGGGGCTGACGACGTCGCGGCGCTCGCCGACGCGTTCGTGGACGCGCCGACGACGCTCCGGGGCGACGCCTCCGGACTGCTCGTCGGCCACGCGGTCATCACCGGCTTCCGGGGTCGTCGCGGCGGGGCGCCGGTGCGGGAGCTGGTCGAGCTGCACGTGCGGGCGGTCGATGCGGACACGGCGCTCGTGGTCAGCGTGAACGCTCCGGCCCGTGGCGGGCGCGGGCTCGTCACGCAGCTGTGGTCGCGCGAGGGCGGGACCTGGAGGGTGCGCGCCGCGCAGGTGCAGGCGCCCTCGCCCGCGCTGGACCCCCGCGTCTGGCGCGCCGTCGGCGCGCCGCTCGTGCCGGCCGCCGGCTCCGGGACCCTCGACGGACTGGACGTCGCGGTCAAGGACCTCTTCGCGATCGAGGGCCAGCGGATCGGCGCGGGAGTGCCGGCCCGCCTCGCTTCCGCGCCGATCGAGGCGGCGACCGCTCCGGCCGTCGCGCAGCTGCTCGCAGCGGGAGCGTCGGTGCGCGGGATCGCTCAGACCGACGAGTTCGCCTACAGCATCGCCGGCCGGAACTCCGGCTACGGGACGCCGCCCAATCCGGCCGTGCCCGGAGCGATCCCGGGCGGATCGTCGAGCGGACCGGCGACCGCCGTGTCGCTCGGGCAGGCCGCCGTCGGGCTGGCGACCGACACGGCGGGATCGATCCGGGTACCCGCCTCCTATCAGGGCCTGTGGGGGCTGAGGACGACCCACGGTGCGGTGCCCGTCGAGGGGCTGCTGCCGCTGGCGCCGAGCTTCGACACCGTCGGGTGGCTGACGCGGGACCTCGGCACGCTGAGGCGGGTGGCCGAGGTCTGCCTGCCGTCCGGCCCGCCGGTGCGGAGTCTCGCGGTGGCGCCGGCACTGCTGGCCGGAGTGGACGCGGCCGTCCGGGCGGCGTTCCGATCGGCCGTCGAGAGGATGAGCGCCGACGAGGTCGAGCTGCCGCCCGTGGCGGAGATGCTCGAGGCGTTCCGGCTCGTGCAGGCGGCGGAGGCGTGGCGGTCGAGCGGCTCGTGGGTCGCGGCGCATCCGGGAGTGCTGGCGGCGGACGTCCAGGCGCGCTTCGATGCGGCCTCGCTCGTCGACGAGCAGACGGAGGCGGCCGCGCGGGCGCGGGTCGCGGGGTTCCGGGAGGCGCTCGACCGTGCGCTCGAGGGGCGGGTGCTCCTCCTGCCGTCGACGTCGTCGGTGGCGCCGGCCCTCGATGCGTCGGCCGAGGCGATCGACGCGGCGCGGACGGCGACGCTCGGCCTGACCTGCGTCGCCGGGATCGGCGGGTATCCGGCGCTGTCGGTGCCGCGATTGAGTGTCGGCGGCGCTCCGGTGGGGCTCTGCCTGGTGGGACCGCGGGGGTCGGATCTCGCGCTGCTGGATCTGGCCGGCACGCTCTGAGAGGGGCCACGCCCGGAGCTCGTTCTCTCCCTCGTCGCGAATCGGCTCCTTCCGCCGTCAGAACGGGGGCGGCGCATCGCTGAAGCTCGGGCTGCGCCGCGGCGGGGCTGGCGGCGCGGGCGGATCGGGTGGACGGGTGACCACGCGGCGGCCCGTGGGGTGGTCCAGTCGGCCGATCCGTCGGGGTGGAGCGTGTAGGTTCAGCGGTCGCCGTGGCGGACGTGGTGGTGGGCGACGCAGAGCGACGCCAGGTTGTCGAGGGCGGTGGCGACTCCGTGACGCCACTCGAGCGTGTGGTCGGCCTCGGCGGTCGCCGCGGGCCGGGTGCAGCCGGAGAAGCGGCAGGTCCGGTCGCGCAGCTGGAGGGCGAGGCGCATCCGCGGGGGAGGGAGGCGGTGCGTGCGTCCGACGGAGACCACGGCGCCCGTGCTCGGATGGGTGAGCACCGGGGTGACGGCCGAGTCGGCTCCGAGGAGCTCGCGCGCGACGCCGGCCGGGATGAGGCCGTAGCCGTCCAGTTCCGCGGGCGTCTCGTCCCGCCCGGGCGCGGTGCTCGCGGCGAGGGTCAGACGCACCTCGGCCCTGATGCCGCGGACGGCCGTAAGCGGCCGCTCGTCTCCCGGCGCTGTCCCGGTCACGTCGCCGTCGCAGAGCATGTCGACCAGGGCGTCGGCCCGCAGCTGCGCGAGCGTGCGCTCCTCCGCTGCACCGCTCCCGTCGCCGTTCCCGTCGCGGAGGGTGCGGGCGATCCGGTCGAGCCGCGCGAGCGCACCGAAAGCGGCCGGAGCGGGGAGGGTCGCGCAGAGCGTGGCCATGCCGTCCTGCTCGGGCGAGACCCGGACCGACCGGTGCTCCCGAGCGCGGGCGTGCCGGTCGGCCAGAGGACTCTCGTGGAGCTCGTCCCGCAGCCGGGCGAGGCGTCGCCGCAGCTGGGTCGGCTTCATCGAGGCGGCCAGTCCCGCGGCGCGCTCGTCGAACTCCGGGAGGGAGGCCGGCGGCAGGGTGGCCGCGACTCCGCAGATGATCTGCCCCGCCTCCCAGCGCGACCGCGCCTCGGCCAGCGCGGCGCGCGTGCAGGGCAGGTGGTCGACCAGCAGGCGGGCGTGCTCGAGGTCGCGCGCGGCCACCCGCTCGGACACGGCGAGCGCGACGGCGAGCTCGGCCCGGACGGAGCGCTCCACGAGGTCGCGCGACTCGGCGGGAGACTTGCCGCGGGCGAACGCCTCCGGGCGACGCAGAGCAGCCCTGTACGCCTCGTGCAGCGCCTCGGCGGAGGCGAGGTGGAGCGGAGCCGCGGAGCGGGCGAGCAGCGCCGCGCGGCCGCCGAGGGCGCGGACCTCCTCGAGTCCCTGCCGCATCCCATCCGCCATACCCGTATTGAACCAGCGACCACCGACACGCGGGCAGCAGATGCGCCCGATCGGGAGGACCCGCTTCCGGAAGACGTCTGTGGAGGAGCGTCTGTCGAGAATCTCGACCCCCGCCACACCGCGAAACACCGGCGAAACGTCCGTCGCATAGGCTCTCCGGGTGAAACGACTGTTTCTCTCCCGCTCGTGAAGAGGTGGCCCATGACCGCGCCCGCACCGTTCCTCCCCGTCGATCCGCCGCCGCGCCTGCTGATGGGGCCGGGCCCGATCAACGCGGATCCGCGCGTCCTGCGTGCGATGTCGGCGCAGCTGGTCGGGCAGTACGACCCGTTCATGACGGCGACGATGACGGAGACGCAGGAGCTGTACCGGCAGGTGTTCCGCACCCGCAACGAGAAGACGATGCTCGTCGACGGCACGAGCCGTGCGGGCATCGAGGCGGCGCTGGTCTCGATGCTGGAGCCGGGCGACCGCGTGGTCGTGCCGGTCTTCGGGCGGTTCGGGCACCTCCTCCGGGAGATCGCGGAGCGCTGCGGCGCGGAGGTGCACGTGATCGAGGCCGAGTGGGGGCAGGTCTTCCCCGTCTCGGCGATCGCCGAGGCCCTGGCCCGGGTGAAGCCGAAGATGCTGGCCGTGGTCCACGGCGACACGTCGACCACCATGGCGCAGCCGCTGGAGGAGCTCGGCGCCCTCTGCGAGAAGCACGGCGCC
The DNA here is from genome assembly GCF_002932915.1 of Rathayibacter sp. RFBD1. Taxonomy (NCBI): domain Bacteria; kingdom Bacillati; phylum Actinomycetota; class Actinomycetes; order Micrococcales; family Microbacteriaceae; genus Rathayibacter; species Rathayibacter sp. RFBD1. Next base: position 194,005 of record NZ_PSWQ01000021.1, read on the forward strand.
CTCTTCTACACCGACGTCACCGCCTCCCTCGCGGGCAACGCCTTCGCGACCGACGAGCTCGGGCTCGACGCGGTCACCGCGGGGCTCCAGAAGTGCCTGGGCGGCCCGTCCGGATCGGCTCCCGTCACCTTCTCGGAGAAGGCCGTCGCGGTGATCGAGTCGCGCAGGAGCATCGAGGCGGGGATCCGCGACGAGGGCGACACTGTCAGCGCCCGCCGCGTCCGCTCCAACTACTTCGACCTCGGGATGATCTTCGACTACTGGGGGCCGCGCCGCCTCAACCACCACACCGAGGCGACCACGATGCTCTACGGCGCGCGCGAGTGCGCCCGCATCGTCGTCGAGGAGGGCCTGGACGAGACGGTCGCCCGCCACGCGCTGCACGGGTCGGCGATGCTCGCCGGAGTCCGCGGCCTCGATCTCGAGGTGTTCGGCGACGTCGGGCACAAGATGACGAACGTCGTCGCGGTGCGCATCCCGCAGGGCGTGAACGGTGATGCGGTGCGCGGGGAGATGCTCGCCGACTTCGGCATCGAGATCGGCACGTCCTTCGGGCCGCTGCACGGGAAGGTCTGGCGCATCGGCACGATGGGCTACAACGCCCGGACGGACGCGGTGCTGACCACCCTGGCGGCGCTGGAGGCGGTGCTGCGCCGCGCGGGCGCCTCCGTGCCGGTGGGCGGCGGAGTCGCGGGGGCCTACGAGGTCTACGGGGCGGCACGCGCATGACCGGCACCACCACGGACCCCGCCACCACGACCGCGCCCCCCGCCGCCACCGCCGCCCCCGCCCTCGACGCCGCCGCGATCATGGCCCGCTGCGACGAGCTCGCCGCGGTCTCCTCCAGCCGCGACGGCATCGAGCGGGTCTACCTCTCGCCCGAGCACGCCCGGGTGAACGCGATGGCCGCGCGCTGGATGACCGAGGCGGGCATGCGCACCTGGCAGGACGCGGCCGGCAACCAGTGCGGCCGCTACGAGGGCGCGACTCCGGGACTCCCGGCGCTCCTGCTCGGCTCGCACCTCGACACGGTGCCCGACGCGGGCCGCTACGACGGGATCCTCGGCGTGATGCTCGCGATCGCCGTGGTGTCGCGCCTGCACGGGGCGGGCCGGCGCCTGCCGTTCGCCGTCGAGGTCGTCGCGTTCGGCGACGAGGAGGGCACCCGCTTCGGCACGGCGCTCCTCGGCTCCCGCGCCCTCGCCGGCACCTGGGACGAGCACTGGTGGGAGCTCGAGGACGCCGACGGGACGACGCTCGTCGAGGCGTTCCACGAGTTCGGGCTGGACCCCTCGCGCATCCGCACCGCCGCGCGCGACGCGCAGGACGTTCTCGCCTACCTCGAGGCGCACATCGAGCAGGGCCCCTACCTGGAGGAGGCGGACCGCGCCCTCGCCGTGGTCTCCTCGATAGCGGGCGCCCGCCGCTTCGCACTCACCCTCACCGGCAAGGCCGGGCACGCGGGCGGAGTTCCGCTCGACCGCCGCCGCGACGCGCTCACCGGGGCGGCCGAGGCCGTGCTCGCGGTGGAGCGCATCGCGCGGGAGCAGGGCGTGATCGCCACGGTCGGCCGGCTCGAGACCTTCCCGGGCGCGGTCAACGTCATCCCCGGCCGGGTCGAGTTCAGCCTCGACCTCCGCGCCGAGACCGACGCCCAGCGCGACGCGGCGTGGGACGCCATCGAGCACGCGATGTCGGAGTCGGCGTCGCGCCGCCGTCTCGCGCTGACGGTGGAGGAGACCCATTCGGCCCCCGCGGTCGTCGCCTCCTCCCGGCTGCAGGACGTCGTGCGGGCGGGCATCCGCGCGACCGGGGACGCGGAGCCGATGGTGCTGTTCTCCAAGGCCGGCCACGACGCGATGGCGGTCGCCGACCTCGCCGAGTACGCGATGCTCTTCCTCCGCTGCGAGGGCGGCGTCAGCCACCACCCGGACGAGAACGTGTCCGAGGCCGACGTCGCGACCGCGCTCGACGCGTTCGAGGCGGCCGTGCTGGCACTCGCCGACGGGAAGCCGACCGCGTGACCCCCGCCCCGGCCCCCTCGACGAGCATCGGCCACCGCATCGATGCCGGCTACGCCGCGCTGTCGCGGCAGGAGCAGCGGGCGGCCGACTTCATCCTCGACCACCTCGGCGACCTGGCCGTCTACACGGCGACCGAGCTCGCCCAGCACAGCGGAGTGTCCAAGGCCACGGTCTCGCGGCTGTTCCGCCGCCTGGGGTTCTCGAACTCGCAGGAGGTGCGCGAGCACGCCCGGGCACTGCGGTCCTCCGGTGTGCCGGTCGGTCCCGCGCAGGGGCAGGGGGATCCGCTCGCCGCGCACCTCGAGAGCGAGCGGGCGAACCTGGCCCGGCTGGCCGCCGCGTTCGGCGACGGGCGGCTGGAGGAGGCGGTGCGGCTGATCGCGGGAGCGCGCGAGGTCGTCGTGATCGGACTGCGCAACAGCTACCCGGTGGCGCTGCACCTGCGCCAGCAGCTCGCCCAGGCGCGCGGACGCGTCCGGATCGCCCCGCAGCCCGGCCAGTCGCTCGGTGAGGAGCTCGAGGGGCTCGGAGCCGAGGACGTCGTGGTGCTGGTCGGCTTCCGCCGCCGCCCCGCCTCCTTCGCCGCCCTGATCGGGACGCTCGCCGCGCGCGAGGTGCCCGTGGTGCTCCTCGCGGATCCGCCCGCCCGGCGCTACGCGGAGCACGCGGCGGTCTGGCTGGAGTGCCCGGTCGACAGCGGCACGGCGCTGGACAGCTACGCGGCGGCGATGAGCGCGGTCGCGCTCGTGGCCTCCGGAGTGCTCGGCGCGTCCCCGAGGGAGTCGCGCGAGCGGATCGCCGGGATCAGCACGGCCTACGCGGAGCTCGCCGAGCTGGAGGACCGGCCGTGAGCGAGGCGGCGGAGCTGATCCGCGCGCACGCCAAGGACCCCGTCGGGCAGGCCGACCCGACTCCGGCCCTCGGCCGGGCCGAGCTGATCACCCCCACCTGCGGCGACCGGATCGAGCTGCGCGTCGACGGCGGTGCGGAGCAGGTGCGCCTCGCCTGGAGCGGGCGGGGGTGCGAGGTCTCGCGGGGATCCGCGTCGCTGCTCGTGGACGGTCTCGACGGGCTGCCGGCGTCGGACATGCGGGAGCGGATCGACGCGTTCCTCGCGGCGATGGCGCACCGGGAGGGTGCACTCGCCGGCGAGGAGCAGGCGCTGCTCGCAGTGGCGGGCAACCCCGTCCGCTCCGTCTGCGCGACGCTGGCCTGGCGGGCGCTGGCCGCCGCCCTCGACGACGCGGGCCTGGCGTGAACCGCTCAGTCCGGCCCGTCGCGGTCGGCTCCCGACCACAGATCGCCGCACTCCACCCCGCGCGCGCCCCTCGCGCGGAGCAGGTCGCGCGCGCCGGAGTCGCCGTGCACGCCCTCGAGGAGCTCCGGCCAGTGGTCCCGTCCCAGCAGCACCGGATGACCGGGCCGACCGCGGAAGACCGCGCGGGCGAGCACGTCCGGCGCGACCGGCGCCTCCGCGAGCAGCCGGGCCCCCACGCTCGGCGGCTCCTCGGGCAGGTCGACCAGGGCGACCAGCGCGGCAACGCCCTCGGCCGCGGCGAGACCCGCGCGGAGCGACGCCGAGAGGCCGCTCTCCCACTCCGCCGCGACGACCACGTCCGCGGACGGCGGCACCAGGAGGCGCGCCCGTCCGGCCTCCGCGCCCAGGACCACGAGCACCCGCTCGCAGCCCACCGCGCGGAGCCTCTCGACGGCTCGCTCCACCCAGGGAACTCCCGCCGCGTCGCACCGCAGCGCCTTCGGGCCGCCCGCCCGGCGCCCCGCACCCGCCGCGAGCACCAGCCCGACGAGGTCCCGACTCCCGACCAGATCCATCCGACCATCGTGCCGCAGGCCGAGCCCCTGCTCCGCCGGACGAAGGAGACCGCATGACCGACACCCGATCCGAGACCGCCCGCGACGTGCTGCTCGCGTGCCTCGCCGTGCCCCGCTGGGCCGAGGAGGTCGCCTCCGGCGCGCCCTACCCGTCGGCCGACGCGCTCGCCGACGCGGCCGAGCGGGCCGCGCGCACGCTCACCGAGGAGGAGGTGGAGGCGGCGCTGGCCGACCACCCCCGGATCGGCGAGCGGCACGCGGGCGCGGGGCGCTCCTCCGCGTTCTCGGCCGCGGAGCAGGCGGCGAGCCGCACGGGCGACGAGGAGCTGACCCGGCGGCTGCTGGCCGGCAACCGCGCCTACGAGGAGCGGTTCGGGCGCGTGTTCCTCCTCCGCGCGGCCGGCCGCGACCGGGCCGAGGTCGTCGCGGAGCTGGAGCGGAGGCTCGGGCTCGACGACGAGACGGAGGCCCGCATCGTCGCGGAGCAGCTGCGGGAGATCACGGTGCTGCGCGTCCGCGGCCTCGACGACGGGCGCCTCGTCCGGGCGGAGGCCGCACGATGAGCGGGCACGCCAGCCGCGTCACCACCCACGTGCTCGACGCCGTCCGCGGCCGCCCCGCGCGAGGGGTCCCGGTGGCTCTCGACGCCCGTGCCGGCTCCGGCTGGGAGCGCCTCGCCGAGGCCCGCACCGACGACGACGGCCGCGTGGCGGCCTTCGGGCCGGAGCGCCTGGCCGCCGGGGTGCACCGGGTCGTCTTCGACACCGGCGCCTGGTTCGCCGCCTCGGGCACCGAGTCGTTCTACCCCGAGGTCGTCGTCGCCTTCCGCCTCGACGACGAGGAGGCGCACTTCCACATCCCGCTCCTGCTCAGCCCCTTCGCCTACTCGACCTACCGGGGCAGCTGATGCAGCTGCAGGACGTCCTCGACGCGCCGCAGCTGCGGCTGCGCGTGCTGGTCGCCGGCGACGGAGCGCTCGCCCGGCCGGTCGACGGCATCTTCACGACCGATCTCCTCGACCCGCGCCGCTACATCTCGCGCGACCAGCTGGTGCTGACCGGTCTGGTCTGGCGTCGGGACGCCCAGGACAGCGCGGCCTTCGTCGCCGCGGTCGCGGACTCGGGTGCCAGCGCTCTGCTCGCCGGCGAGGGGCTGCTGGGCTTCGTGCCGGACGACCTCGTCGTCGCCTGCCGCGAGCACGACGTCCCGCTGATCGCCGTGCCGGCCGATGTGTCGTTCGGCGCGATCACGGCGCACCTGTCGAACGCTCTCGCCGGCGACCGCGTGGCCCGGCTGACGGCCGCCCTCGCCCGCCAGCGGGAACTGCTGACGGAGGTCTACCGGGGGCAGCAGCTCGACGAGCTCGTCACGCGCACCTCGCGCGAGCTCGGACTCCCCGTGTCGGTGCTGACCGCCACCGGCCGGACCGCGGCCTCCGCCTCGCCCCTGGGGCTGGGGGAGATCGAGCGGGTCGTGCACGCGGCGCTCACGGCCCGGCGCAGCCCGGTCGTGGTCGCGGACGCCCGCGGCGGCGCCCTGTCGGTCCTCACCGTCGCCGGAGCGGGCGAGCACCGCGCCACCTCCTGGCTGGTCGTCGTCGGGGGCGACTGGAACGACTGGTCCGCCGCTGTGCTGGACGCCGTGACCGAGCTCGCCGGAGTCGTGGGGGTCTACCGGCTGCAGCGGGAGGCGGCGCTCTCGGCCGACTCCGCTCTCGCCGACCGCCTGCTCGAGCTCGTGGAGGAGGACAGCGAGCAGCCCGAGGCCGCGGTGTACCTGCGGCAGCTCGGACTCGGCGGCGCCGGGCGGTGCGCCGTGGTCGCCGCCGAGTTCGAGGGCGACGCGCCCCCGGACCTGGCGCGCCGTGTCCTGGTCGACGCCGCCGCGCACCTGGGCCGCGCCGTGGTCGGACGCGACGCCCAGGGCTGCGCGGTGGCGGTGCTGCCCACCGAGGCGACCGATGCGATCCCCACCGGCGCGGATCCGCTCGCCGTCGTCACCTCGGCGCTGCGACGAGCGGGAGCCGCGTGGCCGGGCGCCGTGCTGCGCGTCGGGACGAGCGCCGCGACTCCGCTGCCCGCGCTCGGCGGCGCCCTCCGCTCGGCACGCTACGGGATGCTGCTGCCGGGCTCTCCGGGCGACGACGCTCCGGTGCGGGTCAGCGACTCCGGGGAGGTCACCTCCGCCGTGCAGCTGCTGAGCGCGGTCCCCGACCACCTGCGCTCGGTGTTCGTCGAGCTGGTGCTCGGGCGGCTCGTCGAGCACGACGCGCGCTACGGCTCGCAGCTGGTCGCCACGCTCGCGGCGTTCCTCGACTGCGGCGGCTCGTGGGTGCGCACGGCGGAGCAGACGCACCTGCACCTGAACACGGTGCGGTACCGCATCGCGAGGGTGGAGGAGCTGACGCAGCGCGACCTGTCGGACACCGCGGACCGCGCCGACCTGTTCCTGGCGCTGCGCCTGCGCTGACGGCCGGGTGCGCGCGGTCCGCACCGCGCTTCCCGGGCCGGCCCCGTCACTCCGGAGCCACGATCCGCCTGCCCCGGACGTGCACCGCGGCGATCGCCGGCTCGCGCAGGGTCATCAGCAGGGCGAAGAGCAGCTGGGCCGTCGCCTCCTCCTCGTCGTCCGCGCGGATCCCGTGGGCGAGGACGTCGGCGAGCGGCTCCCACCGGTCGGGCTCGATGCGGAGGAAGTCCGCGTCCTTCCCGGGGTCGAGGCTGCCGAACCGCTCCTCCTGGTCGAGCGCCCGCGCGCCGGCGAGCGTCGCCGTGAACAGGAGCTCGGCCGGATGCAGGGCGACGGCCGCGTCGCCGGGCTCCGAGAGGTGCACCTTGAAGGCGTCGTTCGCCACTCGCGCCAGCAGCCACTCGTCGCCCGCGCCCACGTCCGAACCGAGGGCGACGGTGACCCCCGAGGCGACGGTCCGGCGCCAGGGCATGGTGCCGGAGCCGAGGAACTGCTGCGAGGTCGGGCAGTGGGCGATCGAGGTGCCGGTCTCCTCCATCCGGTGCAGCTCCGCGTCCTGGCAGTGCACCGCGTGAGCGAGGATCGTGCGCGGCCCGAGGAGGGAGGAGCCGCCGCGCGCGGAGCCGGGCAGGAAGAGCCCGTCGTAGGTGTCGAGGTAGCTGCGGGTGCCGTACGAGCCGAGCACGGCGGCGATCTCGCCGTCGCCGGGCCGGTCGTTCTCGTTGAGGTGGCTGTGCACGTAGACGCCACGTCCGCGGACGTCGTCGTAGAGGTCGCCGAGCGCTCCGAGGGTCCGGGGAGTGACGGACAGCGAGAACCGCGGGACGAGCGCGACCTGCAGGAGCGGGTTCCTCCCGTGCCAGCGGTCGATCTCCTCCGACGCGAGCGTCAGCGCCTCCTCCTCCGAGGTGATCAGGGGCGCCGCCGAGGCCGGGCCCGTGGTCTGGATCCCGCGCCCCGACACGATCCGCAGCCCCGCCTCGCGGGTGCGCTCGAAGAGGGCGTCCTGCGCGGCCGGGAACGCGGAGCCGAAGACCATCGCGGCGGTCGTGCCCGCGGCCACCCGCCGCCGGGTGAAGGCTCGCGCGACGACGTCGGCGAACTCCGGGTCGGCGAGCCGCGCCTCCGTCGGGAACACCGTCCGGTCGAGCCACTCGAGCAGCTGGCCGCCGCCGAAGCCGTCGGTCGAGAACGTCTGGGGGAAGTGCACGTGCGCGTCGACGAAGCCGGGCAGCAGGATCGACGCGGCGTCGCCGGAGACCGGCAGGAGAGCGAAGCGGTCCGGCAGCTCGCGGTACGGACCGACCCAGGCGATCGTGCCGTCCTCGTCCACGGCGAGAGCGCCGTCCGGGATCGACACCAGCGACTCCCGCGCGGTCGCGAGCGTCGCACCCCCGGCGACGTGCAGCACGTGCCCCCGGTGGACGCCCCCGGCGCCGGTCACACCAGGCCCGTGTAGGCGGTCCAGGCGGATCCCGCGGGCGGCGCGTCGTCGCGGGTGACGCTCGCCTGGATCAGCCCGTAGGGGCGGTCGGCGGCGTGGAAGACCTCGTTGTCGTTCTCGACGCCGAAGGGCGAGAGGTCGTAGACGAAGTGGTGCTTGTTCGGCGCGGAGAGACGGATCTCGACGATCTGCGGGTACTCCTCCAGGACCGCCTTCCCCATCTCGAAGAGCGTCTGCTGGAGGGCGAGGGAGTGCACGGTCGCGAAGCGGCTCGTCATGAGCGCCTTGACGCCCGCGTAGACCGCCTCCCAGTCCATCGCCGCGATCTCGTCCTCGCTCAGGGCGAAGCGCCACTTCGCGACCAGCGAGGTCGCCATCACCCGGTCGTTCGTCGGCTGGAGGACCGTGTACGGGTCGGTGAGGAAGCCGTGGAACTCGCTCCCCGTGGACTTCAGGATCGTGAGGTCCTTGAAGCCGCCGGTGATCCAGATCCGCCGCTCGTCGCCCGAGCCCTCGACCGTGACCGACGCGATCCGCGTCTCCTGGCCCTTCCGGACCCAGGTGTGGTCGTGCTCGCGCCCGTCCACCAGCACGCGCTCCCAGGCGAACTCCTCGATCTCGATGCGGGCGCCGTGGACGGGCTCGTAGCCGTCGACGAAGTGGCGGGCCAGCTCGAGGCCGTAGGGCTCGATCGAGCGCAGGCCCTTCTGCTTGGCGAAGGCGTACGCCGTCTGCTTCTGCGTGTCCGTGGGCAGGACGGCCGACTGGTCGCCCTCTCGGTGCGCGGCCTCGAAGTCGCCGCGGAGGGCCGTGGAGACGTTGACGTCGTGGATCTCGTGCCGCGGGGTCTCGCGGTAGATCCGCACGACGCGGTTCTCGGCCTTCCCGTACTGGTGGTCCCCGAGGATGATCGACATGTCCGCTCCTGTCCGTTCCGTGCGGCCGGGCCCGGTCACGCGGTGGTGACCGTCCTGCTCGCGGCTCCTGCGAGCCCGTCTGCCAGCCTCGCGCCTGCCGGGGGCTCCGCGCACCGGCGGAGCATCCCGAGGAGCCGCCGCCGGGACTCCGAGTCTTGTGCGATCCGCCCGCTCCGCGGCTCCGACCCGCCTCCGTTCACACACTCGAAACCTGCCGATGACACGGCGGCGCTCGGCGTGAGCGGGGGAGCACCCCCGAGGTGTCGTCAGGGAGGCGGGGGATCGGCGGATCGAGGTCAGGGGCGGGTGAGGAGGCGCCCGGCGGGCGGGACCGTCTCGGCGGTGACGCGTCGGCCGCCCACCCAGGTGGCGGCGACGGCGCCGCGGAGGACGCGGCCCTCGTAGGCCGAGACGGGGTTCCGGTGCGAGAGGGCGTCGACGTCCACGCGCCACTGCGCCTCCGGGTCGAACGCGACCAGGTCGGCATCGGACCCCGCGTGCAGCAGGCCCTTCTGGCCGAGCCCGGCGAACGCGGCGGTCGCCGTGGACATCCAGGCGACGACCTGCTCGAGCGGGATGCCCCGCTCGCGGGCCCCGGTCCAGACCGCGCGGAAGCTCAGCTCGAGTCCCGAGATCCCGCCCCAGGCGACGCCGAAGTCGCCGCCGGCGGGGAGCTTCAGCTCGGCGGTGGCGGGGGAGTGGTCCGAGGCGATGATGTCGATCGTCCCGTCGAGCAGCCCCTTCCAGAGCTGCTCGCGATTGCGCTCGTCGCGGATCGGCGGGCAGCACTTGAACTGCGTGCCGCCGTCGGGGATCGAGCCGGCGTCGAAGGTGAGGTAGTGCGGGCAGGTCTCGGCGGAGATCGGCAGCCCCTCGGCCTTCGCCTCGCGCAGGAGCGGCAGCGCGTCGGCGGAGGAGAGGTGCAGGATGTGCGCGCGGCAGCCGGTCTCGCGGACGGCCTCGATCACGTGCAGGATCGCGCTGCGCTCGGAGGCGGGCGGGCGGGAGTCGACGAACGCGCCGTAGGAGGCGCCGGGCTCCAGCGCGCTCGCCTCCAGCTCGGCCGGGTCCTCGGCGTGCACGATCAGCAGTCCGTCGAAGGCGGCGATCTCGCGCATCGCCTCGACGAGCTGCTCCCGGCTCAGGTGCGGGAACTCGTCCACGCCGCTCGGCGAGAGGAAGCACTTGAAGCCGAAGACGCCCGCGTCGTGGAGCTCGCGCAGCGTGCCGAGGTTCGAGGGGATCGCCCCGCCCCAGAAGCCGACGTCCACCTGCGCCTGCGGCCCGGCGGCCGCGCGCTTGGCCTCGAGCCCCGCCACCGTGGTGGTCGGCGGGATCGAGTTCAGCGGCATGTCGATGATCGTGGTGACGCCCCCGGCGGCGGCCGCGCGGGTGGCGGAGGCGAAGCCCTCCCACTCCGTGCGGCCCGGCTCGTTGACGTGCACGTGGGTGTCGACGATCCCCGGGATCAGGACCTGGCCCTCGGGGAGGACGATCTCCTCCGTGGTCCGCCAGGGGGCGTCCCGCTCGCCGACCGCGACGATCAGGCCCTCGGCGATCGCGATGCTGGCCGGACGCCGGCCGTTCTCGGTCAGCACGTCGGAGGCGCGGATCACGAGGTCGAGGAAGGGAGCGTCGTCAGGCATGGATCGACCCTATACTCGGCATGTTTCCTGCGTGTGAGCGCCCGTCGGCGGCTCCGCCCGGCCTCCCCGCAGCCCCGGCGCCGTCGCCTCCCGTCCGAGAAGAGGAGGCCGTCGTGCTCGACATCGCCGACCCCCTGCTCGAGCGCGTCGAGGCGGGCGGGAGCGTCGCGGTCGTCACGGTCACGCACGTCTTCGGCTCGGCTCCCCGCGCTCTCGGGTCCTCGATGGCGGTGGACGCGGAGGGGCGCGCGATCGGCTCGATCTCCGGCGGCTGCGTCGAGGCGCAGGCGTACGCGCTGGCCCAGGAGGTGCTCGGCACCTCGGGCAGCGCGTCCGAGCACTTCGGCTTCGACGACGAGGCGGCCTTCGCCGCGGGCCTGTCCTGCGGGGGGCAGCTGCGCGTGTTCGGCCAGGTCGTCGACTCCGGCTCCACCGCGGTCCTCGCCGAGCTGCGCGCCGCCCGCGCCGGCCGCTCGGCCGCGCTGGCGATCGTCGTCGGCGGCCCGGAGGAGCTGATCGGCCTCGTCCTCACCGGAGCGACGCGCCTCCAGGACGTCGTCGGCCCGCACCTGGACGAGGACACCGCCCGCCGCATCCTCGCCGAGCGCGAGGCGCGCCTGGCCTCCGGCCGCTCGGCCGCGGTCGAGACCGCCTGCCGGAGCGCCGAGCTCGAGATCGCCTACATCGTGCACGCCGAGCGGCCGCGCCTGCTGATCTACGGCGCCGTCGACTTCTCCGCCGCGCTCTGCTCCGCCGGATCCCTGCTCGGCTACCGCGTGACCGTCTGCGACGCGCGTCCGGTGTTCGCGACCGCCGAGCGCTTCCCCGGCGCCGACGAGGTCCTCGTCGAGTGGCCGTCCGACCACCTCGCCCGCGCCGAGGTCGACTCGCGCACCGTGATCGCGGTGCTCACGCACGACGAGAAGTTCGACATCCCGCTGCTCGAGACCGCGCTCGCGCTCCCGGTCGCCTACGTCGGCGCGATGGGATCGCGGCGCACCCACGAGCGGCGGCTGCGGCTGCTGCGCGAGGCGGAAGTGACGGAGGAGGCGCTCGCCCGCCTGCACTCGCCGATCGGCCTGGACATCGGCGCGTCGACGCCGGAGGAGACGGCCGTGTCGATCCTCGCGGAGGTCCTCGCCGCGCGCACGGGGACGTCCGGGGAGCCGCTCGCGGGGCGCTCGGGCCCGATCCACGCGGCGCGCTGAGCCGCACGTCCTCCCCTGACGGCGCGCCGTCGTGATCGCGCCGGCCTGCTCGCACTCCGGCGGGAAACGGCCGCGAAACACCGCGCTGCCATGCTCGGGGCATGCAGCGCCACGTCCTCACCGGAGCCCACGTCGCCACCGTCGACGCGCACGGGACCGAGCACCCCGTCGGCCACGTCGTCGTCGACGACTCCCGCATCGTCGCCGTCGGAGCCGGCGACCCTCCGGCGTGGGCCCTCGACGGACGGTCCCCGACGGGCCTGCCGGCGCAGGAGGCGATCGCGCTCACGCGGGTCGACGGCCGCGGCCACCTGCTCACTCCCGGGCTCGTCAACACGCACCACCACCTCTACCAGTGGCTCACCCGCGGCTGGGCGCAGGACTCGATCCTCTTCGACTGGCTCGTCGCGCTCTACCCCGCCTGGTCCCGCATCGACGCCGACCTGACCCGCTCCGCCGCCCTCGGCGCGATGGGCGTCCTCGCCCGGTCCGGCTGCAGCACCGTCGCCGACCACCACTACGTCTTCCCACGGGGCTCCGGTGACATCGTCGGCGGCATCGTCGACGCGGCCGGCACCCTCGGCCTCCGGCTGCACGCGACCCGCGGGTCGATGGACCTCGGCGAGTCCCGGGGCGGCCTCCCGCCGGACTTCGCCGTCGAGACCACGGCGGCCGCGCTCCAGGCCAGCGGAGAGGCGGTCCAGCGGTACCACGACGCCTCCGCCGACGCGATGGTGCGGGTCGCGATCGCCCCGTGCTCGCCGTTCTCGGTGACCACCGACCTGCTGCGAGAGTCGGCCGTCCTCGCCCGTCAGCTCGGGGTCCGGCTGCACACCCACGGCTCCGAGACCGTGGAGGAGGACGCCTACACGCAGGAGGCGTTCGGCCTCTCGCCCACCGACCACCTGGAGTCGCTCGGCTGGCTCGGGGACGACGTCTGGATGGCGCACTGCGTCCACCTCGACGCCGACGCGATCGCGAAGTTCGCGGCCACGGGCACCGGAGTCGCGCACTGCCCGTCCTCGAACGGCCGGCTCGCCGCGGGCATCGCGCCGATCCCGCAGCTGCTGGCGGCAGGAGCACCGGTCGGCCTCGGGGTGGACGGCGCGGCGTCGAACGAGTCCGGTCAGCTCGGCTCCGAGATCCGCGCCGCGGTGCTGATGAACCGCCTGCGCGCCGGCGCCGACCGGATGAGCGCCCGGCAGGCGCTCTCGGTCGCCACCATCGGCGGGGCCCGGGTGCTCGGCCGGCAGGACGAGATCGGCTCGATCGAGGCCGGCAAGCTCGCCGACCTCGCGCTCTGGCGGATCGACGGGATCGAGCACGCGGGCATCGCGGACCCGGTCGCGGCGCTCGCACTCGGAGCGCAGCCCCCGCTGAGCCTGCTCCTGGTGCAGGGTCGCCCGACGGTGCGGGAGGGACGGCTGGTGAACGCGGACGAGGACGCGATCGCCCGCGAGGTCGCCCGGGCGAGCACGGAGCTGGCCTCGCGCGACTGAGCTGCGGCGGCCGATCGGCGCTCAGCCCGTCGTCGTTCAACCGGGCGGCGCCTCCGCGTCGACGGTAGCGACCGGGGCGGCGTCCGGGTGCAGGAGCCTCCAGATCCGGTCGCGGGAGAGCGGCAGCTCGGTCGGCCTCACGCCGATCGCGTCGCGGACGGCGTTGGCGAGTGCGGGGGCGACCGGGTTGTAGGGCGCCTCGCTCATCGACTTCGCGCCGAACGGCCCGAGCTCGTCGGCGGTGTCCGCGAAGAGCACCTCGGTCTCGGGCACGTCCGCCATCTGCGGGATGTGGTAGTTCCGGAGGATCGCCGTGGTCACGGTGCCCTCGCCGTCGAGGATCACCTCCTCGTACAGCGCCGAGCCGATCGCCTGCGCCACTCCGCCCTCGACCTGCCCGCGGCACTGCGCCGGGTTGATCACGAAGCCGGCGTCGGCCGCCTGGACCGACTGCAGGATCCGCACCTCGCCCGTCGGCTCGTGCACCGCGACGCGGAAGCCCTGGACGTTGAACGCGAGCGAGCGCTGAGCGCCGTCCTCGCTCCCGGTCGCGGTGACCGGTCCGCCGGCCGCACGGACCAGATCGGCGAACGCGACCCGGGTGCCGTCCGGAGCGAGCAGGCCCTCGTCGTCGGGCTCGAAGGTCTCGTCGTGCCCGGTCAGCCGCTTGGCGAGCGCCTGCAGCTCGGCGAGGAGGCGCGTCGCGGCCGAGTGGACGGCCTTGCCCGCGACCACCGTGCCGGCGCTGCCGAACGCTCCGGTGTCGTAGCGGGCCGCGTCCGTGTCGGACTGGCGGATCCGCACCCGATCGGCCGAGGCGCGGAAGGCGCTCGCGACCAGCTGCGTGTGCACGGTGGTCGTCCCGTTGCCGAACTCGGCCGTGCCCACGCCGATGGTCAGCACTCCCTCGGCGTCGACGGTGACGGTCGCCTCCGAGAAGTGGCCCCGCGGTGGGATGGTGGCGATCATCGCCAGTGCCGCGCCCTGCCCGGTCCGCCACCCCGGTCCGTCGGGGGCGGGGGAGCCGCCGCCGCCGGCCAGGGCCGCCTCGGTGAGGTCGAGGCACTGGTCGAGCCCGTAGGAGGCGAAGCCGATGTCGTCGCCCTCGACGTGCGTGACCACCAGCGGCTCGCCCGGGCGCACCGCGTTGATCCGCCGCAGCTCGAACGGGTCGATCCCGAGCTCGCGGGCGAGATCGTCCATCGCCGACTCGATGCCGAAGATCACCTGCCCGAGGCCGTAGCCGCGGAACGCCCCCGAGGGGAGGTTGTTCGTGTAGACGGCCTGCGCGTCGACGCGCTTGCTGGGCGCGCTGTAGACGGCGACCGACTCCGAGGTGCCGTGGAACATCACGCCGGGTCCGTGATTGCCGTAGGCGCCGGTGTCCGAGAGCACGTCCACGGCGAGGGCGGTCAGCCGTCCGTCGCGCCGGGCGCCGAGCGTGACGCCGACCCGCATCGGGTGTCGGCAGGGGGCCATCGTGAACTCGTCGCTCCGGGTGAACTCGAACTGCACGGGCCGGCCGGTGGCGAGCACGGCGAGGGCGACGACGTCCTCCGTCAGGATCTCCTGCTTGCCGCCGAAGCCGCCGCCCACCCGGGCCGTGAAGACGCGGACGGTCGACGGATCGCGGTCGAACAGGCGCGCGATCTCGTCGCGCACGAGGAAGGGCACCTGCGTCGAGGTCCGCAGCACCAGCTCTCCGCCCTCGAGCCAGCCGATGGTGCCGTGGGTCTCGAGCGCCGTGTGCGCGACCCGGGAGGTCGAGTACCGGCCCTCGACGACCACGTCGGCCTCCGCGAGTCCGGCGGCCACGTCCCCGTACTCTCCGTGGAGCTCCGCGACGACGTTCGCCTCCGGCCGGGCGATGCGCGAGGCGATCGGATCCTTGTCGGCGTGCAGGAGCGGCGCGCCGGCCGAGCGCGCCTCCTCCGGGTCGAAGACGGCGGGCAGCACCTCGTAGTCGACCTCGACGGCGCGGCAGGCCGCCTCCGCCTCGGCCACCGACTCCGCGACCACCACGGCCACGCGCTGCCCGCGGAACCGGACGACGGTGTCGAGCATGCGGGTGTCGTCCGGGTCGTCGAGCCGGGACTCGTGGCGGGCGGTGGAGTAGAGGACGTCCGGGACGTCCTCGGCGGTGAGGACCGCGACGACGCCCCGCATCGCGCGGGCGGCGGTCGTGTCTATCGAGCGGATGCGCGCGTGGGCGTGCGGGCTCTGGACGACCTTCAGGTGCAGCAGGCCGGCCACGGCGACGTCGAGGGTGAACGGCTCGCGGCCCTGGACGATCCGCCGGCCGGCGGGCGCGCCGAGCGAGCGGCCGACCCGGGACTCCTCGGCCGACGGGCGACCGGTGCGGCGGACGGGCGTGAGACCCGAGGGCGGGGCCGCGTGCCGTCCGCGGGCCGGGGCCTCCGTGCGATCCGCGCCGGACGGCTCGGCCGCGTGCGCGCCGTGCCCGGACGCGCAGGCGCCCGTCACGGCCTCGCGGATGGGGCGGTAGCCCGTGCACCGGCAGAGGTTGCCCTTCATCAGCCGCGGCACATCCTCGGCGCGGACTCCGTCGAGCGCCGTGGCCGTGACCACCATGCCGGCCGTGCAGAAGCCGCACTGGAACGCGCCGGCCTCGACGAACGCCTCCTGCACCGCGCTCGGCTCCTCGGGCGTGCCGAGGCCGGCCGCGGTCGTCACCTCGCGCCCCTCGACGCGGTGGGCGGGGTAGAGGCAGGAGTGGAACGGCGTCCCGTCGACGAGGACGGAGCAGGCGCCGCAGTCGCCGGCGTCGCACCCCTTCTTCACCTCGAAGTGCTCGTGGTCGCGGAGGAGGGTGCGCAGCACCTGGCCGGGGCGGGGGGAGGCGTCGACCGGCTCGCCGTTGACGGTGAACCTCATCGGCCGCCTCCGGCCAGCTCGGTGCGGATCTCCTCGGCGAGCACGCGGACGACGGCATGGCGCCAGTCGGCGGCTCCGTGCGGGTCGGTGAACCAGGTCGCGACGCCGTCGACGGCCGCGGCGAGCTCGGCCGAGGAGGGAACGGCGGCGAAGCGGAGCAGCTCCGGCCGGACGGTCGCCGCGGTGATCGTGAGCACGAACGCGCCGTCGGTGTCGAGGCGGCCGATGACGACGGCGCCGGAGCGTCCGAGAGGGGAGAGCGCCGTCTTGCGGAACGCGGTGCGCGCCCGGAGGGAGGAGAGCGGGATCTCGATCGAGCGGATGACGTCGTCCTGGGCCAGGGAAGTGGTCATGTTGCCGGTCACGAGCTCGGCGACCGGCACGGCGACGTCCGAGCCGTCGGCCCGCCAGACGAGGGCGGTGGCGTCGAGCGCGGCGGCGAGGCTGATCATCGGTCCTGCGGGCAGGGCGTTGGCGATGTTGCCGCCGACAGTGGCGACGTTCCAGATCTTGAAGGAGCCCAGCAGTGCCGTGCAGCACTGGAAGAAGAGCGGATGGGCGGTGTCGCCCGCGTCGGGCATCGCGGCGAGCTCGCTGAGCGTGCAGGTCGCCGCGATCGAGAGCCCGGCGTCCGTGCGCACGATCGGCTCCCACGCGAATCCCTGCAGGTCGAGGAGCTCGTCGAGGTGGTCGTGGGGGAGGGAGAACACCCAGGAGCCGCCTCCGATGACCGCTGAGCGCGGCCCGCGGCCCGCCAGCTCGGAGCGCTCGCGCACCACCCGGACGCGCTGGATCGTGTTCAGGTCCATGCCGCGCCTCCGTCCCGCGCCCGTCGGGCGTCTCCCCCCAGTGAACCCCACCCGTGTGACGCCCGTGTTTCCCCACCCCGGCCTGCCGCGGCTCCGCTCCCCGTCCCCCCGGCGGATCCGCCATCCGCTGCGCCACACCCCGGGCCCCAACTTGCGGATCAGTGGGCGACCTCCCGATGTCGACCCGCCACCCCCTCGCTCTCCCCCCGAGCCGAACGATCGATCCGCGTGCCAGCGGATCGATCTAGGCGGTCGCTCTCCGCTCTGCGAAACGTGACCACCCTCTCCGGCCGACCGCGCCGAGCCCGGCGGGGACGGGCTCGGAGATCAGGAAGGTCGAGCCGAACGATCGATCCGCGTGCCAGCGGATCGATCTAGGCGGTCGTCCCTCGCTCTGCGAATCGCAGCCGCCCTGGAAAGCCGACTGCGCCGAGCCCGGCCGGGACGGGCTCGGGGACGAGCACCGCGACCGCGCCGAGCCCGGCGGGGACGGGCTCGGTGTGAAACACCCCCGAGCCGAACGATCGATCCGCGTGCCAGCGGATCGATCTAGGCGATCGCTCCCCGCTCTGCGAAACGTGACCACCCTCTCCGGCCGACCGCGCCGAGCCCGGCGGGGACGGGCTCGAAGGAAGATCAGCCCAAGCTCGCGACCCACTCCGAGCTGCCGTCGACGAAGGACTGCTCCTTCCAGATCGGCACCGACGCCTTGATGTCGTCGACCAGTGCCGCGCAGGCTTCGAAGGCCGCCGCGCGGTGGGCCGAGGCCACGGCGCAGGCGAGGGCGAGGTCGCCGACCACGAGGTCGCCGACCCGGTGCACGGCGGCGATCCGGACGTCGGGCCAGCGGCCGGCGATGCGGCGGGCGGAGGCGAGGAGTGCGGCGGGGGCGTCCGGGTGCGCCTCGTAGGACAGTCGGAGCACGCCGCGGCCCTCGTCGTGGTCGCGGACGACGCCCGCGAAGGTCACGACGGCGCCGTGCGTCGGGGAGTCGACCGCCTGCTCGCACTCGTCGACGGTGATGGCCTCGGCCGCGAGCCGGGCGAGGGCGACCGGCTCAGCGGGCATGGTCGCCGCCTCCGAGCTGGTCGAGCAGGTGCCCGATCACCGGGTCGAGCACGTCGATCCCGTCGCGGACGCCGCCGGGGGAGCCTGGGAGGTTCACCACGACGGTGCGGCCGCTGACGCCGGCGAGCCCGCGGCTGAGCACGGCGGTCGGGACGTGGGCGGCGCCCTTGGCGCGCACCGCCTCGGCGAGGCCGGGCAGGGGCCGCTCCAGGAGGGGGGCGGTCTGCTCCGGGGTGACGTCGCTCGGGGCGACGCCCGTCCCGCCGGTGGTCACGACCACGTCGACTCCGCTGCCGATCGCGTCGGCGATCGCCTCGCCCACCGCGTCGCCGTCGGCCACCACGACCACCCGGGACTCCCAGCCGCGGGTGGTGAACCAGGCCTCCAGCGCCGGTCCCGTCCGGTCCTCGTACACGCCGGAGGCGGCACGGGTGGAGGCGACGACCGCCACCGCCCGCCGCGTCACGGGGTTCCTCCGCTCGTCCACGAGCCGCTCCTCCCGCCCGCCTTCGCGAGCACACGGATACCGGTGATCGCGGCACCGCGATCGACCGCCTTGATCATGTCGTAGACCGTGAGGGCGGCCACGCTGACCGCGGTCAGCGCCTCCATCTCGACGCCGGTGCGCCCGGTCGTGCGCACGCGCGCCTCGATCCGGACTCGGCTGTCCTGCGGCTCGAGGTCCACGTCGACGCCGTCCAGCGCCAGCGGGTGGCAGAGCGGGATGAGGGTCGAGGTCGCCTTCGCGCCGAGGATCCCGGCGATCCGCGCCACGCCGAGCGCTTCGCCCTTGGGCAGCTCGCCCTGCTCGAGGAGCCGCACCACCTCGGGCGAGGTCTCGACGTAGCCCTCGGCGACGGCGGTGCGCGCCGTGACCTCCTTCGCGCTCACATCGACCATGTGCACGGCTCCGTCGCCGCGCACATGGGTGAGCCGATCGCTCTCAGTCATCGATCCTCCAGATCTCGACCGTGTCGCCGGTCGCTGCGTGGTCCGTCCCGACGGGGACGTGGATGAGCACGGTGGAGCGGGCGTAGGACGCCAGCAGGTGCGAGCCGGGCCCGCCCACCGGGTGCACGAGGCCCTCGTCGTCGAGGACTCCGCGGCGGATCTGGTGCAGGTGCGCGGGCGAGTCGAGCGCCGTGCCGAGGCGCGCACGGAGCCGCGGCCGCTCGGCGGGCGTCCGTCCCGCGAGCGAGCGCAGCACGGGCCGGAGGAACACCTCGAACGAGACCAGGGCGCTCACCGGGTTCCCGGGAAGCGAGACGACCGGCAGGTGCAGCCCCTCGGCCACGCGCACGAGACCGAGGCCCTGCGGGCCGCCCGGCTGCATCTCGACGTGGCCGAACTCCGAGCCCGCCGGGCCGAGCGCGTCGCGGACGACCTCGTAGGCGCCCGCGCTGACACCGCCGACCGTGATCACCAGGTCGGCCGCGCCCGCGTGCTCCTCGAGCAGCGCCAGGAGGTCCTCGGCCCGATCGCTCGTGCAGGCGGCGACGACGGGCAGCGCGCCCGCCTCGCGGACGGCCTCGGCCAGCAGGGCGCCGTTCGCGTCGTGGATCTGCGCCTCCTCGAGGACGGCGCCTGCGGGACGGATCTCGTTGCCGGTGGGGACGACGAGCACCCGGAGTCGCGGCAGCACCTCCGCCTCGGTCAGCCCGAGGGAGGCGAGGAGTCCGTAGTGGGCCGCGCGGAGGACCGCGCCGGCTGGGAGGGCGAGCTCGCCGCGGCGGGCGTCGCTGCCCCGGGCTCGGACGAAGGTCGCCGGCACCACCGGGTGCGCGAAGGCGACGCTGCCCGCCGCGGGGAAGCGCGGAGGATCGACGCGCTCGACCGGGACGACGGCGTCGGCCCCCTCCGGCAGCGGCGAGCCGGTCATGATCGGTGTCGCCGTGCCGGGCTCGTGCCGCGGCGCCCGGTCGCCCGCGGGGATCGGCGCCGAGACGGGCAGGGCGACGGGATGCTCCGGCGCCGCCGCGTCGAGGTCGGCCGCCCGCACCGCGAAGCCGTCCATCTGCGAGTTGTCGAAGCGCGGCAGGTCGAGCGGGGAGTCGACGGAGCGGGCGAGGACCCGCCGGTCGTACGCGCCCGGATCGGCGGCGACGGCGGCCGGCTCCAGGCTCAGCGTCTCGCGGGCACCCCGCGTGGCCAGCGGCGCGAGCAGCGCCCGCACCCGGGCGGCGTGCAGGTCGATCGAGGTCATCGTGTCCTCTCGCGAGCGGCGGAGCCCGACCGGCGGCGGGACCGAGTCCATCTTGCCGGGTCGCGCCCGGTTCCGCGGCGTAGTGTGAGCGGATGAGCACAGCACTGGGGATCCCGGGCTTCCGGCCCCGACAGCGCAGCGCGGTCCTCCCGGCCGACCGCCCCGCCACCCCGCTCCTCCTGGACACCTACGGGCGCGTCGCGGACGATCTGCGGATCTCGCTGACGGACAAGTGCAATCTGCGCTGCACCTACTGCATGCCGGCGGAGGGCCTGCCGTTCCAGCCGCCCGCGTCCCTGCTCAGCCGTGAGGAGATCCTCCGCCTCGCGCGCATCGCCGTGGAGCAGTTCGGCGTCCGCCAGATCCGCTTCACCGGCGGCGAGCCGCTCCTGCGCAAGGACCTCGTCGACATCATCCGCGACGTCGCCTCCCTCGACCCGCGCCCCGAGATCTCGCTCACCACGAACGCGATCGGCCTGTCGGGTCGGGCGGCGGCGCTCGCCGACGCCGGCCTGAACCGCGTCAACGTCTCGCTCGACTCGATCTGCGCCGAGACCTTCGCGAAGGTCACCCGTCGCCCGTTCCTCGACCGCGTGCTCGCGGGCATCGACGCGCTCGGTCCCGCCGGCCTGGACCAGACCAAGATCAACGCGGTGCTCCTCCCCGGGATCAACGACCACGAGGCCCCGGAGCTGCTCGCCTGGGCCCTCGCGGGAGGCCACCAGCTCCGCTTCATCGAGCAGATGGCGCTCGACGCCGACCACGGCTGGGACCGCGCGACCATGATCACCGCCGCGGACATCCGGGCGCTGCTCTCGGAGCGCTTCTCGCTCAGCCCGCACGCGGCCCCCCGCGACGGCGCCCCCGCCGAGCTCTTCGACGTCCGCGAGGCCAGGGGGTCCGAGGTGCTCGGCCAGGTGGGGATCATCGCGTCCGTCACCGAGAACTTCTGCGACGACTGCCGCCGCACCCGGCTCACCGCCGAGGGCGGTGTCCGCAGCTGCCTCTTCTCGAACGAGGAGACGGACCTGCTCGGCCCGATGCGCGCGGGCGCGGACGACCACGAGGTCGCCCAGCTCTGGCGCGGGGCGATGTGGGCCAAACCCGCGGGACACGAGATGAACAGGGCGGGCTTCGTGCAGCCCGAGCGCACGATGAGCGCGATCGGCGGATGAGCATGCGGGTCCGCTACTTCGCGGCGGCCAAGGCCGCCCTCGGCCGTGGTTCCGACGAGCTCGACGAGGTGCCCGACCTGGGCGCTCTCGAGGAGAGACTCGTCGCCTCCGCGCCCTCGGCCGCCGACGTGCTCGCACGGTGCACCTACCTGGTCGACGGCGTGTCGACCGCGGACAGGGCCACGCCGCTGCGTCCCGATGCCGCGGTCGACGTCCTGCCGCCGTTCGCCGGCGGCTGACCCCGAAGAGCCCTCCGTGACGAGCCGTCCTCGACCGGACCGGTGCGTCCGCTCCGCGCGGTCCGCAGCAGGTGCGCCCGCGCTTCTGGAGGAGGCTGCATCCCGAGGACGGACTGGTCCTGTCCCGCCGCACAGGGACCCGCGGGACGCCTCCCTCGGACCCGCGTGCGGCGGGGCAGGACCGGATCAGCGGCCGATCCCGTGCGTCACGGGCACAGGACGTTGGTCATCGTGTCGAGCACGTTGCGATTCTGCACGTCGCGGAATCCGAACGCCGAGGAGACTCCGGTGGCGACCAGCACGCCGCTGACGAAGGCCCGGCCGTCCCGGGTCACGTAGGCGTCCGGCGCGTAGATGGTGGCGTCGGAGGGCACACCGGAGGCGACGCGGATCTGCGGCTGCGTCCTGTCCGCGAACGCCCCGTACCGGACGAGAGCGCCGTTCTGGATCACGTCCACGACGTCACGGTTCTGTCGATCGCGGTAGGCGTCGGCACTGGTCACCCCGGTGGCGACCAGGATGCTGCTGTTGAAGAGGCGCCCGTCCGGCGTCAGGTGGTACGAGGGCGCCAAGGCCGTCGATCCTGCCGGAACGTTCCTGGCGTAGACCTGGTTCTTCGTGGAGTTGATGTAGCGGACGAGCTCCGAGCCGACGATCACGTCGATGACGTCGTTGTTGCTCTGGTCGCGGAAGGAGTCCGCGCTCGTCACTCCGGTGGTCACGAGGGCTCCGCCGGCGCGCCGCAGCTCGCCGTTCGGTGTGACGTAGAAGGCGGGCGCATGGACCGTCGATCCGGCCGGCACGCCGCTCCCGATGGCCTTCGGCGCGGCGTCTCCGGTGACGAAGCGGTAGAAGACGCCGTCGACCACGAAGTCGGCGACGTCGCGGTTCTGCTCGTCGCGGAAGCCCTGGACGCTGGTGACGCCGCGCGCGATCCGCCCCCCGCCGTGATAGAGCTCGCCCGACTCCGTCAGGTAGTACCGGGGTCCGACGGTCTTGGCTCCCGAGGGCACGTTGCCGTTCGACTCCGGCGTCGTCCCTCCGCCGTCGGTGACGTACCGGACGGCGGTCCCCGTGGTCGCGGTGGTGCTCGCGGTCGCCGTCGCGCCCGCGGCGCCGGAGACGGCGGAGAGGGTGATGCCGTTCTGCGCCACGTTCCCGGCCGTGACCGGGATGCTCACGCGTCCGTCCGCGCCGGTCGTCGCCCTGACGGTCTGCGCGCCGCCGCTGGTCAGGCCGGCGGGGAGAGTGATGGTGACCGTGTCGCCGGCAGCGGGAGCACCGTTGGTCGTGGCGAGGACGGAGACCGTTCTCGTGGTGCAGGCGGGGAAGGAGTACGCCGGGGCGTCGAAGGCGAGGGTGAGGCCGGTGGACGCGGCGGCCGCGGGGGTCGCAACCGCCGCGGCGACGACGGGGACGGACCAGGCCGCACCCGACATGATCGTCCGCCGGGCGGGCCCCCCGCGGGTCGAGTCGATCCGCGGTGGGAGGGAGCGCGAGTGCGCTGCCGTCGGGTCCAGGGCGTTGGTGTCCGTCATGGTGTTCCTTTTCTTTCTTTCGTGCGAGGGGTGGTGGACGCGCCGATCCTGCCGAACGTCCGGCCTCCGGTCGACGCGGAACGGGCCGCGACGAGGTTCCATGCCCGACCGTGGACGTTCCGTCGCGCCGCCGGACCGGGGGAGCCGCTCAGGCCGCCTCCTCGCCGGGAGCCCGTCCGGCGCGGGGGACGCGGCGGCCCACGTCAGCCCGCGTCGTCGATCCGGCGGAGGGTCCGCTGCATGTGGATCCGCGAGCTGA
Source organism: Rathayibacter sp. RFBD1 (assembly GCF_002932915.1). NCBI lineage: Bacteria > Bacillati > Actinomycetota > Actinomycetes > Micrococcales > Microbacteriaceae > Rathayibacter > Rathayibacter sp. RFBD1. Next base: position 217,231 of record NZ_PSWQ01000021.1, read on the forward strand.
AGCCGGCCGACCGCGCCACGCGGTCCAGGTCCGTCGCCGCCCGCGGGCCGAGCTCGTCGAGGAGGCGCTGCGCCTCGAAGGCCCGTGCGCGCTCGATCCGCTGACGAGGGGTGGTGCCGGCGGCCGAGAACGCCCGGTGCAGGTGGCTGACCGACACGCCGAGGCGCTCCGCCAGCGTCTCCACAGTGAAGGAGCGGTCGCGGTAGTGCCGCTCGATCAGGCGCGTGCCGTTCGCATACACGGCGGCGGGGGACCGGTCCTCCCGGTCGGAGGAGGGCAGCAGCGCCGAGAAGGCCGAGGCCAGGAGGTGCTCGCTCGCGATCTCGAAGTGCTCGAAGGCCGCGTCCGAGGGCTCGACGCCGAAAGTGAGGACGGTGTTCGCCGCACCGGTGAGTGCGCGCCAGTAGGCCTCGGGGAGGGCGAGGACCCGGTCCGTGAGCGAGGCGAACTCGCTCGCGCGGAGCACCGAGGGGCGCAGCTGCCACTCGAAACGCGCCCACGGACTGACCGCCGCCGCGTACTGCACCGTCGAGGCGCGGGTCACGAGAGCGCTGCCGGCCGGGAGCCGGTGGTCGCGGCCCCGGGCGGAGAGGCGGCCGGTCCCGTCGAGGCTGAAGAGCACGCGGAGCCTCCCGGGATGGGGGAGGACCTCGAACTCCCCGGTCTGCAGCCAGGCGCGGCTGAGGCTGAGGCGCGGCGAGACGATCGCGTCGCAGACGGCACCTCGCGGCAGGGGGCGCCGCGGAATCCAGCCGAGCCGACGCAGCCGCCTCTCGGCGGGACTCCAGACCTCGGGCATCACGCCTCCGCGCCGGGGTCGAGCGGGTCGGGAGGATCGAGCAGCGCCGCCTGCCGCGCGGAGTGCGGTGAAGGCGTCGGCATGGGTGCTCTCCTCGGAACGGTGGCCGCGAGCACGCCACCGCCGATCAGCTTCGAACACTGCTCCGCCCTGATCCGCGGAGAAGGACGGATCCTCTCCGCTGCGAGCACCGAACATCCCGGGTCGCCGATCGGCAGGGCGCTGGGTGCGCCTCACCCCTCCCGTTCCGCGGCGCACGAGGCCGCGGCGCGGCTCACCGCTCCCGCCACGACGCCATCCCGCCGTCGAGCGAGTCGGACGCCACGCCCGCCGCCGCCGCGCGCTCCGCTGCGAGACGCGACCGGACCCCGGAGGCGCAGTGCAGCACGAGCGGACCGGCCGGCAGAGCGGCGGGGTCGAAGCGCGACATCGGCATCCGCACGGCACCGGGCACCGCGACGGACCGGTCCTCGTCGTCCTCGCGGAGGTCGACGACGCTCGGGGGCGTCGGCCCGGCCAGCCGCTCCCGCAGCTCGGCCGCCGTGATCGAGCCCGCCGCGGCCCGCCGCTCCGGGACCGGCGGCACCCGCCGCTCGAGAGGGAGCTCGGCCCAGGAGGAGTCGAGAGCGTCGTGCACGAGGACGCGACCGAACAGCGGCTCGCCCGCCCCGGTCACGAGCTTCACGACCTCGGCCGCCATGGCCGAGCCGATCAGCGCGCAGAGCGCGCCCAGCACGCCCACCGTCGAGCAGCTGTCGCCCGCGTCCTCGGCCTCGGGGTGCAGCGCGCGCAGGGTCACCCCTCCGCCCGGGGCGCCGGCCCAGAAGGTCGAGAGCTGCCCGTCGAAGCCGAGCGCCGATCCCCACACGTGCGGGATCCCGGCGCGGGTCGTCGCATCGGAGGCGAGGTAGCGCGCGCCGAAGGTGTCGAAGCCGTCGACCACGACGTCCCAGCCCGCCACCAGGGCGTCGACGTTGGCCGAGGTCAGCGACACCGGGAAGGCCCGGGCGTCGATGCCGGGGGAGAGCCGCCGCGCGGTCGCCGCCGCCGACTCCGCCTTCGACCGGCCCACCGAGGAGTCGTCGTGCGCCGTCTGCCGCGCCAGGTTCGAGAGCTCGACGACGTCGCCGTCCACGATGCCGAGCCGCCCGATCCCGGCCGCGGCGAGCGCCGTGATCACCGGCGAGCCGATGCCGCCCGCGCCGAGGATCAGCACGCGCGCGTTCCGGAGGCGCCGCTGTCCGAGCTCCCCGAGGGGCGCCAGGCGGATCTGCCGGGCGAACCGCTCGCGCTCGGCGGCGGTCAGCGGCGGTCCGGGCTCGACGAGCGGGGTCATGAGAGCTCCTTCCTCCACTGGCCCTCGTGGGCGACGGGGGTGAAGCCGACGGCCTCGTTCACGGCGAGCATCGGTCGGTTCTCCTCGGCGTTCCAGGTGGAGACGGCCCGGCAGTCCGAGGCGGTCCCCACCGCGTCGCCGATCGCGGTCAGGGCGAGGAAGTCGCTCCAGCCGTCGGCGCCCACGGCCTCGGGGATCGCGAGCTCGCGGATCCGGAGCGCCGGGTCGGAGGTGCGGTTCACCACCCCAGTGTGCACGTCCCGGCGCCCGCGGCGGCCTCCTGCGCCTGTTCCGGTGCGGGATCGCGGCGGTCCGTCGGCCGGTCGGGGCTCCGCCTCCCGGCCCGGCCGCGGCCGTCGGCTACCGTGGAGGCGTTGTGGACGGGAGCGAGGCGGCCGGGTGTACCTGAAGAGCCTGACCCTCAAGGGCTTCAAGTCCTTCGCTCAGCCGACCACGTTCGCCTTCGAGCCGGGGGTCACCTGCGTCGTCGGCCCCAACGGCTCGGGCAAGAGCAACGTCGTCGACGCGCTCGCCTGGGTGATGGGGGAGCAGGGGGCGAAGACGCTCCGCGGCGGCAAGATGGAGGACGTCATCTTCGCGGGCACCTCCACCCGCGGACCCCTCGGCCGCGCCGAGGTCGCGCTCACCATCGACAACTCGGACGGCGCCCTGCCGATCGAGTACACCGAGGTGACGATCACCCGGACCCTCTTCCGCAACGGCGGCAGCGAGTACGCGATCAACGGACGCGGTTGCCGGCTGCTCGACGTGCAGGAGCTGTTGAGCGACTCCGGTCTCGGGCGCGAGATGCACGTCATCGTGGGGCAGGGACAGCTCGACGCCGTGCTGCACGCGACCCCCGAGGAGCGGCGCGGGTTCATCGAGGAGGCCGCCGGGATCCTCAAGCACCGCCGCCGCAAGGAGAAGACGCTCCGCAAGCTCGAGGCGATGCAGGCGAACCTGACCCGCCTCTCCGACCTCGCGGGCGAGATCCGGCGCCAGCTCAAGCCCCTCGGGCGCCAGGCCGAGGTCGCACGGCAGGCGCAGACGATCGCCGCCGTGGTGCGCGACGCCCGGGCGCGCCTGCTCGCCGACGACGTGGTCGCGCTCCGGACCGCCCTGGACGGCTTCGCCCGCACCGAGAGCGAGCGGCACAGCGAGCGGGTGGTCCTGCAGCAGCGGCTCGAGCAGGCGACGCTCCGGCGAGCGCGGATCGAGGCGGAGGTGGTCGGCGACGCGGTCGACGACGCCCGGCGCACCTCGTTCGAGCTGGAGTCGGTGCAGGAGCGGCTGCGCAACCTCTCGGCCCTCGCCGGGCAGCGGCTCGCGATGCTCGAGCTCGAGTCCGAGCAGCCGCAGATCCAGCCGCGCGTGACGCCGGCGCAGGTGGAGGAGGCGCGGGTCGAGCTGGAGCGCCTGCGGCAGGCCGTCCTCGACGCGGAGACGGCGTGGGTCAAGGCGCAGCGCACGACCGTCGCCGCCCGCTCCGCCCTCGACGCGGTCGACGAGGAGATCGCCGCGCAGGCGGCCCTCGTCTCGCGCTACGACCTCGAGCTCTCCACCCTCTCGGGGCAGGCCGACACCGCCGCCTCCCGTCTCGCGTCCGTCCGGGGCGAGGTCCTGCGCGCGCAGAACACCCTCGACGCGGCCGACCGGCGGAAGGAGGCGGCGCGGCGGGCGCTCGACGCTCTGGAGGCCGAGCTGGACGACGCCGGCCGCGGCCCCGACGGCGGCCTCGACGAGGGCTACGAGCTCGCCCAGTCCGCGGTCTCGGCCGCCGAGGCCGGGATCGAGCGGCTGCGCGAGGAGCTGCACGCCCTGGAGCGCGAGCGCGAGGCGCTGGCCGCCCGCACGGGTGCCCTGTCGCTGGCCCTCGACGTCTCGGACGGCTCAGCCGAGCTGATCGCCGCCCGGATCGAGGGGGTGCGCGGCCGGGTCGCCGAGCGGATCCAGGTGCGGCCGGGCTCCGAGGCCGCGATCGCCGCCGCCCTCGGCGCGGTCGCCGACGCCGTGCTGGTCGAGTCGACCACCCGGGCCGACGCGGCTCTGGACGCCGCGCTGGAGCGCGACCTCGGACGCGTCGAGCTGCTGGTCGCCGACGCCGCCCGGCCGCACGTCGCTCTCACCGTTCCCGAGGGGGCGGAACGCGCGGGCGACCTCGTCAGGGCGCCGGCCGGGGTCCTCTCGCTCCTCGAGCGCGTGCTCGTGGTCGAGGACCTCGCCGCGGCGCGGCGGCTGAGGGAGCGCATCGATCCGGGCACCGTCCTGGTCACCCGCGACGGCGCGACCGTCTCCGACGCCGTGCAGAGCGCCGGCTCCGGCGGGCAGCGCAGCCGGATCGAGCTCGTCTCCGAGCGCGACTCCGCCGCCGCCCGGCTGGAGGAGGTCGAGGGCGGGATCGACCGGCTCCGCTTCGAGCTCGCCGAGCAGACCGGTGCGCTCCGCGGCGCGAAGGAGCAGGCGGCGAGCGCGCTCTCGGCCCTCCGCGAGCACGACGCCGCCCGTGCCGCCCACACCGAGCGGCTCGGCGGCGTGCGCGCCCAGCTCGAGGCGGCCACCGCCGAGCACGGCCGGGGCTCGAGGGCGCTGGCCGTCGCCTCGGACCGGGTCGGCGACGCCGAGCGCGCGGCCCAGGAGGCGAGGTCGGCGCTCGACGCCGCGCGCGCCAGGCCCCGGCCGGTGCTCGACGCGAGCGCGCGCGACGGTCTGCAGAGCGACGTAGACACCGCACGCGAGCGCGAGATCGAGGCGCGACTCGGCGTCGAGACCGCCAAGGAGCGGGTGCGGGCGGAGCAGTCCCGCGGGGAGTCGCTGGCCCGCCAGCTGGCCGCCGACCGCGCCGCCGCCGACGAGGCCGCGCGCCGCGCCGTGATCCGCCGTCGCCAGCGCGACGCCGCGGCCGAGGTGACCGCCGCGCTCCCCGCCGTCCTCGCCTCCGTCGACCGCTCCGTCCAGCAGGCCCGGGCCGAGCTCGTCGCGGCCGAGGCGGCGCGCTCGCAGCAGAACGCCGAGCTGCAGGGGCTCCGCCGCGAGGAGGGGAGCGTGCGCGACCGGCTCCAGTCCGTCACCGAGAGCGTGCACGGCCTCGAGCTGCAGATCTACGAGAAGAGGCTGCAGCTCACCGGTCTGCTCGAGCGCGCCGCGTCCGAGCTCGGGCTCACCGAGGACGTGCTGGTGGAGGAGTACGGTCCCGGAGTCGGCGTCCCCGACGAGACGGACGAGGAGCAGGAGCCGCGGCCCTACGTCCGCGAGGAGCAGCGCCGCCGCCTCGAGAAGGCCGAGAAGCAGCTCGGGCAGCTGGGCCGCGTCAATCCGCTCGCGCTGGAGGAGTTCGCCGCGCTGGAGCAGCGGCACGCGTTCCTGACCGAGCAGCTGGCCGACCTCACCGGGACCCGGCGGGACCTGCTCACCATCATCGAGGAGCTCGACGAGACGATGCAGACCGTGTTCGCCTCCGCGTTCGACGACACGCAGGCGGCGTTCGCGGACGTGTTCCCCGTCCTCTTCCCCGGCGGCACCGGCAGCATCCGGCTGACCGACCCGGAGAACCTGCTCACCACCGGCATCGAGGTCGCGGTGCGGCCGGCCGGCAAGAAGATCGAGCGGCTGTCGCTCCTCTCCGGAGGGGAGCGCTCGCTCGCGGCCGTGGCGTTCATGGTCGCCATCTTCAAGTCGCGGCCGAGCCCCTTCTACATCATGGACGAGGTGGAGGCCGCTCTCGACGACGCGAATCTCGGCCGACTGCTCAGCATCTTCGAGGACCTGCGCACCTCGAGCCAGCTGATCGTCATCACCCACCAGAAGCGGACCATGGAGATCGCGGACGCCCTCTACGGCGTGTCGATGCGGCAGGACGGCGTCTCGGCCGTCGTCGGCCAGCGCGTCGCCGCGCCCCCGGCCTGAACCCGCCTCCCCGACCGCTCGGAGGCGCGCCCGCCGGTAGCCTGGACCTATGGCAGAACGCACCTCCTGGTCGCTCGGCCGCGCACTGCGCGGCCTGTTCGAGAAGCGCACGATCGACGACCAGACCTGGGACGACCTCGAGACGGCGCTGATCACCGCCGACTTCGGCCCCGACATCACCGAGGAGATCGTCGACGACCTCCGCGCCAAGGTCGCCCGCTACTCCACCACCGACCCGCGCGACCTGCAGCGGATGCTCCGCGAGTCCCTCGAGGAGCGCCTGTCGAAGTACGACACGACCCTCAAGCTCAGCGAGCGCCCCGCCGTGATCCTCGTGGTCGGCGTGAACGGCGTCGGCAAGACCACGACCATCGGCAAGTTCGCCAAGTTCCTCCGCAACTACGGCCGGAGCGTCGTGGTCGGCGCGGCCGACACCTTCCGCGCCGCCGCGGTCGACCAGCTCGCCACCTGGGCGCAGCGCGCCGACGCCCAGATCGTCCGCCCGCAGCAGGAGCGCCAGGATCCGGCGTCCGTCGCCTTCCAGACCGTGCAGTTCGCGAAGGACACCGGCGTCGAGATGGTCATCATCGACACGGCCGGCCGCCTGCACACCAAGGGCGGGCTGATGGACGAGCTCACGAAGATCAAGCGCGTCATCGAGAAGCAGGCCCCGATCTCCGAGATCCTGCTCGTGCTCGACGCGACGACCGGTCAGAACGGGCTGAGCCAGGCCGAGGCGTTCATCGAGCACGCGGGCGTCACCGGCCTGGTCATCACCAAGCTCGACGGCTCCGCGAAGGGCGGCTTCGTCCTCGCGGTCCAGGAGCGCACCGGCATCCCGATCAAGCTCGTCGGCCAGGGCGAGGGCATCGGCGACCTCACCGGCTTCACCCCCCACGTCTTCGCCCAGCAGCTCGTCAGCTGAGCGGCCCCGCCCGGGACGACGCGCCGGCGCCGTCCCGGTGGCGGGCTACACGGCCTGCGAGAAGCCCAGTGCCGCGTCGGCGAGGTGGCGCAGGTGCTCCGGGACCGGCAGCCCCTTCGACTCCATCGAGCGCGCCCAGAGCCGGCCGGCCCGGTAGGAGGAGCGGACCAGGGGCCCCGCGAGGACGCCGAGGAAGCCGATGTCCTCGGCCTCCTCCTTGATCGCCACGAACTCCTCCGGGTGCACCCAGCGGTCCACCGGCAGATGCCGCGGCGTCGGGCGGAGGTACTGCGTGATGGTCACGATGTCGGTGCCGGCGTCGTGGAGGTCCTGCAGCGCCTGCGAGATCTCCTCCCGCTCCTCGCCCATGCCGAGGATGAGGTTCGACTTCGTGATCAGCCCCGCCTCCCGGCCCTGGGTGAGCACGTCGAGCGAGCGCTCGTAGCGGAAGGCCGGCCGGATGCGCTTGAAGATCCGCGGCACCGTCTCGACGTTGTGGGCGAACACCTCCGGCTCCGCGTCGAACACCCGCTGCAGGTGCTCGGCGCGGCCGGTGAAGTCCGGGACCAGGATCTCGACCCCCGTGCCCGGAGCCTGGGCGTGGATCTGGCGGATGGTCTCGGCGTAGAGCCAGGAGCCCTCGTCCGGCAGGTCGTCGCGGGCGACTCCGGTGACGGTCGCGTAGCGGAGGTTCATCCGCGCCACGGACTCGCCGACGCGCCGGGGCTCGTCCGCGTCGTAGTCCGCGGGCTTCCCGGTGTCGATCTGGCAGAAGTCGCAGCGGCGGGTGCACTGGGCGCCCCCGATGAGGAAGGTCGCCTCGCGGTCCTCCCAGCACTCGAAGATGTTGGGGCAGCCCGCCTCCTGGCAGACGGTGTGCAGCTCCTCGCTCTTCACCAGCGACTGCAGCTGCAGGTACTCCGGGCCCATCGAGGCCTTCGTGCGGATCCACTCGGGCTTGCGCTCGATCGGCGTCTCGGCGTTGCGGATCTCCAGCCGCAGGAGCTTGCGGCCGCCGGCCTCGGCGCTCACGCGGCGACCTCCTCGATGCGGGCGGAGAAGGCGGGGGCCGCCTCCGAGAAGCGCGCCGCCACCCGCGCCCGCACCGCCTCCATGGGCGGAGCCTCGCCGCGCTCGCGCTCGAGCGTGGTCACCCCGGCGTCGGCGATGCCGCAGGCGACGATGCGGGCGTAGGGCTCGAGGCTGTTCGAGACGTTGAGGGCGAAGCCGTGCATCGTCACGCCCGAGGCGACGCGGATGCCGATCGCGGCGATCTTGTCGGCGCCGCCGTCCCTCGGGATCCACACTCCCGAGCGCCCGTCGACGCGCCGCCCCTGCACGCCCAGGTCGTCGAGAGCGGCGATCAGCACGCCCTCCAGCGAGCGGACGTAGGCGACCACGTCGACGGGCTCACCGAGCCGCACGATCGGGTAGCCGACGAGCTGGCCCGGGCCGTGCCAGGTGATCCGCCCTCCGCGGTCGACGTCGACCACGGGCGAGCCGTCGTCCGGGCGCTCGTGCGCCTCGGTGCGCTTGCCGGCGGTGTAGACGGAGGAGTGCTCGCAGAGCACGAGGGTGTCCGGCCTCGAGCCCGCCACCACCTCGGCGTGCAGGCGGCGCTGCAGCTCCCAGCCGTCGGTGTAGTCCAGGGGGTCCGCGGAGTCGCCCGCCACCAGTGTCTCGATCACCGGGCCACCCTAACCCTGTTCTTGGACTCGGACCAGTTAATCCGCACCTCCGTGATCGCGCCGATCGCGGGCCGATCGGCGGCCCCGCCCGCCGACCCTCCGGGCCTCCGGTAGAATTCCGGGCATCATGGCTACTTTCGGCACCCTCTCCGATCGACTCGTCGAGACCTTCAAGAACCTCCGGACGAAGGGCAAGCTCTCCGCGTCGGACGTCGACGGCACCGTCCGCGAGATCCGGCGGGCCCTCCTCGACGCCGACGTCGCGCTGGAGGTCGTGAAGGAGTTCACCGGCAAGGTGCGCGAGCGCGCCCTCGGCGACGAGGTCAACAAGGCGCTCAACCCGGCCCAGCAGGTCGTCCAGATCGTCAACGAGGAGCTCGTCGCGATCCTCGGCGGGCAGTCGCGCCGGCTCGAGTTCGCCAAGCGCCCGCCGACCGTCATCATGCTCGCCGGCCTCCAGGGCGCGGGCAAGACGACCCTCGCGGGCAAGCTCGGCAAGTACCTCGGCAAGGACGGCCACACCCCGCTGCTCGTCGCGGCCGACCTCCAGCGCCCCAACGCCGTGCAGCAGCTGCAGGTCGTCGGCGAGCAGGCCGGAGTCGCGGTCTACGCGCCGGAGCCGGGCAACGGCGTCGGCAACCCGGTCAAGGTCGCTCAGAACGCGATCCGCTTCGCGACCGACAAGCAGTACGACACGGTCATCATCGACACGGCCGGACGCCTCGGCGTCGACGCCGACATGATGAAGCAGGCCGCCGACATCCGCCGCGTCACGAACCCCGACGAGGTCCTGTTCGTCATCGACGCGATGATCGGCCAGGACGCGGTCGCGACCGCCAAGGCCTTCCAGGAGGGAGTCGACTTCACCGGCGTCGTCCTCTCCAAGCTCGACGGCGACGCCCGCGGAGGCGCGGCGCTCTCGGTCGCCTCGCTCACCGGCCGCCCGATCCTCTTCGCCTCCACGGGCGAGTCGCTCGACGACTTCGAGCAGTTCCACCCCGACCGCATGGCGAGCCGCATCCTCGACCTCGGCGACGTGCTGACCCTCATCGAGCAGGCCCAGTCCGCGTTCGACGAGGACGAGGCGCGCAAGATCGCCGAGAAGATCATGGGGGACACGTTCACCCTCGACGACTTCCTCGGCCAGATGCAGCAGCTGCGCAACATGGGCTCGATCAAGAAGATGATCGGCATGCTGCCCGGCGCGAAGGGCATGCGAGAGCAGCTCGACCAGTTCGACGAGCGCGAGATCGTGCGCACCGAGGCGATCATCCAGTCGATGACGAAGGCGGAGCGGGTCAACCCGAAGCTGCTCAACGGCTCGCGGCGCCTGCGCATCGCCCGCGGCTCCGGCATGACGGTCACGGACGTCAACCAGCTCGTCCAGCGCTTCGAGCAGGCCGCCAAGATGATGAAGACGGTCGCCAAGGGCGGCATGCCCTCGGTCCCCGGCATGGGCCCCGTGCCCGGCGCCGGCTACCAGGGCCGCCCGAAGCCGCAGAAGAAGAAGAGCAGCAAGTCCGGCAACCCCGCCAAGCGCGCGGCCGAGAACGCGGCGATCACCTCCGGGCCCCGCCCGGGCGATGCGGGCGGCTCCGGCTTCGGCCTGGGCGGCGGCGCCGGCAAGGGCGCCCAGCCCACGCCGGAGGAGCTCGAGCAGCTGCAGAAGCTCCTCGGGCGATGAGGCGGATCGCGGCCGGACGCGCGGGCGGGGTCCTCGTCCTCGCGGCCGTGCTCGGGCTCACCGGCTGCGCCGAGGGCTCCGGGGTCGACGCGATGACGGCGCCCTCCCCGGAGGACCTGGTCGGCCGCTGGGTGACGGGCGTCTCCTACGACGCGCCCGACGTGCCGTTCCTCCTGATCGCGGAGGACGGGACCTGGACGGGCTCCGACGGCTGCAACGGCGCGCAGGGCGAGTGGTCGATCGACCAGGAGGGCGCCCTCACCGTGTCGGCCGGGCCGAGCACGCTGATCGCCTGCGACGGCGTCGCGCTGCCGATGATCTTCTCGGAGGCGGCGATGGCCTCGCTCGACGGCGGACGGCTCCGCCTGTTCGACGACGAGGGGGCCACCGTCGTCAAGCTCGCCCGCTCCACGAGCGACGAGGCGCCCTCGGCGTCGCCGGACCCGGCGGGGGAGTAGCGCGCCGTCCCTCCGGGGGCCGCAGCGGGGATCCCCGTGAGGCGCACCGCTCGCTAGCGTGAGGGCATGACAACCGCACACGCGCGCCCCGTCCGCATCGGCGTCCAGATCGCACCGCAGCACGTCCCCTACGAGGTCATCCGCGACACGCTCGCGGAGCTCGAGGACCTCGGCGTCGACATCGCCTTCAACTGGGACCACTTCTTCCCGCTCTCGGGAGAGCCGAACGGCTCGCACTTCGAGGGCTGGAGCATGCTCGCGGCCTGGGCCGAGCAGACCAGCCGCATCGAGTTCGGCCCGCTGGTCACCTGCAACAGCTACCGGAACCCCGACCTCCTCGCCGACATGGCGCGCACGGTCGACCACATCAGCGCCAAGGGCGCCGAGGGCCGTCTGATCTTCGGCATCGGCTCGGGCTGGTTCGAGCGCGACTACGAGGAGTACGGCTACGAGTTCGGCACTCCCGGCTCCCGCCTCGACGAGCTCTCCGAGGCGATGCCGCGCATCCGCAGCCGGTGGTCGATGCTCAACCCGGCGCCCACCCGCGACATCCCGGTGATGATCGGCGGCGGCGGCGAGAAGAAGACGCTGCGGATCGTCGCCGAGCACGCCGACATCTGGCACAGCTTCTCGGACGTCCCGACGCTCGAGCGCAAGCTCGGTGTGCTCTCGGAGTGGTGCGGCCGCGTCGACCGCGACCCGGCGGCGATCGAGATCTCGACCGGCGCGAGCGTGCGCGGCGGTGTCGGCGACGCCTCCTTCGACGTGCTCGACCAGCAGTACGACCTGGGTGCCCGCCTGTTCACGCTCGGCATCACCGGTCCGGACATCGACCTCGCGCCCGTGCGCGATCTGCTCGGCTGGCGCGACGGCCGGAACAGCACCGCGCGCTGACCCGGCGGGGCGCCGTCAGGGCGGCGCCCCGCGTCGGAGTCAGGCCGCCGGCGCGTCCGTCGCCTTCTGGCCGGTCGGCACCGCCCGGGCGAGGCCGGACTTCTCGGCCGCCACCTCGAACGCGTCGGCCAGGGCGCGCTGGCCCTCGACGGTGGGATGCACGCCGTCCTCGCCGAGCAGCCCGTCCTCGCGGAGGGGGTCCGGGTACTCGAGCGCACCGCCGCCGGCGGCAGTGACGGCCTCGACCAGCGCCGCGTCGTACTCGTCGAGATCGGAGGGGCGCGGGTCGGGGCCCCAGACCGAGTCGAGCGCGATGAGCCGGGCCGAGGGCGAGGCGGACACGATCGCGTCCACTGCCGGCCCGATCGCGGCGTCCACGTCCTCCGGATCCCAGCCGAGATCGTTGCTGCTGGCGATCAGCACGATCGCGTCGGGCCGGGTGTCGGCGATCTCCTCCGCGCGGTCGCCGATCGCGACGCCGCAGTCGCCCGGCTCGATGAAGCCGCCGCCGTCGCAGCCCAGGTTCGTGACCTCCCAGCCGAGGTCGTCGCCGACGAGAGCGGGCCAGGCCTGCTCCGGGTCGACCGTCAGACCGCGCACGATGCTGTCGCCGACGATCGTCACCCGGGAGCCGGCGGGAAGAGAGCCGCCGATCGAGAGCGGCAGCGGATCGGCGGTGACGGTCGGGAGGGGAGTGGCGGTGCCGGCGGGGGACGCGGTCGCCGGGCCGGTCGTCGTCGAGGACGAGCAGCCGGCGAGGCCGAGGGCCAGCGCGCCGATCGCGGCTGCGGCGAGGAGGACGGGACGCGTCATGAGCGGGGATCCCGGAGCCCGTCGCGCAACTCGCCCGCGAGCGCCCGGACCACCGCCTTGAGGTCGCCGTCGTTCGCCGCCGCCGTCCGCAGCTGGCGCTGGTAGCTCGCTCCCGCGACCAGGATCAGCTCGACGTCGCCGAGCTCCTTCACGCAGTCGAGACGCTCGGCGACCGGTGCGAGGGTGACGAGCAGGTCGCGGATGTCGTCGGTGACCAGCCGCTCCGCTCCAGCGGCGTCGAGGATGATCTCGGCGTCGAGTCCGTAGCGGGCCGCGCGCCACTTGTTCTCGCGCACGTACCAGGGCTGCATCGTCGGAAGGTCCTCGCCCGCGTCCAGCCGCGACGAGAGGTGCTCGACGAGGCACTGGATCAGCGCGGCGACCGCTCCGATCTCCTCCGCGGAGGAGAGGCCGTCGCACGCGCGCATCTCGAGAGTGCCCCACTGCGGCGAGGGGCGGATGTCCCAGCGGACCTCCGTGTGGTCGTCGATGACGCCGGTGCGCATCATGTCGTCGACGTACTCCTCGTAGTTCGCCCAGGCACCGAACTGCGGAGGCAGGCCCGCCGTCGGCAGCTGCTGGAACAGCAGCGCGCGGTTCGAGGCGTAGCCCGTGTCGACCCCGCCCCAGAACGGGCTCGACGCCGAGAGCGCCTGCAGGTGCGGGTAGTAGTCGAGCAGGGAGTTGAGGATCGGCAGCACCTTGTCGCGGTGCTCGACGCCGACGTGCACGTGGATGCCCCAGATCATCATGTTCCGGCCCCACCACTGGGTCCGGTCGATGAGGCGGTGGTACCGCTCCTTGTCCGTGATGGCCTGGTCGAACCACTGCGCGAACGGGTGCGTGCCCGAGCACACGAGGTCGAGTCCCATGGGGTCGGTGATCTCGCGCACCTGCCGCAGCTGGTCCTGCAGATCGGCGACCGCGTCGCGGACGGAGGTGTGCACGCCGGAGACCAGCTCGACCGTGTTGCGCAGGAGCTCGCCGGTGATGTGCGGGTGCGGGGCGCCGTCGTCGCTGCGGAGCGCCTCCAGCACCACATCGGCGACGTTGGCGAGATCGCCCGTCTGCCGGTCGACGATCGCGACCTCCCACTCGATCCCGAGCGTGGAGCGGTCTGATGCGGCGAAGCTGATCTCCATGGCGTGGTCCTCATCGGATCCGGGCGTCCGCCGATCGGGACGCGCCTCGCCATCCTGCCACCTGCGGCCGGGGCGGACGCCGAGCCCCGGCGGAGGCCTTCCCGGTCCCGCGAGGCCCGCTCCCGCGAGGGTGCCGCTGGGCGGCGGCGTGCCGGGCCCGCACCGGGGCGGTTTTTCTGGCAGAATGATCCGTCGGGTCCGAGGCGGTCGACCCTCTACTCACCGCCGACGAAACCCCCTCGAGCTTCCGCCGGGTGTGCCCCCACGCTCACGGCTCAGTTCATCCATCATCGACCGGACACCGGTCAACGACCACACAGGAGAATTGTGGCTGTCAAGATTCGTCTGAAGCGCCTCGGCAAGATCCGGGCGCCCTACTACCGCATCGTCGTCGCCGACTCGCGCACCAAGCGCGACGGCCGCGTGATCGAGGAGATCGGCAAGTACCACCCGACCGAGCAGCCCTCGTTCATCCAGGTCGACTCGGAGCGCGCGCAGTACTGGCTCGGAGTCGGCGCGCAGCCGACCGAGCAGGTCGCCGCGATCCTCAAGCTGACCGGCGACTGGGGCCGCTTCAAGGGCGACGCCGACGCCGTCAGCACCGTCCAGGTGAAGGAGCCCAAGGCTCCGTTCGTCGTCGACGCGAAGAAGAAGCCCGTCCTCAAGCCGAAGTCCGAGGCTCCGGCCAAGGCCGCCCCGGTCGAGGACACCGTCGACGAGACCTCCACCGAGGCGTAGTCAGTGCTCGCTCCCGCCGTCGAACACCTCGTCAAGGGGATCGTCGAGAACCCCGATGAGGTCAGTGTCGTGGCCACGAGCTCCCCGCGCGGAGAGGTCCTCGAGGTGCGCGTGCACCCCGAGGACCTCGGCCGCGTGATCGGACGCTCCGGTCGCACCGCCAAGGCCGTCCGCACTCTCGTCGCCGCGCTCGCCGACGGGCGCCGCGTGCGTGTCGACGTCGTCGACACCGACAAGTAGAGGTGTCGGTCACCGGACCGGGCACGACGCAGCTCCGCGTCGCCCGACTCACCAAGGCCCACGGACTCAAGGGCGCCATCAAGCTCGAGCTGTACACGGACGAGCCCGACAAGCGCTTCACCCCCGGATCCACGTTCACGCTGCAGGTCCCGCGCACCTCCGAGTGGCACGGCAAGAAGCTCGAGCTCGTCGAGCTGCGCTGGTACAACAGCCACCCCGTCGCGTTCTTCCGAGGCGTCGACGACCGCAACGCCGCTGAGACCCTCCTGAAGGCGATCCTCTGGATCGACGAGGAGGTGCAGACCCAGCCGGGCGAGGACGACTCCTGGTACGACTACCAGCTGGTCGGCATGAAGGTCGTCCGCGACGGCGTCGAGGTCGGCACCGTCCGCCGCGTCGACCACTTCCCTGCGCAGGACCTGCTCATCGTCGGTACCCCCTCCGGCGAGGTGATGGTGCCGTTCGTGAACGCGATCGTCCCCTCCGTCGACGCCGCGGCCGGGATCGTCACGGTCACGCCTCCGATCGGCCTGTTCGAGGAGGCTCCCGAGGAGGAGCCCGCCGCGGTCGACCTCAGCGGTGTCGACCTCGCGGACCCGGCGCTGAGCGCGCCTGCGGACGCCGACGCGCCGGACGCCTCCGATGACGCGGACTCCGCTGACGCGGACGCCGCTCTCGAGGAGCCCGCCGACGACGAGCCCCCGGCCGCCTCCGATGCCGCCCCCGAGGAGGAGCCCCGGTCGTGAGGATCGACATCGTCACGATCTTCCCGGAGTTCTTCGGCGTGCTCGACATCAGCCTGCTCGGCCGTGCGCGGCAGAGCGGGCTGATCGAGCTCGGCGTGCACGATCTGCGCGACTTCACGCACGATCGCCACCGCACCGTCGACGACACGCCCTACGGCGGCGGTGCCGGCATGGTGATGCGACCGGAGCCGTGGGGCGAGGCGCTCGACACGATCCTCGACGGCGCGGACGACCCCGTCGTGATCTTCCCGTCGCCCGCGGGCGAGCTGTTCACCCAGGCGACCGCCCGCGAGCTCGCGGAGGAGTCCTCCCTCGTCTTCGGCTGCGGCCGCTACGAGGGCATCGACCAGCGCGTCGTGGACCACACCGCCGAGCGCGCGCGGGTCCGGCTGATCAGCCTCGGCGACTACGTCCTCAACGGAGGAGAGGTCGCCGTGATGGCGATGATCGAGGCCGTCGGACGCCTGGTCCCGGGCGTCGTCGGCAACCCGGCGAGCCTGGTCGAGGAGAGCCACTCCGACGGGCTGCTCGAGTACCCGAGCTACACCAAGCCGGCTTCCTGGCGGGGCCTCGACGTCCCTCCGGTGCTCCTCAGCGGCAACCACGGGGCGATCGCCGCCTGGCGCCACGAGCAGAGCGTCGAGCGCACGCGCCGCGTCCGCCCCGAACTGCTTCCCTAGCCCCGCGCCGCACGGTCACCGAGCCGCGAGGGCCAGGTGCCGGTCGCGGAGGGCGAGGAAGAGGGGGAACGCGAACGCGAGGGCGACCAGCGGCGCGAGCAGCACCAGGATCCACACGCGGCGCATCCCGATCCGGCGGCCCTCCACCACCATGAAGGCGACGGCCGCGATCGCGACGACCAGCAGGTCGGTCGAGAACGACGACACCCACGGCCCGCCCGCGGCGAGGCCGGCGAGGACGTCCGCGCCCTCCTGCATCGCCCTCACGTTCCAGGTCCAGGTCCCGATCAGCCCGGCGAGGGCGAGGACGAGGTAGACGATCCCGAGCGGCGTCCAGCCGCGGTGCAGCCGGCTCATGCGCGGGCCTCCGTTCGTGCGAGGGTGAGGATCGTCCCTCCGGCGAGGGCGACCACGGCCACAGTAGCGACGGCGAGGGTCAGCGCGTCCGGTGCGGTCAGCGCCTGACCGCGCAGCGCCTGCCAGCAGGTGAGGGCGACCGCGGCCGCCCAGCCCGCCGAGGCCAGTGCGACGAGCCGCAGCCGGGTGGATCCGGGGCGCAGCACGGGGATCCGGGGTGCCAGCCGTCCGAGCAGCAGCGCGAGCAGCGGGAGCCCCTGCAGAGCGTGCATCCCGACGAAGTGCGGGATGCGCAGATCGCCCCCCGTGGTGCTCCAGCCCAGGAGGGGGAGGCCGGGTCCGCCGTCCGCGACTCCGACGGCGTGCGCGCCGACGACGCCCTGGTAGTCGCTGATCTGGCCGGGCGAGGGCCCCGTCATCAGGAACGCGAGGGCCATCCCGACGAGCCCGATCACGAGTCCGGCGCGGACGGCGAGCGTCAGCGCAGGGTCGCCGAGCGGCACCCGCGCCAGGAGGGCGGCGAGGACCAGCGTCGCCAGCCAGACCACCACGATCGAGACGGCCATCGAGGCCCAGAGCGCGGCGTGCAGGGGAGTGGAGACGTCGAAGTGGCTGCGCTCGCCGACCAGGGCGGCGCCTCCGATCACGACCATCTCGACCGCCAGGCCGACTGCCGCGACCGTGCCCAGCGCTCGGGCGAGGCGGCGCCGGCGGGGCACGAGCCCGATCAGCCAGGCGAGCGTCACGGCGTACAGTGCGATCGAGAGGCAGAACTTCAGCGGCTTGCCCCAGAGCGGCTGCCCGCCGAGCTCGCGGGGATCGACGACCAGCGCGATCGCGCAGAGGAGGGCGCCGACCGCCATCGCGGCAGCGAGCACCAGGAGCGGCCGGTGCGGAGCAGCGGAGGCCGTGCGCGCGGGCGTCTCGGTCGCGGCGCTCATCGGGGCACCTCTGTCGAGCCGAAGCGGCTCTGCGTCTCGCGCGCCTGGGCGACGCGCCGGAGCGACTGCAGCACCACGTCTCCGAGCGCGGTGCCGACGGCGGCGACGGCAGCCTGCTCGCTCACGCTCTCGCGGGCCTGCAGTTCGTCGAGGTCGGCGGAGGCGACGAGGGCGGCGGCGCGGGCGTAGGCCTCGAGCCAGCCGGCGCTCATCGGTCCGGTGGAGAGCTCGAGCGCGTCGAGCGCCCGTGCCGCCGTCGCGACGGCAGAGTGGCCGCAGTGGTCGGAGCCCGCGGCCTCGGCGATCCGCCGCGTCGACGCCTCGGTGGCGGACGCGGTCGAGTCGGCGCTCACGGAGACCACGTCCTGCGCCACCTCGAAGGCCGCTGTCGGACCGACGCCCGCGTCGAGCGCGGCCGTGATCCGCTTCGCGCCGGCGATGCCGACGCCGCCGCTCTCGATGAGCGCCCGGAGCAGCGTCAGGCGGGCGACATGGGCGTCCCCGTACTCCGCTCGCTGGGGACCGGCGGCGTCGCCCGGCGGCAGCAGCCCCTCCCGGATGTAGTACTTGATCGTGGGCAGGCTGACGCCGCTGCTGCGGCTGAGCTCCGAGATTCGCACATGGATAGTATCGCTATCGGATAGCGGTACTGTCCACCATTTGATCAGTCCCGCGCGGAGAGGACGATGTTCCCCGTCTCGGTGATGGCGATCGTGTGCTCCATGTGGGCGCCGCGCGAGCCGTCGCGGCTGCGGAGGGTCCAGCCGTCCTTGTCCGTGTAGATCTCGTCGGTCGTCTGCAGGAACCACGGCTCGATCGCGACGACGAGGCCCGGGCGGAGCGGATAGCCGCGGCC
Source organism: Rathayibacter sp. RFBD1 (assembly GCF_002932915.1). Classification (NCBI taxonomy): domain Bacteria; kingdom Bacillati; phylum Actinomycetota; class Actinomycetes; order Micrococcales; family Microbacteriaceae; genus Rathayibacter; species Rathayibacter sp. RFBD1. The sequence continues at coordinate 235,431 of NZ_PSWQ01000021.1, forward strand.
GGCGCGTCCGTCGTTGGGGATGTGCGGATCGCCGTGCATCGTGCGGCCGACGCCGTGGCCGCCGAAGTCGGTGTTGATGGACAGGCCCTCGGCGTGCGCGACGGCCGCGATGGCCGCGGAGATGTCGCCGATCTTCTTCCCGGGCTGGGCGGCGGCGATGCCGGCCTCGAGCGCGCGGGTGGTGGTGTCGATGAGGGCGAGGTCCTCCTCGCGCGGCGTTCCGACCACGACGCTGATGGCCGAGTCGGCGACCCAGCCGTTCACGGAGGCGGCGAAGTCGAGGGTGAGCAGGTCGCCGTCCTTCAGCCGGTAGTCGAAGGGCAGGCCGTGCAGCACCGCGTCGTTGACGGAGGTGCAGATGACCTTGCCGAAGGGACTCGCGCCGAAGGAGGGGTGGTAGTCGATGTAGCAGGACTCGGCGCCGGCCGTGCGGATCATGTCGTGGGCGAGCCGGTCGAGCTCCAGCAGGTTCACGCCGACCGCGGCGGCGGCGGAGGTGGCCTTCAGTACCTCGCCGACGAAGCGGCCGGCGGGACGCATCTCCTCGATCTCGGCGGGGGTGCGTAGCTCGATCATCCTGATCCTCTCGGGGTCCGCTGAGCCCTCGCTCAGCGGTGGTGGGTACGGTCGGTGCATGCGCACGCGACGGGCATTCGGTTCCTGGCAGTTCCCGGCGGCGATCGTGCTGCCCTTGTGGATCCTCCTCGGCTACGGGGTCTTCGGAGGATCGAGCGGCTGGACCGTGCTCGGCCTGGTGATCGCCCTCCCCATTCTGACGGTCGCGCTGGCGGCTGTGGCCGCGATCGTCGCATTCCGGGTGACCGTTCGGCCCACGCGCACTCCCGCGTGGGGCGACGTGGCCGTGGTCGGCGCCTGGCACCTCTCCCTGATCGCCTTCGGCTTCTTCCCGCCCGGCGCCTGGGCGCTGGGCCTGCTCTCGGTGGTCCTCGGAGTGGCGGCCTTCTGGCACTCGGCGTGGCGGTTCCTCGGCGACGCGAGGGCCACTCTCCTCGCCTTCTCGGAGGCGGCGTCCGTGCAGGCCGAGGGCGCTCACCGCCCCGTCGCCGGCGAGGGCTTCGACCCGGAGCGCCCGCAGGACGGGCAGACCATCGTCCTCTGAGGGCTCGGGCCTCCTGCGAGACGCTGTCCCACTGCGAGGCCCCGCCCTGCTCCACGGCTCGGCCCTCTCGACGGACCCGCCCTCTGCGCGGCTCTGCCCTCCGGGTGACCCTGCCCTCCAGACGAGCCTGCTTTGACTCGGATCGACGCGGCATGGCAGAATGAGCGCTTGTGCCTCGCGCAGGCTCTGCCACAGGGGAGCCGCGACGACGTGGGCACGACCGACTTCCATCAACGAAACGGTGTTCGACCTGTGGCGGGCACGGAGAGCGATACAGCATGCACATCCTCGATTCCGTCGATGCGGCGTCCCTCCGCAGCGATGTCCCGGACTTCCGTGCCGGCGACACCGTCAAGGTCCACGTCAACATCGTCGAGGGCTCCCGCTCGCGCATCCAGGTCTTCCAGGGCGTCGTCATCGGCCGCTCCAACGAGGGCGTCCGCGAGACCTTCACCGTCCGCAAGGTGAGCTTCCAGGTCGGCGTCGAGCGCACGTTCCCCGTGCACTCGCCGGTCATCGACCACATCGAGGTCGTCACCCGCGGTGACGTCCGTCGCGCGAAGCTCTACTACCTGCGCAACCTGCGCGGCAAGAAGGCCAAGATCAAGGAGAAGCGCGACGCCTGAGCGGCTTCCGCACGACTTCTCGGGAACCCCGGTCCACCTATGATGGACCGGGGTTCCTCCCTTTCTCGGGGGCGATCCGTCCGGGGAGTCCACCCGGTGATGCACAGTAGGGGCGACGGCGAGCGATGACAGACAGCACGGCCCCGGTCCGCCTCCCCGGAGGCGAGGACCACGCCCGCCACTCGGCGGATCCGTCCGAGAAGCGCCCGCGCAAGCGCCGGGGAGTCCTGCTCTTCCTCCGCGACGTGCTGATCATCTTCGTGGTCGCGGTGCTCGTCTCCTTCCTCGTGAAGACCTTCCTGATCCGCTCCTTCTACATCCCCTCCTCCTCGATGGAGCAGACGCTCGTCGAGAATGACCGGATCCTCGTGAACGAGCTCGTACCCGGAGTGGTGAAGATCTCGCGCGGCGACGTCGTCGTCTTCCGCGATCCCGGCGGATGGCTCTCGCCGAGCTCCGAGCCCAACGTGCCGCCGTTCCAGGCCGCGGTCGACTCCGCCCTCGCGCTCGTCGGCCTGACCGCTCCCGACAGCAACGACCACCTCATCAAGCGCGTCATCGGCCTGCCCGGCGACCACGTGACCTGCTGCACGCCGCTCGGCCAGGTCGAGATCAACGGCAACCCGATCGACGAGCCCTACGTGAAGCTGCCGGACGGGGTGCAGGCCGTCTCGGCCACCCCCTTCGACGTCGTCGTGCCCGAGGGCTCGCTCTGGGTGATGGGCGACAACCGCTACAACTCCGCCGACTCCCGCTACAACACCGACAAGCCGGGCGGCGGCTTCGTGCCGATCGACAACGTCGTGGGGCGCGCGATCCTCGTCACCTGGCCCGTGCAGCAGTGGGCGTGGCTCGACGACTACCCGTCGGTGTTCCGCGGAGTCGACACCGAGGCCTCCGAGGAGGGCTCGGACGACGCGCAGAGCGGGCAGGGCTAGGTGGTCGTCGCCGAGCCGACGCTGACGCAGGAGCGGCGCCTCTTCCGGCAGGGCTACGAGACGGTCATCGGCTGCGACGAGGTCGGCCGCGGCGCGATCGCCGGCCCGGTCTCGGTCGGCGTCGTGTCGATCGGCAGCCGCTGCGGGCGCTTCCCCGAGGGGCTCCGCGACTCCAAGATGCTCGCTCCCGCCCGCCGCGAGGCGCTCCTGCCGGGAGTCGCGAAGTGGGTCTCGGCCTGGGCGATCGGCGAGTCCTCGGCGGACGAGATCGACGAGACCGGGATCATCGCGGGCCTCGGCCGCGCCGCATCGAGGGGCATCGAGCGCCTCGCCGACCAGGGCGTCGACCTCGCCACCGCCGTCGTCCTCCTCGACGGCGCCCACGACTGGCTGACGCCCGCGCTGGGCGAGTGGGCGGCCGAGCTGTCGATCGTCACCCGCGTGAAGGCCGACCGCGACTGCGCCGCCGTCTCCGCCGCCTCCGTGCTCGCGAAGGTGGGCCGGGACGGTCAGATGGTGCGCCACCACGACGACTTCGCCGACTACGCCTGGGACAGCAACAAGGGCTACGGCAGCGCCGCGCACTGGGCGGGGATCGAGCGGGTCGGCCCGTCCCCGCTGCACCGGGTGACCTGGCTGTCGAAGTCGCGGGAGAGCGTCGAGGAGCCGCTCCCGGCGTTCGTGCCCGTCGGCTCGGCGTAGGATTGTCCAACGATGGATGAGGACGAATTCGAGGACTACGACCGCGAGGTCGAGCTGGCACTGTACCGGGAGTACCGCGACGTCGTCTCGCAGTTCTCGTACGTCGTCGAGACCGAGCGCCGGTTCTACCTGGCGAACGAGGTCGACCTGGTCCGCCGCGACACCGAGCACGACTTCTACTTCGAGCTGACCATGCGCGACGTGTGGGTCTGGGACGTCTACCGCTCCGACCGCTTCGTGAAGTCGGTGCGCGTGCTGACCTTCAAGGACGTCAACGTCGAGGAGCTCTCCCGCAAGGAGTTCGAGCTCCCCAAGGAGCTCGCGCTCGACGAGTAGCCCTCTGTCGCGGCAGGCTCCGGACCCCCTGCTGGTCGCGTAGCCGCCTCCGACGGCGCATCGAGACCCGGTGCCAGGAGCCCCACCCCGCTCCGGAGCTCTCTCGGATCCGCGGCTCCGCAGGTCTCGTCTTCAGGCAACGCGGATTCCTCCTGCTGGTCGCATAGCCGCCCCCGGCGGCGTCCGAAGACCCCGGCCCGACGTCCCTCCCCACCCGCCTCCTCGGCCCTCTTCTCCCCGGATCCCCTCCCGGCCGTCCGACGCTCCTCTCTGCTCCTGCACGCTTCCGGCAGGAGGACGCATGGACAAGGACGAACTGGGGCGGCGCGGCGAGGAGATCGCGGCGGCGCACCTGAGAGACAACGGATTCGAGATCCTCGACCGCAACTGGCGGGTCCGCGAGGGCGAGCTCGACATCGTGGCCCGCGACGGGTCGGCACTGGTCGTGGTGGAGGTGAAGACGCGCTCGTCGACGCGCTTCGGACTGCCGGTCGAGGCCATCACGCGGGCCAAGGCGCAGCGCCTGCGCCGACTCGCCTACGCCTGGGCCGACGAGCACCACGAGCGCTCCCGGCATCTGCGGATCGACGCGGTCGGCATCGTCGCTCCCGGGGGAGTCCCGTCGCAGATCCGGCACCTGCGGGCGGTGGCCTGATGGGCCTGGGGAGGACCTCCGCGGTCGGTCTCGTCGGCTTCGCGGGAGCCGTGGTCGGGGTGGAGGCCCACTCGGCCGACGGCACCCCGGGCATGGTGATCATCGGCCTGCCCGACGCCGCGCTCGCCCAGGCGAAGGAGCGGGTGCGCTCGGCGGCGATCAACTCCGGCAGCACCATCGCCGAATACAAGATCACCGTGAACCTCTCGCCGGCCGCGATGCCCAAGCACGGCTCCGCCTTCGATCTCGCCATCGGGCTGGCCGCGCTCGCGTCGCTCCGTGAGGTCGATGCGGAGTCGGTCGCCGCGGTCGTCCACATCGGGGAGCTCGGGCTGGACGGCCGGCTGCGCTCCGTCCCCGGCGTGCTGCCCGCGGTGCTCGCGGCCGCCCGCGAGGGCAGGCGCCGCGTGATGGTCCCCGTCGAGGACCGCCTCGAGGCGGAGCTGGTCGACGGCGTCGAGGTGATCGCGGTCTCCTCGCTGGCGGCGGCCGCCGTCTGGCACGGAGCCGAGTGGGAAGTGCCGGTGCTCCCCGAGGCCGCGCCGCCGTCTGCGACGGTGTCCGAGCCGGAGGCCCGCCTCGACCTCTCCGACGTGGTGGGGAACGAGGAGGCGGCCGAGGCGATGGTCGTCGCGGCGGCGGGCGGGCACCACGTGTTCCTGCTCGGGCCTCCCGGCGCCGGGAAGACGATGCTCGCCTCGCGCCTTCCAGGCATCCTCCCCGACCTCGATGACGACGCAGCGCTGGAGGCCACCTGCATGCGCTCGCTCGTCGGAGCGCCGACCGGTGGCGCGCTGGTGCGCAGGCCGCCGTTCGAGAGTCCGCACCACTCGGCCTCGTCGGCAGCGATCGTCGGCGGGGGCAGCGGCCGCATCCGTCCCGGCGCGGTCGCCCGCGCCACCAGGGGCGTGCTGTTCCTCGACGAGGCCCCCGAGTTCTCGTCCGTCGCCCTCGATGCGCTGCGCCAGCCGCTCGAATCCGGCGTGATCCGCATCCACCGCGCGAACGCCGTCGCCGAGTTCCCCGCGCGGGTGCAGCTCGTCCTCGCGGCGAACCCGTGCCCGTGCGGCCGCTTCGGCATCCCCGGAGAGACCTGCACCTGTGCTCCCTCGGTCCGCCGCCGCTACCTCGCGCGGCTCAGCGGACCGCTGCTCGACCGCGTCGACATCCGCCTGACGGTCCGCCGCATCAGCGCGGCTCAGCTGGCCGCACGTCGAGACACGTCCGGCATGTCGACGGCGCAGGCCCGCGCCCGTGTCGTTGCGGCGCGGTCCCTGGCAGCGGCTCGCCTCGCCTCCACTCCGTGGACGCTCAACTCGGAGGTCTCCGGCGCCTGGCTGCGCTCGGACCCGGTGCGCCCGACCAGTGCCGAGTCCCGCACGCTCGACCGGGCTCTGGAGCGAGGTCTGGTGACCATGCGCGGCTACGACCGGGTCCTGCGCCTGGCCTGGACGCTCGCGGACCTCGACGCAGCCGACCGGCCGTCAGCAGCCCACCTCGCGCGCGCGCTCGTCCTCCGCGGGGGTGCCGCGTGATCCGGCCCGACGCGCTCTTCGACGGCGCGGAGCTCGATGCTGTTCGCCGACTGCTGCCGAGGGGCGCAGCCGATCCGGACTCGGCTGCCGACGGCGAGCCTTCGGGTGAGTCCGGCTGCGCTCGGAGCGCACTCGTCGACGCTGCTGCCCGGTGCGGCTGGAACTCTCTGACCGAGCCCGGCGACTCCGTCGCCGCCCTCCTCATCGAGAGGGTCGGCGCGGCCGAGGCCTTCGCCCACGTCGTGTCCTCGTCGTCCGCGGAGGAGATCCTCGCGCCCCCGCATCGCGCTCCCTCCGACGAAGGAGGCGCGGCGCTCGCGCCCCTCGACTCCGAGGTCGCCGCGCTCCAGTCGGGGCTGGCGCGCTGGCGACCGCGCCTGGACCGCAGGCTCCTGTTCCGACGTCTCGAGATCGCCGAGCGACTCGGCGCCCGGCTGCTCCTGCCCGGGGCTCCCGTGTGGCCCGAGTCGCTCGACGACCTCGGGCCGCACGCGCCACTCCTGCTCTGGCTGCGCGGTGATCCCGCCGCCTTCGATCCGCCGCACCGCCTCGCCCTCGTCGGCGCCCGCGCTGCGACCGGTTACGGCGAGCACGTGGCCGCCGAGCTCGCCGCGGGCGTCGCGGCGCGAGGCGTCTCCGTCGTCTCGGGCGGTGCCTTCGGGATCGACGCGGTCGCCCACCGCGCCGCCCTCGGCTCCGGAGGCCGCACGGTCGCCTTCCTCGCCGGGGGAGCGGACCGCCTCTACCCGACGGCTCACGCCGACCTCCTCCACCGCATCATCGCCACCCCCGGCTGCGCCGTCGCGACGGAGGTCCCGCCGGGCACCACGCCCACCCGCTGGCGATTCCTGCAGCGCAACCGCCTCATCGCCGCCTCCACCGCGGGCACCGTCGTCGTCGAGGCCGGCGCCCGCTCCGGCTCCCTCAACACCGCCGGCCACGCGGCTGCCCTGGGCCGCCCCCTCGGCGCGGTCCCGGGCCCGGTGACAAGCGCCTCCTCCGCCGGCTGCCACCGGCTCCTCCGCGAGTACGCGGCGACCTGCGTCACCTCGCCGGCGGATGTGCTCGAACTGCTCGCCGTCGGCGACGCCGACGGATCGTGCCGAGCGCTGACCGCGGCTGAGGCGCGAGTCCTGGCCGTCGTCGAATCCGAAGGAGGCTGTGACGCCGCAACCGTCGCCCGGCTCTCCGGGGATTCGCTCGATTCGGCACTGTCGGCGCTGGGTGCGCTCCTCGCAGACGGACGCGTCCACCGTTCCGAGGACGGGGACTGGGAGCGGGCACCCGGGTGAGCGGCCCCGCCGCCGCGGCGCTGTCGGCGGTCCGCCCTACGCTGAAGGGGCATCGGCGAGGGGAGCGGCATGGACGCCACGGCAGCAGGACACGGCGGAGAGCGCCCGCAGCTCGGGCACTTCCGCGCTGCCGACAGGGTCATCGCGCATCTGAGCGACACGCACCTGCTGGCCGACGGCGCTCCGCTCTACGGGAAGGTCGACACGGTCGCCCGCCTCGCGCAGGCGGTCGGCCGGCTGGCCGAGCGCGGCGGACGCCTGGACGCGATCGTGGTGACCGGGGACGTCGCGGACCGCGGCGAGGAGGACGCCTACCGGCGCGTGCGCGAGCAGCTCGACCCCGTGGGCGAGCGGTTCGGCTGCCCGATCGTCTGGGTGATGGGCAACCACGACGAGCGCGGAGCGTTCCGGCGGGTGCTCCTCGAGCAGGACCCGGCGGGCGCGGGACCCGTGGACCAGGTCGTCGACCTCGGCGGGCTCCGGCTCATCGCGCTCGACAGCGCGGTGCCCGGCTTCCACCACGGCGACCTCACCGACGCCCAGCTGGCCTGGCTGAAGGACGAGCTCGCCGCACCGGCCCCGCTGGGGACGATCCTCGCCCTGCACCACCCTCCGCTGCCCACGCCGCTCGGCGCGATGACCGTGCTCGAGCTGCGGGGGATCGACCGCCTCGAGGAGGTGGTGCGCGGAACCGACGTCCGCGCGATCCTCGGCGGCCACTTGCACTACCCCACGGCTGCGACCTTCGCGGGCGTGCCCGTGCTCGTCGCCGGCGCCACCAGCTACACGATGGACCTCGGAGCGCCCGAGCGGGAGCTCGCCGGCGTCGACGGAGCGCAGAGCCTCTCGCTCGTCCACGTCCACCCGGAGACGGTGGCCGCCTCGTTCGTGCCGACGGCACCGGCCCCGATCGCGACGCGGTTCGGCACCGACCTGATCGAGCGGCTCGAGGGGCTCGACGAGCAGGGGCGCATCGACCTCTGGTCGCGGATGCCGGACGGATCATGACCGGCGAGACGCTCGCCGACTCGGTCGAGCACTTCCTCCGCTACGTCCTCGATGAGCGGTCCCTCTCGCCCGCCACCGCGAAGGGCTACCGCTCCGACCTCGCGCGCCTGATCGCCCACACCGAGGAGAAGGGGCGGCTCCTCACCGCCGAGCTCGACCTCGAGCTGCTGCGCGACTGGCTCTGGCAGGAGTCGGAGTCGGGGATCGCCCGCGCGACCCTCGCCCGGCGCACCGCGGCCGTCCGCTCCTTCTCCTCCTGGGCGCAGCGGACCGAGCGGCTCCCCGTCGACGTCGCCGCACGCCTCAAGACGCCCAAGTCGGGACGGACACTGCCGCGGGTCCTCACGCTCCCGCAGGCGGAACAGGTGCTCGACACGGTCGCGGCGCGAGGCGCGACCGAGGACCCGGTGGCGCTGCGGGACCTCGCGATCGTCGAGCTGCTCTACGCCTCCGGCATCCGCGTCTCCGAGCTGGTCGCCGTCGACCTGGGCGACGTCGATCTCGGCAGGCTCACCGTGCTCGTCACCGGCAAGGGCGCCAAGCAGCGGGTCGTCCCGTTCGGCGTCCCCGCGAAGGAGGCGCTCGTCGACTACCTGGAGCGCGCCCGACCCTCTCTCGCCACCGGCGACGGGAGCGGGGCCCTGCTGCTGGGACGGCGGGGCGCGCGCCTCACCCCGCGCACGGTCTACGGCGTCGTGGCGAGGCTCCTCGACGGCGGGCAGGGCTCCGGACCGTCCGGCCCGCACACCCTCCGCCACACCGCGGCGACCCATCTGCTCGACGGCGGAGCCGACCTCCGCGCCGTCCAGGAGCTGCTCGGCCACGCGAGCCTGGGCACGACGCAGATCTACACCCACGTCTCGACCGAGCGGATCCGCGACGCCTACCGCCTCGCCCACCCCCGCGCCTGACCGGACGCGCGAGTCACCGGACGCACCCTTCCGCGCCACTCGCTCAACACCCGGCGACACGTCGTCCATCGGCAGAAGCACCGCCCGGGGGATCCCGCCGAAGAACCGCATCGGCGAGACATAGTCGCCACCCTCGCGGACGCCGAGGTGCACGCACCTCCCGTCGCAGTGGCCGCCCGCACCCACTGATCCGACGGGCTGGCCCGCGGTGAGGACCTGCCCCGCCGTCACCGATCCGTCGACCGGCTCGACCGTCGAGACCAGACCGTCCGCGTGCATGATGCTCACCACGGACCGGTCGACCACCCTGCCCGAGAACGACACGGTACCCGCAGCGACGGCGACCACGGGCTGCCCGGCCGCTGCGGCGAGGTCGATCCCGCGGTGCCCGGGGGCGTAGCGGTGGGCCGGCGCGCCCCACGGCTCCACGAGGGAGAACCCCGGGACGGGTGAATTCCACCGCGGGTCGGACCGGCCGGGGGACGAGGTGCCGGAGGGCGAGGCGCCGAGAGGCGCCCCGACGAGCAGAGCGGCGAGGGCGAACACGCCCGGGCGCAGGAGTCGGGATCGGAGCATGCGGCCACCCTCCTGGAGCCGGTCCGGGACCGGTGGTCGGCCGAGCGGATCAGGGGAGGAGAGCGCGGCGGGCCCGGCTGTGGAGGGAGGACATCGGCCGGGGGAGAGCGCAACCCGTCCCGGCGGTGCCGCGGCGAGGAGTAACGTGCCGGTGATCCGGCTCGGGAGCGGCACCCCGCCCCCACCGGCGGCGAGAATCGGAGACGACCATGACCAGCGGACGATCTGACACGACCAGCGGGAGAGCGGACATCCCGAACCCCTCGGCGGCGAAGCTGAAGAGGAAGGTGATCGGCCTCGCGATCGCGGCGGCGGTCGGCGGCTTCCTCTTCGGCTTCGACTCGTCGGTGGTGAACGGTGCCGTGGAGGCGGTGCAGGGCGAGTTCCAGCTCTCGGCCGCGCTGATCGGCTTCGCCGTCGCCTCCGCGCTGCTCGGCTGCGCACTCGGCGCGTACCTCGCGGGCCGCCTGGCCGACCGCTGGGGCCGCATCAAGGTCATGCTGCTCGGCGCCGGGCTCTTCTTCATCTCCTCGATCGGCGCCGGCGCGGCGTTCGCGGTCTGGGACCTCGTGCTCTGGCGCGTGGTCGGCGGCCTCGGCATCGGCATCGCCTCCGTGATCGCTCCGACCTACATCTCGGAGATCGCGCCCAAGGCCATCCGCGGCGCCCTCGCGTCGCTGCAGCAGCTGGCGATCACGCTCGGCATCTTCGCCGCCCTGCTCTCGGACACCCTCATCGCGAACGGCGCGGACGGCGCCTCCGAGCCCTTCTGGTTCGGCGTCGCCGCGTGGCGCTGGATGTTCATCGCCTGTGCCGTGCCTGCGGTCATCTACGGCCTCCTGGCCCTGACCCTGCCGGAATCGCCCCGCTACCTCGCGACCCGCGGCCGCTCCGAGGACGCCCGCGCGGTGCTCGCGACGGTCACGCCGCGCGACGAGGTCGACGAGGCGCTCGCGGACATCCAGAAGAAGATCGACGAGGACTCCGAGAACGCGAAGCGCTCCAGCCTCCGCGGTCCCGCCCTCGGCCTGCTCCCGGTGGTCTGGGTCGGCATCCTGCTGTCGGTGTTCCAGCAGTTCGTGGGCATCAACGTGATCTTCTACTACTCCACCTCGCTCTGGAGCGCGGTCGGATTCGACGAGTCCAACTCCTTCGCGATCTCGGTCTTCACCTCGGTCGTGAACGTCGTCGTCACCTTCGTGGCGATCTTCCTGGTCGACAAGGTCGGCCGGAAGCCGCTGCTACTGGTCGGATCGGCCGGCATGGCTGTCTCGCTCGCACTGATGGCCATCGCCTTCAGCCAGTCGACGATCAGCGGAGAGGACGTCTCGCTGCCCGGCGCGTGGGGGCCGATCGCCCTCGTCTCGGCGAACGCGTTCGTCGTCTTCTTCGGCGCGACCTGGGGCCCGCTGGTGTGGGTCCTCCTCGGCGAGATCTTCCCGAACCGGATCCGGGCGGCCGCCCTCGGCCTGGCGGCATCTGCCCAGTGGATCGCGAACTTCGCCATCACGGTGACCTTCCCGATCCTCTCGCAGGACGTGTCGCTCACCCTGGCCTACGGCCTCTACGCCGCCTTCGCGGCGATCTCGTTCGTCTTCGTCTTCATGTTCGTGCCCGAGACCAAGGGCCGCTCTCTGGAGGAGATGGACACCCTGCACATCCGCACCGTGATGAAGTCGGCGCGCAAGTAGCACCGGTCTCCCGCGCCCCGACGGCCGCCCTCCCGCAGCAGCGGGGGAGGCGGCCGTCCTGGTGCTAGACTCCACGGAGCACCTCGCTCGTCGGGGTGACTACGCGCGCCCATTCGGCCTCCGCTCCCCACGGTCCCTCTCCGCTCACGCGGCCGGGGCGGGAGTGCGCCGGGCGCCAGGGCGACGTGCCGACCGGCCGTCGCAGACAACCGAACGGGAGTTCGGCGCCGTCGTGCGCCCGGGCCCCGAGACAAGGAGAACGACTCATGGCAGTCGTCACCATGCGCCAGCTGCTCGACAGCGGCGTCCACTTCGGGCACCAGACCCGTCGCTGGAACCCGAAGATGAAGCGCTTCATCCTGACCGAGCGCTCGGGCAGCTACATCATCGACCTCCAGCAGTCGCTGGCCTATATCGACAAGACCTACGACTTCGTCAAGGAGACGGTCGCCCACGGCGGCACCATCCTCTTCGTCGGGACCAAGAAGCAGGCGCAGAACGCGATCTCGGAGCAGGCGACCCGCGTCGGCCAGCCCTACGTGAACCAGCGTTGGCTCGGCGGCCTCCTGACCAACTTCCAGACGGTCTCGAAGCGCCTCGCCCGCATGAAGGAGCTGGAGGAGCTCGACTTCGACGACACGTCGAAGAGCGGCTTCACCAAGAAGGAGCTCCTCATCAAGAAGCGCGAGCTCGACAAGCTGCACAAGTCGCTCGGCGGCATCCGCAACCTCTCGAAGACGCCGTCGGCCCTCTGGGTCGTCGACACCAAGAAGGAGCACCTCGCGATCGACGAGGCCAAGAAGCTGGGCATCCCGGTCATCGGCATCCTCGACACGAACTGCGACCCGGACGAGGTCCAGTACCCGATCCCGGGCAACGACGACGCGATCCGCTCGGTGAGCCTGCTCACCCGCATCGTCGCCGACGCCGCGGCCGAGGGCCTCATCCAGCGCCACCAGAAGCCCGAGGCCGAGGGCAACGTCTCCGCCGTCGAGCCGCTGGCCGAGTGGGAGCAGGAGCTGCTCTCCACCGGAGCGCCCGCCGCCGACGTGCAGGAGCCGAACGAGCAGGCCGGCGCGGAGACCGAGAAGGTCGCCGACGCCGAGGCCGAGACCGCCGACGAGGCAGTCGTCGAGGCCGAGACCCCCGCCGCGGAGGAGGCCCCCGAGGCCGACGCCGCCGCGACCTCGACCGACGAGACCGCCACCGCCTGACACCCCGTTCCGTGACGGGGGTCGGACGCCGTACCCGCGGTCGTCCGGCCCCCGCTCGGTCGGTGCACGTTCACCACGAGTAAGAACCGCCGTCACCTCGGCGTGCTGGGCTCCTCCCGTGAGCCCGCCGCCGCGAGTGACGGCGCCACAGGGTTTCCGAACCAAGAGGAGTTCCGAGAACATGGCAAATTTCAGCCTCGCTGACGTCAAGACGCTGCGCGAGCAGCTCGGTACCGGCATGGTCGACACGAAGAACGCGCTCGTCGAGGCCGACGGCGACCTGGACAAGGCGGTCGAGATCCTCCGCCTCAAGGGCGCCAAGGGCAACGCGAAGCGCGCCGACCGCTCCACGAGCGAGGGCCTCGTCGCCGCCGCCGAGAAGGACGGCGTCGCCACGATGATCGAGCTCGCGTGCGAGACCGACTTCGTCGCCAAGGGCACGAAGTTCATCGCCCTCGCCGACGCCGTGCTCGCAGCGGTCGTCGCCGCCGGCTCCACCACGGTCGAGGAGGCCCTCGCGGCCCCCGCCGACGGCAAGACCGTCGCCGACCTCATCAACGACGAGGCCGCGATCCTCGGCGAGAAGGTGGAGCTGCGCCGCGTGGCATCCGTCTCGGGCGAGCACTTCGCGATCTACCTCCACAAGACGAACAAGGACCTGCCCCCGCAGGTCGGCGTGGTCGTCGGCTACGCGGGCGAGGACGCCGAGACCGCGCGCTCCGTCGCCCAGCACATCTCGTTCGCGAACCCGTCCTACCTCTCGCGCGAGGACGTGCCGCAGTCCGAGGTCGACAACGAGCGCCGCATCGTCGAGGAGATCTCGCGCGGCGAGGGCAAGCCCGAGGCCGCCCTGCCGAAGATCATCGAGGGACGCGTGAACGCGTACTTCAAGCAGGTCGCGCTGCTCGACCAGGACTACGCGAAGGACAACAAGCTGTCCGTCAGCAAGGTCCTGAGCGACGCGGGCCTGACCGTGTCGGGCTTCGCCCGCTTCAAGGTCGGCGCCTAACAGCACTGCAGGAGGGAGTCCGGGTCGTTCAGTCGACCCGGGCTCCCTTCGCTCTGCCCGGGGCGGTCCCGGGCGTGGTCGCGGGCCCGCTCCGCGCGGGATAGGTTTGTACGGGTCTACGGGAGGAAACGTCCATGACGGAGACGGATGCGATGACGACGAGCAAGCGCCGCAGGGTGCTTCTGAAGCTGTCGGGGGAGGCGTTCGGAGCCGGCACGCTCGGCGTGAACCCTGACGTGATCAGCGCCCTGGCGCGCGAGATCGCCGATGCCGCGACCGAGGTGGAGATCTCGGTGGTCGTCGGCGGCGGCAACTTCTTCCGCGGAGCCGAGCTCTCGCAGCGCGGCATGGACCGCGGCCGGGCCGACTACATGGGCATGCTGGGCACGGTGATGAACGCCCTCGCCCTCCAGGACTTCCTCGAGCAGGCGGGCGCCGAGACGCGCGTGCAGTCCGCGATCGCGATGACGCAGGTCGCGGAGCCATACATCCCCCGCCGGGCGATCCGGCACATGGAGAAGGGCCGCGTCGTCATCTTCGGCGCCGGCGCCGGACTCCCGTACTTCTCGACCGACACGGTCGCCGCGCAGCGCGCGCTCGAGACGCACGCCGACGTGGTCCTCGTCGCCAAGAACGGCGTGGACGGCGTGTACGACGCCGACCCGCGGACGAACCCCGACGCGAAGAAGCTCGACGCGCTGACCTACCAGGAGGCGCTCCAGCGGGGCCTCAAGGTGGTCGACTCCACCGCGTTCAGCCTCTGCATGGACAACGGCATGCCGATGCAGGTCTTCGGCATGGAGCCCTCGGGCAACGTCGCGAAGGCCATCCGCGGCGCCGAGCTCGGCACGCTCGTCTCGAACTAGACTGACCACTTCCCTCTCTTAAGGAGCTCCCTGTGATCTCGGATGTACTGGCCGACGCGAAGACCAAGATGGGCAAGGCCGTCGAGGTCGCCAAGGAGGACTTCTCCACGGTCCGCACCGGACGCGCGAACCCCGGCATGTTCCAGAAGGTGCTGGTGAGCTACTACGGCACCCCGACGCCGCTGTCGCAGCTCGCCTCGATGCAGAACCAGGAGGCCCGCACGCTCGTCCTGACGCCCTACGACAAGGGCTCGCTGCGCGACATCGAGCAGGCCATCCGGGACATGCCGAACCTCGGCGCGAACCCGACCAACGACGGCACGATCATCCGCGTGACCCTGCCGGAGCTCACCGCCGAGCGCCGCAAGGAGTTCGTCAAGATCGTCCGCACCAAGGCCGAGGACGCCAAGATCGCGGTGCGCAACATCCGCCGCAAGGGCAAGGACGACCTCGACGCGCTGAAGGGCGACATCGGCGACGACGAGCTCGCCCGCGGCGAGAAGGAGCTCGAGGCGCTCACGAAGCAGCACGTCGACGCTATCGACGAGGCGCTCAAGCGCAAGGAATCCGAACTGCTCGAGGTGTAGCGGTGCCCGAGATCCCCGAAGGACCCGAGGGCGGCGAGAAGAGACCGTCTCCGCACGTCCCGGGTGCCCGGGGATCCCGGATGGTCACCCGCGACGCGCTGCGTGCGCGCGCCCAGCAGGGCCGGGCCGACGTCGAGCGCCAGCTCGAGGCGACCCGCGCCCAGCTCGAGGCGACGAACGACCGCCTCACCGCGCGCTCGGGCCGGAACCTCGTGTCGGCGACCGCGATCGGACTCCTCGGCGGCGGCGCGATGGTCGTCAGCCTGCTGCTGGTCAAGGAGCTCTTCATGGTGCTCGCGGGGGTGGTGGTGCTGCTCGCGGCGCTCGAGCTCTCGAACGCCCTGCGCCACGCCGGTCGCGACATCCCGCGCATCCCGACCGGGATCGTGGCGGTCGTCGCCGTGCCGGCCGCATACTACGGCGGCCTCGGCGCCGCGTGGGCCACCGTCCTCGGCGGATCCGTCCTCGTCGGCCTCTGGCGGCTGGGGGAGCAGCTCTTCCGGCGCACCGCCTCGAGCCGGAGGGACCTCGCCCTCGACATCGGCCTCGGCGCGTTCGTCCAGGGCTACACGACCTTCCTCGGCGCCTTCGCGATCCGTCTCGTCGCCGAGCCCGGCGGCCAGCTCTGGGCGTTCGCGTTCCTGGTGCTCGTGATCGTCGTCGACACCGGCGCCTATGTGAGCGGACTCACCTGGGGCAAGCACCCGATGGCACCGCGGATCAGCCCGAAGAAGACCTGGGAGGGGTTCGCCGGTGCGGCCGTCGCGGGGATCGTCGTCGGCGTCCTGCTCGCCCTGCTGATGCTCGGCCAGCCCTGGTGGGTCGGTGCGGTGTTCGGGGCGGTGGTGCTGCTCACCGCGACGCTCGGCGACCTCGCCGAGTCGCTGATCAAGCGCGACATCGGCATCAAGGACATGAGCTCCTGGCTGCCCGGCCACGGGGGAGTCCTCGACCGGCTGGACTCGATCCTGCCGTCGGCCGCAGCGGCCTACGTGCTGTACTTCCTCTTCGCCCACTGAGCGCACGCCTCACCGGGGCGTGCCGATTCCGCTCCCGGCGCGCGGCTTGGCATGATGTCGGGATGACCGCTCCCTTCCCCCGAGCCCGCGAGTCCCGTCCCGGCTACGACACGGCCGAGGTCGACTCCTTCCTCGCGTCGGCGCGCGAGGCCTACTCGCAGCTCTCCGGGGGACCGGCGGACCTCCGCGCCGCCGACCTGCGGCACACCGCGTTCACCCTGCGCAAGGGCGGCTACTCCGCGCCCCACGTCGATGCGGCGCTCGAGCGCCTCGAGGACGCCTTCGCCCTGCGGGAGCGCCAGTACGCGATCGCGGCCCGGGGCGAGGAGGCGTGGCTCGCGGACGCGCGGTCGACCGCCCAGGAGATCGTGAACCGGCTGGCCCGCGCTCCCCGCGAGCGGTTCACCCGGGCCGGCGCTCTCACGACGGGCTACAACATCCGCCAGGTCGACGCCTTCGCCGACAGGATCTCCGGCTACTTCCGCGACGGATCGGTGCTGACCGTGGACGACGTGCGGACCGTCTCCTTCGCCCCGCAGCGCGGCGGGTACGCCGAGGCCCAGGTCGACCTGCTGCTCGACACGGTCGTCGACGTGATGCTGGCGGTCCGCTGATCGGAGCCGGATCTGCTGGCCGATCAGGTCATCGTCCGTTATGCTTTCGTAATCGTGGCTCAGCATCCTCAGACCTCCGTCGCCCACACGCCCGCGAACCGCACCAGCGGTCGCCCGGCGGTCCCGCACCAGACCCCGGTGCGGCGCTCCTGGGCTCGGATCCCGGTGACGGTGCTGGCCTTCACGGCCTCGATCGCGTTCGGCATGGTGAACGTCGTCGATCCGTCCAGCGGCGCGGTCGCCTCCCCCTACTACCAGGCCCCGGCGCGCTTCAACGGCGACTCCGCGCAGCGGCTCGTCGTCGCGGACGCCGTCGAGCGGACCGTCCAGCGCGACTCGTTCGGCGCCGAGGCGAAGCCGACGCCCACTCCGACCCCGACGCCCACTCCGACCGAGACTCAGACCGCTTCCGCGACCGCCGACGAGGAGGAGTCGGGCTCCGCCGAGGCGGAGACCGCCGCTCCCGTCCAGCGCGCCGCCGCTCCGGATCCCGGATCCGCGAAGGCCATCGCGTACGACATGATCGTGCAGCGCGGCTGGGCCGACAGCGAGTACGACTGCCTCGTCCTCCTCTGGAACCGCGAGTCCGGCTGGAACGTCTACGCCGAGAACAAGTCCAGCGGTGCCTACGGCATCCCGCAGGCACTCCCCGGCAGCAAGATGGCGTCGGCCGGCTCCGACTGGGCGACCAACGCGAGCACCCAGATCACCTGGGGCCTCGGCTACATCTCCGGCCGCTACGGCTCGCCCTGCGGTGCCTGGGCCCACTCCGAATCGGTCGGCTGGTACTGATCGCTCCCCTCCGCTCGGCACCGCGTCCGGCGGGCTGAGGCTCTCGCTACCCTGGTGCCGTGGATTACGCGCTGCTCGGGGTCGTCGGGATCATCACGGTCGTCACCGTCGCGCGGTTCTCGAGCCGCCTCGGGATCGCCGCACCGCTGCTCCTGGTCGTCATCGGGATCGGCGCGTCCTACCTCCCCGGGGTCCCGGACATCGAGGTCGAGCCTGAGCTGATCCTCGCGGGCGTGCTGCCGCCGCTGCTGTACTCGGCCGCGATCCAGGTGCCCCTCACCGACTTCCGGCGGAACCTGCGCTCGATCTTCGGGCTCTCGGTGCTGCTGGTCGTCGTGACCGCCCTCGTGGTCGGCGGCTTCCTCTACCTCGTGTTCCCCGATCTGAGCCTGCCCGCGGCGATCGCTCTGGGCGCCGTCGTGAGCCCGACCGACGCGGTGGCCGCGACCTCGATCGGCAAGAAGCTCGGACTCCCGCCCCGCCTGGTGACGGTGCTCGAGGGCGAGAGCCTCGTGAACGACGCGTCGGCGCTGGTGCTGCTGCGCGCCGCGACGGCTGCGGCGGCCGTGGTCGGCGCCTCCGTCACGACCGACGCGATCGACGTGGGCGAGGTGGGGGTCCTCTTCGTCTACTCCGTCCTGATGGCGATCGTCCTCGGACTGGTGATGGGCGTGCTCACCGTCTTCGTTCGCTCGAAGCTGCGGGACCCGGTGCTCGACACCGCCGTGTCCTTCGCCGTGCCGTTCCTGGCCTACATCCCGGCCGAGGAGCTGGGCGCGTCCGGGGTGCTCGCCGTCGTGGTCACCGGGATCTACACGGGGCACAACAGCGCGCGCTTCCTCTCGCCGCAGTCGCGGATCAGCGAGCGGGTGAACTGGCGGACGGCGCAGTTCCTGCTCGAGAACGGCGTCTTCCTGCTCATGGGCGCCGAGATCAAGGCGATCGTCTCCGGGGTCGTGGACCCGGGCGAGTTCGGAGTGGGCACCGCGGTGCTGCTGGGTCTGGCCACCGTGGTCATCCTGATCGTGCTGCGGGCCCTCTTCGTGTGGCCGCTGCTCCTGTGGCTGCGCAGCTCCGGTCGGCGGGCGGAGCGGATCAACCGGCGGCTGGCGGTGGGCCTCATGCGACTGCGCAACAGCGCCACCAGCGACGAGCGCTTCCGGCGGCGGCAGGTGAGAGCGGAGCGGCTCTACCTCCGGCGCGAGACCGATCTGGCCGCGACCGCGAGCGAGGCGTTCGGCTGGCGCGGAGGAGTCGTCCTGTCCTGGTCCGGGATGCGCGGCGTGGTCACGCTCGCCGCGGCCCAGTCGCTGCCGGACGAGACTCCCTACCGATCCCAGCTGATCCTGATCGCCTTCACCGTCGCCGTCGTGACGCTGCTCCTGCAGGGTGCGACGCTCCCCGCGCTGATCAGGCTCACCGGCATCCGGGGCACCGACGGCGAGGCCGACCGCCGCGAGCTCGCGACGCTGCTCGACGAGGTCACGGCCACGGGCATCCAGGCCCTGCCCGAGGCGGTGGCGGAGCTGCCCGACGGCGAGGCGGGCGAGCGAGTGCTCGAGCGCGTGCGCCGCGACACTCTGACCCGCTCGCAGGTGGCGTGGGAGCAGGTCGGCCGTGCGGAGGACGCGCCGCTCGGCCCGCACGCGCAGTACCTGCGGCTGCGCCGAGCGGTCCTGCTCGCCGAGCGGGAGGCACTGCTGGACGCCCGGGGGCGCGGGGTCTACTCCTCGCGGACGCTGCGGCGGGCGCAGCTGATGCTCGACGCCGAGGAGACCCGGCTCGAGATGGACGACAGCTCCCACTGACGGAAGGGGCACGGCGGCGGCCTCCTAGACTGGGGGGATGCCGCGCAGCAACAGACCCCGGGGCGGCCGCCGTGACGACGACGACGAGCAGCGCGACCTCTCGCAGATGCTCGCCGGCTTCCGGCGGACCGAGTCCCACGCCGGTCGGGAGTGGAACGTCCAGCCCGTCTCCGCAGCGCGGGCCGTGAAGAACTACCTCTGCCCGGGCTGCGGGCTCACCATCGACATCGGCCAGCCGCACCTGGTCACCTGGCGGGCCGACGGCGCGCTCGGCGACGCGGCCGATCTGGCCGGCCGCCGCCACTGGCACACGCACTGCTGGAGAATCCGAGGAGCACGATGACCCACGAGATCCGCGGAGGCGTCGTCCTCCCCGCCCGTCGCGAGGACATCGAGCTGCACACGGCCGACGGCCTGACCCTGGTGGGGGAGCTCGCGCTGCCCTTGGAGCACGAGCCGGTCGCGACCCTGGTCACCCTGCATCCGCTGCCCACCCACGGCGGCTTCATGGACTCGCACATCCTGCGGAAGGCCGCCGCCCGGCTGCCCGCGCTCGCCGACTTGGCGGTCCTCCGCTTCAACACCCGCGGCACCGCGTCGCCGCGCGGCACGAGCGAGGGCGCGTTCGGACACGGCACCGAGGAGCGCGCCGACGTCGCCGCAGCCCTGGCCCTCGTCGCGGACCGCGGACTGCCGCACCCCTGGCTGGTCGGCTGGTCCTTCGGCACCGAGCTCGCGCTGAAGTGGGGGAGGGAGCACCCCGTCGAGGGAGCGATCCTGCTCTCGCCGCCGCTGCACCGCACGAGCGCGGAGGAGGTCGCCGCCTGGGGCGAGGACGGCCGCCCGCTCGTGGCGCTCGTCCCGGAGTTCGACGACTACCTGCGGCCGGAGGCGGCCGCCGAGCGCTTCGCGAGCGTGCCGCAGCTGGACCTCGTCGCTGTGGAGGGCGGGAAGCACCTCTGGGTCGGCGAGGCGCAGACCCGCCGGGTCCTCGACGAGATCGTGCGCGTGGTCGCGCCCGCCTCGTCCCCGCTGCCGACGGAGTGGGCGGGCGAGCTCGGCTGAGCCGACCCGCGCGGCGGCCGCCTAGCGGCCGGACGAGCCGCCGTCGGAGCCGTCGCCGTCAGAGCCGTCGCCGTCAGAGCCGCTGCCGTCGGAGCCGTCGCCGTCGTCCGCGAGTCCGTCGATGTGGCCGATGAGCCCGCGCAGTCCCGACACGTAGCCGGCGATCGCGTCGCGCTCGGTGCGGATCTCGTCGAGGCGCCGCTCGGCGGTGTCCATCAGCTCGCGGCTGCGGCGCTCCGCGTCCGCGACGAGCGTCTGCGCCTGGTCGCGCGCGTCGTCGAGCAGGGCGTCGGAGTCGTCCTGGGCCTTCCGGCGCAGTCGCGTCGTGTCGTCGAGGGCGTCGCTGCGGAGGGCGTCCGCCTCGAGGCGCTTGTCGTTCGCGCGTCGGATGGCGTCGGCGAGCTGCAGGTTCGACTCGTCGAGGTAGCGCTGGGTCTGCGCGACGGCCTCCTGGTGGCGGAGCAGGTCGTCGCGGTCGGCCTCCTCGCGGCGCGCGGCGAGCTCGACCACCAGGTCGATCCGGGCCTGCTCGACCTCGCGCGAGAGCGCAGCGGCCTCGTCGGCGGACGCGGCACGCAGGCCCGCCAGCTCGGCGTCGAGCACGGCGACGGCCTCGGCGCGCTCCTGGGTGAGCCGGGTGCGCTGGTCGGCGATCTCGCGCGCGCCCTCGGCGCGGGCGGCGGCGACCTCGGCGTCGAGCGCGGCGCGGGTCGAGAGCACCTCGGCCTCGACCGCCGCGCGCGCCTGGGCGACCTCGGCCTCGACGGCCGCCCGGAGCCGGTCGACCTCGGAGGCGACCTCGGCCCGCAGGAGCTCGTTGGCCTGGGCGAGGCGGGCGGCCTCGGCGCGGGCGACCTCGATCTCGCGGGCGGCGACGGCGCGCATCTCCGCGGCCTCGCGCTCGGCCTCGGAGCGGATCGCGGCGGCCTCGCGCTTCGCGGTGGCGCGGGTCTCGGCGGCCTCGGTCGCCACGGTGCCGCGGATCGCGGCGGCCTCGCGGACGGCGTCCTGCGTCATCACGTCGCGGTCGTCGGCGGCCTTGCCGAGCGTCGCCGCGGCCTGCGCCTCGGACTCGTCGCGGGTCCGGTCTGCACGGCGGCGCGCCTCGGTCACCAGGCGCTCGGCCTCGTCGCGCGCCTCCTGGAGGATGCGGTCGCCGTCGTCGCGGGTGGATCGGCGGAGGGCGGAGGCGTCGTTCTCGGCCTGGGCGATGATCCGCTCGGACTGCTCCTCGGCCACGCGCAGGGTGTGCTCGAGCTTGGCGCCCAGGCCGGCGTAGGTGGGAGTGCCGACCTGCTGCAGCTCCTTCTCGAGGCCCTCGATCCGGGAGGACAGGCGCTTCACCTCGCGGCCGCTCTCGGCCGCCTGGGTGTTCGAGTGGATGAGCTCGCGGCGCAGGCCCTGGACGGCCTTGTCGACCTCGTCCCGGTCGTAGCCACGGAACACCTGGGTGAATTCGGCCTCGTCGTTCGCCACGTCGTCTCCTTCAGAGCAGGACCGCGGTGGGGCTCGCGGCACTGGGAAAGTGTATTCAGCAGGGAGGCCGCGGCCGGGGCGACACCCGCACCGCGCGCCGCCCGGGCCGCACTCTCGGCTTCTCCCGGGCATCGGAGCGAGGGCATCGGCTATCGTGGACTGTCTTTGTCTGTTGCCGTCGCGCCCCGGTCCGGCTGCGTACCCCGAGCCGGCCCCGGCCGTCACCCCGATCCGGCAACGCAGGAGGAGTTCTTTCGTGCGGTTCGTCTTCGCCATCATCGCCACCGTCATCGCTGCCGCGATGATCGTGCTCGGCATCGGTCAGCGGACGGTCTGGGCTCCTCCGGAGTCCCTCACCGCCGAGACCGCGCTCGACTCCTCCGCTCCCTACGCGGTGATCGACGGCAGCACCCTGGGCGCCAACCCGGGACGCCAGACGATCACGGTCGAGGGCAGCGGCGACCTCGTCGTCGCCTACGCCCGGACCTCCGACGTGCTGGGCTGGGTGGGCGGCTCGAGCTACGACGCCATCGGCTACGAGCGCGCCGACGACTCCCTCACCTCCGCGGAGGAGACGGGCGAGCGCGTCCAGCTCTCCTCCGACGTCGAGACCGCCGACGCGGCGGTCGTCGATCCGCGCGGCTCCGACCTCTGGCTCGAGGAGTTCGAGGGGAGCGGCAGCGTGACCCTGGCGCTCGACGTGCCGGAGGACGTCTCCATCCTCATCGCGAGCGACGGCACCGCGCCGGCAGCCGACTCCGTGCGCGTCAGCTGGCCCGTGGACACCGCGACGCCCCTCGCCGGCCCGCTGCTGCTCGGAGGAGCCGTGTTCCTCCTCCTCGGCCTCGTCCTCTACATCTGGGCCTTCGTCCACCTGCGCCGCCAGCACGGCCCGCGCCGGAAGGGACCGCAGGGCCGGATTCCCCGCGGTGCCCGCCGTCCCCGGCCGCGTGCCGGGATCCAGGCCTCCACGGCGTCGCCGGCGCCCTCGCGCCGCCGGGCGGCCCTGGTGCTGCCCGTCGTCCTCGGGACGACCGTCCTCCTCTCCGGCTGCAGCTCCGACTACTGGCCTGATCTCGCCGCGGGCGCGAGCGAGGCGCCGACCGCGTCCGCCACGGCGACCGCGGGGGCAGAGCCGGTCTCGGCCGAGCCGACCCCCGTGGTCACCACGCAGCAGGCGGAGGCCGTCGTCGCCGAGGTCGCCGATGTCGCGTCGCGCGCCGACGCCGCCCGGGACGCCGGGATCCTCGCCGAGCGCTTCCAGGGCGAGGCGCTCACCGAGCGCACCACGAACTACGACGTCGTCGCCAAGGGCGGGACGATCGACCCGCCGCAGACGATCCCGGCCTCCCCGGTGAGCCTGGTGCTCCCGCAGGACACGGAGTCGTGGCCGCGCCTGGTGACCGCCGTCGTGCAGAACTCGACGGACTCCACCCAGGCCCCGATCGCGCTGATGATGAGCCAGGCGAGCCCGCGCGTCGACTACAAGGTCGACTACGCCATCTCGCTCGAGGCCAACGCGCGCATCCCCGACGTCGCGCCCGTCACCGTCGGCACGTCGATCGTGGCGCCCGACTCGCGCCTGATGAAGCTCGCCCCGCAGTCGGTCGGCTCCGCGTACGCGGACGTGCTCGCCAACGGCGACTCGAGCCAGTACGCCGAGCTCTTCGCGGCCGACGGCGACACCCTCCGGGGGCAGGTCGGCGTCGACAAGAAGAACGCCGACCGCGAGGCGCTCCCGGACACCGCCTCGATCGAGTTCTCGAACGCCGCCGGCACGTCGCCGACGATCGCGCTCGCGACGAACGACTCGGGGGCCCTCGTCGCGGCGAGCATCGCCGAGACGTCGACCGTCCGCCCCACTGCCGAGGGCTCGACCGTCTCGACCTCCGGCGCCTCGCAGACCCTGCTGGGCACGGACAAGTCGACGACCGGCATCGAGACCACCTACGGATACCAACTGCTGTTCTACGTACCGCCCGTCGGATCGGAGGAGAAGATCGTGATGCTCGGATGGAGCCAGGGACTCGTCTCGGTGGTGCAGCTGCCGTGAGCACCGTCCCGCCCCTGCCCGGAAACCTCCGCGGCGCCGTCGACCTCTCGTCGCTGGTGAACCGCCGCACCCCGCCCGCCGCCTCCGCCGGCGCCCCGGCCGCGCCCGCCGCTCCCGGAGGCGCGCCCGGCGCGAATCCGCTGCTGCTGACCGCCGGCGACGCCGAGTTCGACCAGGTGGTCCAGCTCTCGTCGCGCGTGCCGGTGATCGTCGACCTGCGCGGCTCCTGGTCGGACCAGAGCCAGAGCATGACCGCGCTGCTCGAGAAGGTCGTCGTCTCGTACGCCGGCGCGTTCGTGCTCGTCGGGGTCGATGTGGAGTCGAGCCCGCAGCTGGCGCAGGCGTTCCAGGTGCAGTCCGTGCCGACGGTCGCCGCGATCATCGGCGGCCGCCCGGTGCCCCTGTTCAGCGGCCTCGTCGCCGAGGAGCAGCTGCGCGACCTGCTCGAGCAGGTCCTCCAGCTCGCGGCTCAGAACGGTGTGACGGGCACGGTGCCGGTGGGTGGAGCCGCTCCCGCCGAGGGCGCGGAGCCCGAGCCGGAGCCGCTGCCGCCGCACCACCAGGAGGCCTACGACGCGATCGACCGGGGCGACTACGCCGCGGCGATCACCGAGTACGAGACCGCCATCGCGCAGAACCCGCGCGACGACCTCGCCGTCGCCGGTCTCGCCCAGGTGCGGCTGCTGGCCCGCCTCCAGGGCCGCACGCTCGACGACATCCGCTCGACCGCCGCGGCCGAGCCGTCGAACCTCGACGCGCAGCTCGCCGTCGCCGACCTGGACGTCTCGGGCGGCCACGTCGAGGACGCCTTCGACCGGCTGCTCTCGATGTTCCCGCGGCTCGACGCCGACGGGAAGGCCGCCGTCCGCGCGCGCCTCCTGGAGCTCTTCGAGATCGTCGGTCAGACCGACCCGCGCGTCAACAAGGCTCGGGCCCGGCTCACCGGCCTGCTCTACTGACGCCGGCCGGAACGCCGAGAGGCCGCCCGCTCGCGACGATCGTCGCGGCGGGCGGCCTCTTCCGTGCGGGGACCGATCAGTCGGCGGGTCGCAGGTAGAGCACGGCCAGCGGGGGCAGGACCA
This sequence comes from Rathayibacter sp. RFBD1, assembly GCF_002932915.1. Lineage (NCBI taxonomy): Bacteria > Bacillati > Actinomycetota > Actinomycetes > Micrococcales > Microbacteriaceae > Rathayibacter > Rathayibacter sp. RFBD1. The sequence continues at coordinate 260,406 of NZ_PSWQ01000021.1, forward strand.
GCTCGGCGGAAGCCGGGCGGCCGGCCCACGGCTCCTCGCGAGCCTCGACCGCTCCGAAGTTCCCGACTCCGCTGCCGCCGTAGATCTCGGCGTCCGTGTTGACGAGCTCCTCCCAGCGGCCGGCCGTGGGCAGGCTCACGCGGTAGCCGTGCACGGGCGAGCCCGAGAAGTTGGCGATGACGGCGATCGGGCGACCCTCGCTGTCCTTGCGCAGGAACGAGACGACGTTGGCCGCCGCCGCGCCGCCGTCGATCCACTCGAAGCCCGACTGCTCGTGGTCGAGCTCCCAGAGCGACGGCGAGTCGCGGTACACGCGGTTCAGCTGACCGACGAGGCTCCAGAGACCGCGGTGGCTCGGCTGATCGAGGATCCACCAGTCCAGGCCCCGCTCCTCGCTCCACTCGGAGTACTGGCCGAACTCCTGGCCCATGAAGAGCAGCTGCTTGCCGGGATGGGCCCACATGAAGGCGAGGTAGGCGCGCACGTTCGCGAGCTGCTGCCAGTGGTCGCCCGGCATCTTCTGGATCAGCGAGCCCTTGCCGTGCACGACCTCGTCGTGGCTGATCGGCAGGACGAACTTCTCGCTGAAGGCGTAGACGAACGAGAAGGTGATCTCGCCCAGGTGGTACTGGCGCCACAGCGGATCGTTCGCCATGTAGTCGAGCGAGTCGTGCATCCAGCCCATGTTCCACTTGAGCCCGAAGCCGAGGCCGCCGGAGCTGGTGGGCTGGGTGACGCCGGGCCAGCTCGTCGACTCCTCGGCGATCATCATGATGCCGGGGTGCAGCTTGTAGGCCGTGGCGTTGACCTCCTGGAGGAAGCTGATCGCCTCGAGGTGCTCGCGTCCGCCGTACTGGTTCGGCAGCCACTCGCCCTCCTTGCGGGAGTAGTCGAGGTAGAGCATCGAGGCGACGGCGTCCACGCGCAGGGCGTCGACGTGGAACTCCTCGAGCCAGAACAGGGCGTTCGCGACGAGGAAGTTGCGCACCTGGGTGTGCCCGAAGTCGAAGACGTAGGTGCCCCAGTCCATCTGCTCGCCGCGGCGCCAGTCCGGGTGCTCGTAGAGCGGCTCGCCGTCGAAGCGGGCGAGGGCGAAGTCGTCCTTCGGGAAGTGCCCGGGCACCCAGTCGACGATGACGCCGATGCCGGCCTGGTGCAGACGGTCGATCAGGTACTTGAGGTCGTCGGCCGTGCCGAAGCGGCTCGAGGCGGCGTAGTAGCCGGTGACCTGGTAGCCCCAGGAGCCGCCGAACGGGTGCTCGGCGAGCGGCATGAACTCCACGTGCGTGAAGCCGAGCTCGGTGACGTACTCGATCAGCGGGTCCGCGAGGTCGCGGTAGCCCAGTCCCGGACGCCAGGAGCCGAGGTGCATCTCGTAGACGCTGAGCGGCTGCGTGTGCGGATCGACCGAGGCTCGCTTCTCCATCCAGCCGGAGTCGCCCCACTGGTGGTGCGAGACGGGGACCTTGGACGCCGTCGCGGGCGGCACCTCCGTGGCGCGGGCCATCGGGTCGGCCTTGCGGACCCAGTGGCCGTCGCGCGAGAGCAGGTCGAACTTGTAGGAGGCTCCGGGCTCGACGCCCGGGACGAAGATCTCCCAGACCCCGGTCGTCCCGAGGTTGCGGAGGGAGTGGCCCTCGCCGTTCCAGTCGTTGAAGTCGCCGACGACCCGAGCGGCCTGGGCGTGCGGGGCCCAGACGGCGAAGCTCGTGCCCCAGATCCCCTCGTGCTCGCGGTGGCGGGCACCGAGCGCCTCCCAGAGACGCTCGTGGCGGCCCTCGCCGATGAGGTAGAGGTCGAAGTCGCCGACCGTCTTCGAGAACCGGTAGGGGTCCTCCGCGGTCCACTCGCCGCCGCCGCCGTAGCGGGCCTCGACCGTGTACGCCTGCGGACCGAGGACGTGGAAGCCCTGCCAGATCCCGTCGCTGAGGTGGCTCAGCTCGACGCGGGCGCCGGTGGCGAGCACCACGGCGACCTTCTCGGCGAGCGGGCGGCGCACGCGGACGACCGTCACCGGGTCGGAGACGCCGGGGGCCGCGACGAGGTGCTGGCCCAGGACGTCGTGGGGGAGCGCGTTGCTGCCGGTGGCGAGCTGCTGCAGCACCCACTCCGGGATGTCGGGCAGCGCGATCGCCGCGGTGCCGTCGACGGGGCCCGAAGCGGTCGCGGGGTCCGCGGTCGCCTCGGCGGGGCCGGCGGTCGTCTCGAGGGGAGCGGCGCTGTCGGCTGCGACGGAATCGGCGGCGTCCGTGTCGTCGGGCAGGTCGCCCTCGGCCCCGCTGCCGACCGGAGCGGACTCCGCGTCGTCGGCGTCGCGCTCGACGGTCACGGCGTCGTCGCCCGCGACCGGCTGAGGCGCCTCCGGGACCGTCTCGACCGCGTAGCTGCGCGCGTTCTCGCCGTCCGCTCCGGGGTGCTGTCGTGCGTCGGGTGCCGCGTCGGCGACGTGCGCGCCGTGGCCGGAGGTGGTCGCCGAGCTGGTGCCCGTCGTGGGGACCGTCTCGGCGTGCGCGCTGAGGCCCGCCTCCTCGGCCGGGCTCGTGCCCTCGGGGGTGGTTCCGCTCATCGCTCGTCCGCCTTCACGCTCAGGATGTGCACGGGCTCGACGAACGAGTCGAGCCGCACGTAGTCGTCGCTGCCCCAGGTCCAGACGGCGCCGGTGATCAGGTCCTCGACCTCGAAGGTCGCGCTCCAGTCGAGCCCGATCGCGGGCAGGTCGAGGTGGACCGTGGTCTCGCGGGCCGAGTGCGGGTCGGTGTTGACGACGACGATGATCGTGTCGTCGGTCCCGGTGCCCGTGAACGCGGCCTGCAGGTGCTTGGAGTAGACGAGGATCGCGTCGTCGTCGCTGCCGTGCACGTGCAGGTTCCGCAGCTGCCCGAGCGCGGGGTGCGAGCGCCGGATCTCGTTGAGGCGCGTGATGTACGGCGCCAGCGAGCGGCCCGACTCCTCAGCGCCGGCCCAGTCGCGCGTCTTGTACTCGTACTTCTCGTTGTCGATGTTCTCCTCGGCGCCCGGGCGAGCGACGTTCTCGACCAGTTCGTAGCCGGCGTAGACCCCCCACAGCGGCGACGCGGTCGCGGCCAGGGCCGCCCGCACCTTGTACGCCGAGCGGCCGCCGTACTGGAGGTACTCGGTGAGGATGTCCGGAGTGTTCACGAAGAGGTTCGGCCGCATGTAGTCGGCCGTCTCGTGGGAGATGCTCGTGAAGAACTCGCCGAGCTCCTCCTTGGTGTTGCGCCAGGTGAAGTACGAGTACGACTGCTGGAAGCCGACCTTGCCGAGCGCGCGCATGATCGCGGGGCGGGTGAACGCCTCCGCGAGGAAGACGACCTCGGGGTGCTCGGCGTTGACCTCGTGGATGATCCACTCCCAGAAGTCGAGCGGCTTCGTGTGGGGATTGTCGACGCGGAAGATCCGCACGCCCAGGTCGATCCAGTGCCGCAGGACCCGCAGCGACTCCTGACGGATGCCCTCGGGGTCGTTGTCGAAGTTGATCGGGTAGATGTCCTGGTACTTCTTCGGCGGGTTCTCGGCGTAGGCGATCGAGCCGTCGGGGAGGGTCGTGAACCACTCGGGGTGGCTGGTGACCCAGGGATGGTCGGGCGAGGCCTGCAGGGCGAAGTCGAGGGCGAGCTCGAGGCCCGCGGCCTCGACCGCGGCGTGGAAGGCGCGGAAGTCGTCCTCGGTGCCGAGGTCCGGGTGGATCGCGTCGTGGCCGCCCTCGGCCGAGCCGATCGCCCACGGCGAGCCGGGGTCGTTCTCGCCGGCGTCGAGCGTGTTGTTCGGGCCCTTGCGGAAGGAGCGGCCGATGGGGTGGATCGGCGGCAGGTAGAGCACGTCGAAGCCCATCGCGGCCACAGCGGGGAGGCGGTCGATCGCGGTGCGGAAGGATCCGCTGGTCACGGTCCCGTCCTCGTGGCGCACGGCGCCCTCGGAGCGGGGGAAGAACTCGTACCAGGCGCCGACGCCGGCGCGGGTGCGCTCGACGTGGACGGTGCGCGGCTCCGAGACGCTCGTGAGGCTCATCACCGGGCGGGCGTCGAGCGCGCCGTGGACGGCGGGACCGGTCGCCGCGGCGAGGCGCTCCTCGGCGCTCAGCGTGGTGTCGCCGACGCGGGCGGCGGTGTCGGAGAGCAGGCTGCGCTCGCCCTCGGGCCGCGAGGAGTCGTCGGCGCCGCTGCGCAGCAGGCCCTCGCCGATGGCGAAGGTGACGTCGATGTCCAGGCCGGCCGGGATCTTGACCTCGGCCGTGTGGAGCCAGGTCGCCCAGTCGTCGGCGTAGGCGCGGATGCGGTAGCTCCAATCGCCCTCCTCGTCGAGGGCCACGAGGCGCCCGTAGCGGTCGGTGCCGGTCGCGAGGAGCGACATGCGGTGCTCCGACTCGGCCCCGGACGGCGAGCGCAGCAGGAGGTCGACGCCGATGAGGTCGTGCCCCTCGCGGAAGGCCGTGGCAGCGAAGGGGACGACCTCGCCGACGAACGCCTTCGCGGGCCAGCGGTCGTCCTCGAGCCGCGGCTGCGGGTCGATGATCGGCAGGCGCTCGGCCCGGACGCGGTAGCCGCTCCCGGTCGTCGCGGTCGCCGGCGACGCGTGGGGTGCGTCCGCGGTCACCGGGGCGGCCGTCTCGGGAGGCGCCGACGCCTCCTGGGGTGCGCGTCCGCGACCCGCTCGCCGTGCGTCCTTGCCGTTCTGAGCCTTGCCGAAAGGTATCTGAGCCACGTCACGACAGTAGCGACCGGCGGCGGCTCGCACACGACGCTTGCGCCCGCGCTCGGGCCTGTGCAAACGGACTTGGGGAGCGCGTGCCGGAGCGTCGAGGCGGGTCCGCGTCCCGCCGATCCGCGGTGGTCGGGGTCCGCTAGGGTGACCGAGCGCGACCGCCCCGGTGCTCCGCGACCGGGCGCTCCGGGGTCCGCAGAGAGTCGAGGGGTGCCGTGAAGGCGATCCGCCGCTTCATCGTCCGCTCCGTCCTCCCGCCCGAGCTCTCGGCTCTGGGCGATCTGGCGGGCAATCTCCGCTGGGCCTGGCACGAGCCCGCCCGGCGCTTGTTCGAGCGGGTCGATCCGGAGCTGTGGCGGCGCGGGGGAGCGGACCCCACCGCTCTGCTCGGAGCAGTGAGCCCCGAGCGCCTCGCCGAGCTGGCGGGGGACCAGGGCTTCGTCGACGAGGCGTGGCGCCTCCGCGACGAGCTGGAGCGCTACCGCACCGAGCCGCGGTGGTACCAGTCGCTGCCGGAGTCCGCCCCGCGCTCGATCGCCTACTTCTCGCCGGAGTTCGGCATCGCGGCGGCGCTGCCCCAGTACTCCGGCGGACTCGGCATCCTCGCGGGCGACCACCTGAAGGCCTCCTCGGACCTGGGCGTGCCGCTCACCGGCGTGGGCCTCTTCTACCGGTCGGGCTACTTCTCGCAGAAGCTCTCCGCCGACGGCTGGCAGCTCGAGTCCTACCCCTCGCTCGATCCCGACGGGCTGCCGCTGCGCGTCGTCCGTCTCGCCGACGGCTCGCCCGCCCGCATCGTGCTGGCGCTCCCCGAGGGGCGCGCGCTCTACGCCCGGGTCTGGCGCGCGGAGGTCGGCCGGGTGACCCTCCTCCTGCTCGACACCGACATCCCCGAGAACGAGGACTCGCTCCGCTCCGTCACCGACCGCCTCTACGGCGGCGGGGGCGAGCACCGCCTGCTGCAGGAGCTGCTGCTGGGCATCGGCGGGGTCCGCGCGCTCGAACTCTGGGCCGAGGTCTCGGGCGGCGTCCTCCCGGAGGTGTTCCACACCAACGAGGGGCACGCCGGCTTCCAGGGGCTCGAGCGCATCTCCGGCCTGATCGGCGCGGGCCTGGACTTCGACCAGGCTCTCCAGGTGGTGCGGGCGAGCACGGTCTTCACCACGCACACTCCGGTGCCGGCGGGCATCGACCGCTTCGACCGCGGGATGATCGAGGAGTACTTCTCCACGGAGCTGCTCCCGGGCGTGCAGGTCGAGGACGTGCTCGCGCTGGGCGCCGAGCCGGGGGACTCCGGGACGGCGTTCAACATGGCGTACATGGGCCTGCGGCTCGCGCAGCGCTCCAATGGCGTCTCGACGCTGCACGGCGAGGTCAGCCGCTCGATGTTCTCGAGCCTCTGGCCCGGCTTCGAGACGGCGGAGGTGCCGATCGGCTCGGTGACGAACGGCGTCCACGCGGCCACCTGGACCGATCCGATCCTCCGGCGGCTCGCGGAGGAGCGGCTCGGCACCGACGACACGACGCGGGCCGACTGGGCCTCGGGCTCGCTCGGCGACACCGAGCTGTGGGCCGCGCGCCGGGCGATGCGGGAGCAGCTGGTGCGGGACGCCCGCCGCCGGGCCGCCCGCTCCTGGCGCGAGCAGAACCCGGGCGGCCTCCCGCCGGCCTGGCTCGACGAGCTGCTGGACCCGGACGTGCTCACCATCGGCTTCGCGCGGCGGGTGCCGACCTACAAGCGGCTGACCCTGATGCTCCACGACCCCGAGCGTCTGCGTGCGCTGCTCACCCACCCGCAGCACCCGATCCAGATCGTCATCGCGGGCAAGTCCCACCCGGCCGACGAGGAGGGGAAGCGCCTGATCCAGCGGCTCGTCCGCTTCGCGCAGGAGCCGGACGTGCGCCGCAGGATCGTCTTCCTGCCGGACTACGACATCGCGATGGCGCAGCTGCTCTACCCGGGCACCGATGTCTGGCTCAACAACCCGCTGCGCCCGCTCGAGGCGTGCGGCACCTCGGGGATGAAGGCGGCGCTCAACGGCTCGCTCAACCTCTCGATCCTCGACGGCTGGTGGAACGAGTACTTCGACGGCGAGAACGGCTGGGCGATCCCCTCCTCCGACCGCGCGCTCGACCCGGAGGCCCGCGACACGCTCGAGGCCGAGGCGCTCTACGAGCTGCTCGAGACCGAGGTCGTGCCGCGCTACTACGAGCGCGATCACGACGGCGTGCCCCGGCGGTGGGTGCGGTCGATCCGGCACACCCTCGCGACCCTCTCGCCCGAGCTCTCCGCCGAGCGGATGGTGCGCCAGTACGTCGAGGCGCTCTACTCGCCGGCCGCCGAGGCAGGGCGCGCCGTCGCCGCCGACCACTTCGAGCCGGCCAAGGAGCTGGCGAGCTGGAAGCGGCGGGTCCGCGCCGGCTGGCCCGGGGTCGCGGTCGCGTCCGTCGAATCCGGCGGGATCGACGCGGTGCCCCAGCGCGGGGACCGGCTCGCCGTGCGGGCGGGCGTGCGCCTGGGCGAGCTCTCGCCGGCGGACGTCTCGGTCGAGGTCGTCTACGGGACGACGTCCGCTGACGGCTCGCTCACCGAGGTCCGCCACCACGAGCTCGAGGTGGTCGAGGAGTCGGGTGCCGTGGTGCCGGCCGACGCGGTCGGGCGCGTGCCCTACGCCGGAGTGGTCACCCTCGACCGCAGCGGATCCTTCGGCTACACCGTCCGCGTCGTGCCGCGGCATCCCCTCCTGGCCCGCTCCGCCGAGCTGGGCCTGGCCGCCGCCGCCGGCTGACCCCGCCCGGTCCCTCTCCGCGAGATGCCGCTCCGGTGCGCCTTCCTCGGCGCCTCGCGGACCGGGACGGGGTCTCGCGGGAGGAGGACGGCGCCCGGAGGAGGACGGCGGGGGAGCAGGGGTCAGCGCGCGATGTCGGCGAGGAGGGCGGCCGTCGCGGCGACGAGGTCGGCGGGGGCGAGCTCGATGTCGAAGCCCCGGCGCCCGCCCGACACGAGCACCGTGTCGTGGAGCTCGACGGTCTCGTCGATCACGGTGCGGTGCCGCGTCCTCTGCCCGAGCGGCGAGATGCCGCCGAGCACGTAGCCGGTCCGGCGCTGGGCCAGCACGGGGTCGGCCATCGCCGCCCGCCTGCCTCCGACCGCGGCCGCGAGCTCCTTCAGCCCGAGCGAGCCGGTGACGGGCACGACGCCCACCACGAGCTCGCCGTCCACATCGACCATCAGGGTCTTGAACACGCGCTCCGGCTCGACGCCGAGCGCCTCGGCCGCCTCGAGCCCGTAGCGCGTCGTGGCCGGGTCGTGCCGGTACTGGCGGGGAGTGAAGGGGACACCCGCCGCCGTCAGCGCGACGGTCGCCGGGGTTCCCGGCCCGCTCCGCGCCATCAGGCGTCCTGCTCGGCCGCCGGCCCGTGCGCGGCGAAGAGCTGCATCGAGGTGCCGGCCACGCGGATGACCTGCCCCGGCTCGAACGACTCGCCGTGCTCCAGCGGCTCCGGCTCCTCGCTGTTCCACAGGCGCGTGTAGCCGGTGACCCCCTCGCCGTCGGCGAGCACGACCGTGGTGTCCTGCTCGACGCCGTGCACCACCAGCAGGACACGGTCCGGCTCGCCCTCGACCGGCGTCGAGGCTGCGAGGTACTGCAACGTCCGGTTGGCGGCGGAGGTCCAGTCGTGCTCGCTCATCCCGCGCCCGTGGGCGTCGAACCACGTCATGGTCGTGGCGCCCGGCTCGCTCGCGTCGCCGCTGCCGTAGCGGGAGGGACGCAGCGCCGGGTGCTCGCGCCGCAGGCGCAGCAGGGTGCGCGTGTGCGCGCGGAGCGCGAGCTGCCAGTCGGCCAGGCCCTCCCAGCGCACCCAGGTCAGGTCCGAGTCCTGGCAGTAGGCGTTGTTGTTGCCGCGCTGGCTGCGCCCGGTCTCGTCGCCCGCCGCGATCATCGGCACGCCGGCCGACAGCAGCAGGGTGCCCAGGAGGTTCCGCATCGCCTTGCGCCGCGCCAGCGTGATCCGCTCGTCGGTGGTGGGGCCCTCGAAGCCGTGGTTGAAGGAGCGGTTGGTGTCGGCTCCGTCGCGGTTCGACTCGCCGTTGCCGATGTTGTGCTTGACGTTGTACGAGACGAGGTCCGCCAGCGTGAAGCCGTCGTGCGCGGTGACGAAGTTGACCGACGCGAGGGGGCCCCGCTCCGCCGAGAAGGTGTTGGAGGAGCCCGAGAGCCGGGTCGCGAAGCCGCCGATGCCGACGGGGGCCGTGCCGGCGCGGCGGGCGTAGTCGATGTCCGAGAGCCAGAAGTTGCGGGCGCGGTCGCGGTAGCGGTCGTTCCACTCCGACCACCCGGCCGGGAAGTTCCCGGTCTGCCAGCCGCCCATTCCCACGTCCCAGGGCTCGGCGATCATCTTCACGCCGGCCAGCGCCGGATCCTCGACCGCGGCCCGCAGCAGCGGGTGGTCGCTCCGGAAGTGCGCGATCTCGTCGCGGCCGAGGGTCGCGGCCAGGTCGAGCCGGAAGCCGTCGATCCCGACCTCGCCCGACCAGTAGCGCATCGAGTCCAGCGCGAGGCGCTGCGCCGCGGGCCGGCCGAAGTCGATCGTGTTCCCGCAGCCGGTGACGTCCACGTAGTGGCCCTCGGGCGTCTGGCGGTACCAGCCGGCGTCGTCGATCCCGCGCAGGCTCGACATCGGCCCGCCCGGCCCCTCCTCGGCGGTGTGGTTGTAGACCACGTCCAGGATCACCTCGAGGCCGGCCTCGTGCAGGAGCTTCACCATCCCCTTGAACTCCCGGAGCACCGCGGTCGGTCCGCCGCGCTGCGCGGTGGAGGAGGCGTACGCGGCGTGCGGGGCGAAGAAGTTCAGCGTGTTGTAGCCCCAGTAGTTGGTCAGCCCCTGCCGCAGCAGGCGCTGCTCCGACACGAACGCGTGCACGGGCAGCAGCTCGACCGCCGTCACGCCCAGATCGAGCAGCGCCGAGACCGTCGACTCGTGCGCCAGGCCGGCGTAGGTGCCGCGCAGCTCCACGGGCAGCGCCGGGTTCAGCCGGGTCAGCCCCTTCACATGCGCCTCGTAGATCACGGTGCGGTCCATCGGGGTGCCGGGCCGGGAGGAGGAGCCCCAGTCGAACGCGTCGTCCACGACGACCGAGCGCCACTCGTTCTCCGCCACCCGGTGCAGGCCCCGGGAGTACGGCTCCAGCAGGGCCCGGCGGGGGTCGAAGCGGTGCCGGGGGCCCGTCGGCCCGTCGACGCGCAGGGCGTAGCGGCGGCCGGGGGCCAGCAGATCGGAGCGCGCGGACCAGACCGCGGCGTCGTCGCGCGCCAGCGGGACCGTGCGGGTCACCCAGGTCGGATCCTTCTCGTCGTACAGCAGCAGATCGACGGCGCTCGCGCTCTGGGACCAGACCCGCAGCTCACCGCCCTGATCGTCCACGGTCACGCCGAGCCGGGCCAGGGGATCGTGAGAGGTCATGCGACTTACAGTAGTGACGGGCACCGGCTCCCTCCGTGCCGCCGACGCGGGACGAAAGGCTGCTGTGATCTACCTCGACCACGCCGCGACCACCCCGCTGCGGGCCTCGGCGCTCGCCGCGTTCGCGGAGGCGTCTGCCCACGCCGGCAATCCCTCCTCCGTCCACGGCTCCGGCCAGGAGGCGCGCCGCCGGCTGGAGGACGCCCGGTCGGCGCTCGCGGGGGTGCTCGGCTGCGAGCCGATCGAGGTGATCCTCACCGCCGGCGGCACCGAGGCGGTCAACCTCGGGATCAAGGGCCTCTACTGGCAGCGCCGGAGCGAGGACCCGGCCCGCGTCCGGGTCCTGGTCGCCGAGGGGGAGCATCACGCGACGCTCGACTCGGCCGCCTGGCTCGCCGAGCACGAGGGCGCCGTCCTCGAGTGGCTGCCTCTCGACGACGAGGGCACCCTGCGGCCGGAGGCGCTCGCCGCGGCGCTGGAGAAGGATCCCGGATCGGTCGCCCTGGTCACGGTGCTCTGGGTCAACAACGAGATCGGGACGATCAACCCGATCGCCGAGCTGGCGGCGGTGTGCGCCCGCGCCGGCGTCCCCCTCCACGTCGACGCGGTCGCCGCCCTCGGACACGTGCCGCTGCGGATCGCCGAGATCCGCCGCGCCTCCGGCTCCGGGCGCGGCGCGGGACTGGCCGCCGTCAGCGTCTCGGGTCACAAGGTCGGCGGGCCGATCGCGACCGGTGCGCTCGTGCTCGCCCGCGACGCCCGCGTGGTCCCGGTGCTGCACGGAGGCGGACAGCAGCGGGGCGTCCGCTCCGGCACCCAGGACGTGCCCGGCGCCGCGGCCTTCGCCGCCGCCGCGGTCGAGGCGGACGCCGAGCTGTCGGCGGAGGCGCAGCGCCTGGCCGCCCTGCGCGACCGGCTCGTCGCGGGCGTCCTCGCCGCCGTGCCGGGGGCGACCCTGACCGGGCCCGCCCTCGACTCCGGACGCCGGGTCGCCAACAACGCGCACCTCGCCTTCCCCGGTGCGCAGGGCGACTCCCTCCTCTTCCTCCTCGACACCGCGGGCGTCTCCGTCTCGACCGGGTCCGCCTGCACGGCGGGGATCCCGGAGCCCTCGCACGTGGTCCTCGCGCTCGGCCGGAGCGAGGACGAGGCCCGCGGGGTGCTCCGGATGACGCTCGGCCACACCTCGACCGACGCGGACGTCGACGCCCTCCTGGCCGCGCTGCCCAGCGCCTACGCCCGCGCCGCCCGAGCCGGACTCTCGAACCGCGCGGTGCTGCCCGCCTGAACCCCTGCCGGCCGCGCCCGCGGGAAACGTAGACTCGCACGGTGAAGGTTCTGGCGGCGATGAGCGGTGGAGTGGACTCGGCGGTGGCCGCGGCCCGCGCGGTGGAGGCGGGGCACGACGTGGTGGGCGTGCACCTCGCCCTGAGCAGGATGCCCGGCACGCTGCGCACCGGCAGCCGGGGGTGTTGCACGATCGAGGACTCGATGGACGCGCAGCGCGCTGCGAACGTCCTCGGCATCCCGTACTACGTGTGGGACTTCTCCGAGCGGTTCAAGCTGGACGTCGTCGACGACTTCGTCGCCGAGTACTCGGCGGGCCGCACCCCGAACCCCTGCATGCGCTGCAACGAGCGGATCAAGTTCGCCGCCCTGCTCGAGAAGGCTCTCGACCTCGGCTTCGACGCGGTCTGCACCGGCCACTACGCCTCCCTCCGCACCGCCGCCGACGGCTCCCCGGAGCTCCACCGCGCGAGCGACGAGGCGAAGGACCAGTCCTACGTCCTCGGCGTGCTGACGGAGCAGCAGCTTCGGCACTCGATGTTCCCGCTCGGCTCCACGCCGTCCAAGGCGATCGTGCGCGCGGAGGCGGCCGAGCGGGGCCTCAGCGTCGCGAGCAAGCCCGACAGCTACGACATCTGCTTCATCCCCGACGGCGACACCCGCGGCTGGCTCGCCGAGCGCGTCGCCCCCGAGACCGGAGCGGTCGTCGATCGTGACGGCGCGGTGGTCGGCTCCCACGAGGGCGCCCACGGGTACACGGTGGGCCAGCGCCGGGGCCTGCACCTCGGCGTCCCCGCGCCCGACGGACGGCCCCGCTTCGTCCTGGAGGTGCGGCCGGTGAGCAACGAGGTCGTGGTCGGTCCGCGCGAGGCTCTGCGCATCGGCGAGATCGCCGGCGAGCGGTTCACCTGGGCGGGCGCCGCTCCCGAGGACGCGGACGCGCCCTTCCGCTGCGACGTCCAGATCCGCGCGCACGCCGACCCGGTCCCCGCCTCCGCGATGGTGTCGCACGTCGATGGCAGGGTGGAGCTCGTGATCACTCCGGACTCGCCGCTCGACGGCGTCGCCCCCGGCCAGACGGCCGTCGTCTACCTCGGCACCCGCGTGCTGGGCCAGTGCACGATCGACCGCACGGTCGCGGCCGACGCCGCGGTGCTCCGGTGAGCGCCGTCGAGCCCGCCGCCCGCGTCGAGGAGCTGCGGGCGCGGATCCGGTCGGCGAGCGACGACTACTACGCGGCCGACTCCTCGCCGCTGTCCGACGCCGAGTACGACGCCCTGGTGCGCGAGCTCGCCGCGCTCGAGGCCGAGCACCCCGAGCTCGCCGCCGAGGACTCGCCGACGCGGACCGTCGGCGGGATCGTCGGAGCGGGCCTCGCCCCGATCGACCACGCCGAGCGGATGCTCTCCCTCGACAACGTGTTCTCGGCCGAGGAGCTGCGCGAGTGGTGCGAGAAGACGGTGGCCTCGGCCGACCGCCCCGTCGCCTGGCTCACGGAGCTCAAGATCGACGGGCTCGCGATCTCCCTCCACTACGAGGACGGCCGCCTCGTCACGGCGGCGACCCGCGGTGACGGCCGCACCGGCGAGGACGTCACCGTCAACGCCCTCCGCGTCGCGGGCATCCCCGAGCGCCTCTCCGGCGAGGGCCACCCGGCACTCGTCGAGGTCCGCGGCGAGGTCTTCATCCCCGTGGCCGCCTTCGCCGAGCTGAACGCCCTCCAGGAGACGCTGCGCGACGAGGCGGTCGAGGAGGCGCGGACCCGCTGGTCGTCCCGCCCGCCCGCCACCCGAGGCGTCTTCGAGGAGGAGAAGGCGCGCACGAGCGCACTGCGGCGCTTCCCGACCTTCGCCAACCCGCGGAACGCGGCGAGCGGCGGCCTCCGCCAGCAGCTCGACAAGAAGTCGGGTCTCGACCTGCGCGCCGGCGAGGCGCGCGTCGGCTCCCTCGCGCTCTACGTGCACGGCATCGGCGCCTGGCCGGACCCGCCTGTCGCGACCCAGTCCGAGGTCTACGGGCTCCTCTCCTCCTGGGGACTGCCGGTCAGCGGCCACAACCGCGTCTCGGCCTCGGTGGAGGAGGTGCTCGCCTTCGTCGACCGCTACGGCCGCGAGCGGCACTCGGTCGAGCACGAGATCGACGGCGTGGTCGTGAAGGTGGACGAGCTCGAGCTGCACGACGAGCTCGGCGCCACCAGCCGGGCGCCGCGCTGGGCGATCGCCTACAAGTACCCGCCCGAGGAGGTCCACACGAAGCTCCTCGACATCGTCGTGAGCGTCGGGCGCACCGGCCGCGCGACGCCGTTCGCCCAGATGACCAAGGTGAAGGTCGCGGGGTCCGAGGTGCGCCAGGCCACGCTGCACAACGCCGACGTGGTCAAGGCCAAGGGCGTGCTCATCGGCGACACGGTCGTGCTGCGGAAGGCCGGGGACGTCATCCCCGAGGTGCTCGGCCCGGTGGTGGAGCTCCGCGACGGCTCCGAGCGCGAGTTCGTGATGCCGACGCAGTGCCCCGAGTGCGGCACCACGCTCGCTCCGGCCAAGGAGGGCGACGTCGACCTGCGCTGCCCCAACGCGGAGTCCTGCCCCGCGCAGGTCCGCGGGCGCGTCGAGCACATCGGCAGCCGCGGCGCGCTCGACATCGAGGCGCTCGGCGAGGTCAGCGCCGCCGCCCTGACCCAGCCCCTGGTGCCCGCCGAGCCGCCGCTGCGGACCGAGGCCGGCCTGTTCGAGCTCACGCTGGCCGATCTCTTCCCGATCGAGGTCGTCGTCCGCGACTCCGAGACGGGTCTGCAGAAGCTCGACGCGAAGGGCGATCCGAAGGTCGTCACGCCCTTCAAGCGCAAGCGGCAGCTCGCCAAGGACGGCGCCTTCGACCCGGAGGCGGGAGCCTTCGCGGGGGACGCCGCCTCCGTGCCCTCCACCAACGCCCTCCGGCTGATCGAGAACATCGAGCGGGCGAAGACCAAGGAGCTGTGGCGCCTGCTGGTCTCGCTCAGCATCCGGCACGTCGGCCCGGTCGCCGCGCGCGCGCTGGCGGGCTACTTCGGCTCGCTCGACGCGATCCGCGTGGCGAGCCGCGACGAGCTCGCCGCGGTCGACGGGGTGGGCGGGATCATCGCCGACGCCCTGATCGCCTGGTTCGAGGTCGACTGGCACGTCGAGATCGTCGACCGCTGGGCCGCGGCCGGAGTGCGCTTCGCCACGCCCGGCCACCCCGGTCCCGGTGCCGTGGACGCCGCCGGCGGGGTGCTCGCGGGTCTCACGGTCGTGGCGACCGGCAGCCTGGAGGGGTACTCCCGCGAGGGGGCGCAGGAGGCCATCCTCGCGGCCGGCGGCAAGGCCGGCTCGAGCGTCTCCAAGAAGACCGACTACGTCGCCGCCGGTCCCGGCGCCGGCAGCAAGCTCGGCAAGGCCGAGGCCCTGGGGCTCCGGATCATCACCGCGGCCGAGTTCCACCTCCTGGTGACGGAGGGACCGGACGCGATCGCGCTGCCGGAGGAGGCGTCCGCCGACGCTCCGGAGGAGGCCGCCGCCGGCCAGGACGGGGACGTCGCCGGCGCATCGCGCTCCGACGCCTCGCCGGAGGACGACGCCGTGCCGGAGACCGACGCCGTCCCGGACACGACCGCCCCGAGCACGGAGGAGCCGACCGGGCCCGATGCCTGACGCGGGCGGCGGGGAGCGGCGGGCGTTCCTGCGCCGCTCCCTCGCCGACGCAGCGTCGCTCGCGCTCGACGCCGCGGCTCGGCCCACCGCCGCCGAGCGCCGGACCGCCGAGGTGCTCGGGCGGATCGACCACGTGGTCGTGCTCTCCTTCGCCGGCCGCAGCCGCGACCAGGTCCTCGGCGCGCTCGACGATCCGGACGGCCCGGTGTTCACCGGCGGCACGGACGCCGTGATGACCGCGCCCGGCCCGGACGATCCTCCGGGCGCACGCTTCGCCCCCGAGATGCTGCCGGTGCACGCGCTCCTCGCCACGGCCTTCGCCCGGGCCGACCACTGGCGCGCCGACGGCCGCGATCCGCTGCCGGCCGCCCTGCGCGCGGCCCGGGAGACCGGCACCGGCTGGGCTCTCGCGGTCGACGAGCGGCAGGGCGTCTCGACCACGCTCCTCGCCGATCCGGAGTGGCCCCACCGCGATCCGGGCGCCGCCGGCTCCCGCGGCGGGCGCCTCCTTCCCGTCGACGCGCTGGCCGCCGAGGCCGCAGCCGGCACCCTGCCTCCGCTCGTCCTGGTCGAGTCGCGGTCCCTCGTCGATCCGGCCGACTTCGCCGACGCCGCAGCCGCCGGCACCGATCGATCCGCCGATGCGCGCCTCGCGGAGCAGCTGCTGCACGTCGTGTTCGACGCCGTCCGCGACGGGGAGCGGGCGGGGCGGCGGATGCTGCTCGTCGTCACCGCGCGGGGGAGCGCGGAGCGGCCCGGCACGGTGCCGGCGCTCGTGCTCGCCTCGGCCGTCCCCTCGGGTGCACGGATCGGCGTGCCGCTCGGTCCGGAGACTCCCGCGCAGCTCGTCCGCGCCCGGGCGGGCGTGCGCCGGGCGCTCGTCGATCCGCAGGTCCGAGAGCTGGCCGCACTCCTCGGCGGTCCCGACCGCCCCCTCGCGCGCTGGCCCCGCACGGCGCCGGCGTTCGCGCCGCCCGCGCCGGTCGGGCGGCGCCTCCGCGACGCGGCCCGCCGCGCGCACGTCGACCCCGAGCCGGAGGCCGGACTGCTCGCCCGCGTTCGAGCCGCCGTCCCGGGCGCGTCGCTACACTCCGAGCAGGCGCAGGCGGCGCAGGAGAGGCGGCGGAGATGATCAGCGAGCGGACTCCCTCGGAGCGCGACGACGGAGCTCCCCGCTCCCGCTCGCGCCGCCGCTTCCTGGCCGGCACCGCCGCCGCCGGAGTCGGAGCCGGAGCCCTCGCCGGCGGCGCGATCGGCGCGGCCGTCGCCTCCGGCCCCCGCCGCGAGGAGGAGCCGCGACTGCCCGCCCGCACGGAGCCGGGATTCGACCACGTCGTCGTGATCATGTTCGAGAACCGCTCCTTCGACAACGTCCTCGGCCGCCTCTACGGACCGGACGACCTGCCCGCGGGCGAGAGCTTCGAGGGCCTCCTCCCCGACGAGCGGACGAACACCAGCGCCGGGGGACTGACCGTCGGCACGCACGTCTACGAGGGCGCCACCGACTCCGTGATGCGCCAGCCCGACCCGGACCCGGGCGAGGAGTACCCGCACGTCAACACCCAGCTCTTCGGCACGGTGGATCCGCCCGAGAACGCCGGCCGCACCGTCGGCGCCATGACCGCGCCCTTCAACGCGCCCGCCGACGCCTCCGCCCCGACGATGAGCGGCTTCCTCGAGGACTACGTCCAGCACCTGAGGGTGATGAAGAAGGGGCAGGAGCCCACTGCGGAGGAGGCGCGGACGATCATGGGCGGCTTCTCACCGGAGATGCTGCCCGTCTTCTCCACCCTCGCCCGCGAGTTCGCCGTCTTCGACCAGTGGTTCTGCGCCGTCCCCTCCCAGACCTTCTGCAACCGGTCCTTCCTGCACGCGTCGACCTCGCACGGCTTCGTCACCAACAAGCAGGGCGGCGGCTACGAGAAGTGGCTCGCGGACGACCTGGCCGACGCGCCGACGGTGTTCAACCGCCTCGAGGAGGCGGGGAGGACCTGGCGCGTCTACTTCGACGCGCTGCAGGTGGTCTCCTACACCGGCTTCCTGCACGCGCCGGTGCTCGAGAAGTACTGGAAGACCCACTTCTCGACGATGGACCGCTTCTACGCCGACGTGGAGAACGGCGAGCTGCCCGACTACGCCTTCCTCGAGCCGCGGCTCGTCTTCGACCACAACGACATGCACCCGCCGACCGGGGTCCTGCACGAGGACGAGGTCGACGGCACGCCCGTCTACGACAGCGCGCTGTCCGACGTCCGCGCCGGCGAGCTGCTGCTGCACCAGGTGTACTCGGCGATCCGGGAGAGCGCGAGCACGACCGGCTCGAACGCGGTGAACACGCTCCTGCTGGCGACCTTCGACGAGCACGGCGGCCTCTACGACCACGTCCCCCCGCCGTCGGCGACTCCGCCGGGCGACGGCCGCGAGGGCGAGATGGGCTTCGCCTTCGACCGGCTCGGCTGCCGCGTGCCGGCGATCGCGGTCTCGGCCTACACGAGGGCCGGCACGATCGTGCACGACGAGCTGCACCACGGCGCCGTGATCCGGACCCTCAGCGCCCTGCACGGCCTCGAGCCGCTGACCGCTCGCGACGCCTCCGCCCCGGACCTCTTCGGGGTGCTGACCCTCGACGAGCCGCGGCAGATCGGCGACTGGCCGACCACGGTGCCGCAGTACCTGCCCCCGAACCCCGAGTCGGCACCGGCGCATCCGGCGCACGTGAACCGCGACAAGCCGCTGAGCCCGCCCGCCGTCGGCCTGATGGGCCTGCTGCTGGCCCGGTACGGCGAGCCCGGCGAGGACCTGCCGACCACCTACGAGGGGGCGTACAACGCACTCCTGAAGCACGGCGCCAGCCTCTTCGGCGGCTCCTGACGGGCGGGCGGCACGGGCGGAGTCGGTGCGGGCGCGCCGAGTAGACTGGCGGCCGGAAATCCCCCCGAACCACCAGACGGAGACGCATGTCCGAGATCACGGCCGACACGGTCGCCCATCTGGCCCAGCTGGCCAGGATCGACCTCACTTCCGACGAGATCGGGAGCCTCACCAGGGAGCTCGGCCAGATCGTCGACTCCGTGCGCGCGGTCCAGGCCGTCGCCACGCCCGACGTGCCGGCGACCAGCCACCCGATCCCGCTCGAGAACGTCTTCCGGCCCGACGTGGTCGGCGAGACCCTCACGCTCGAGCAGGCCCTCTCCGGCGCGCCCGAGCACGACGGCAGCCGCTTCCAGGTCTCCGCGATCCTGGGGGAGGAGCAGTGAGCGCGCACGGCGACGAGCTCGTCCGCCTCAGCGCGTCCGCCCTCTCCGAGAAGCTGGCCGACGGCTCGGTCTCCTCGGTCGAGGCCACCCGCGCCCACCTCGAGCGCATCGACGCGGTCGACGGAGCGGTCCACGCCTTCCTCCACGTCGCGCGCGAGGGCGCGGTCGCGTCCGCCGAGGCGATCGACCGCCGGCGGGCCGACGGCGAGTCGCTGCACCCCCTCGCCGGGGTGCCTCTCGCGGTCAAGGACGTCATCGTCACGAACGACATGCCGACCACGAGCGGCTCCCGCATCCTCGAGGGCTGGCGCCCGCCCTACGACGCGACCGTCATGCGCAAGGTCCGCGAGGCCGGGCTGGTCCCGATCGGCAAGACCAACATGGACGAGTTCGCGATGGGCTCGACCACCGAGCGCAGCGCCTACGGCCCCACCCACAACCCGTGGGACCTCGACCGCATCCCCGGCGGCTCCGGCGGCGGGTCCGCCGCGGCCGTCGCGAGCTACGAGGCGCCCCTGGCCCTCGGCTCCGACACCGGGGGATCGATCCGTCAGCCCGCGCACGTGACCGGCACCGTCGGCGTGAAGCCGACCTACGGCGGCGTGTCCCGCTACGGAGCGATCGCGCTCGCCTCGAGCCTCGACCAGATCGGCCCCGTCTCCCGGACGGTCCTCGACTCCGCGCTGCTGCACGACGTCATCGCGGGCCACGACCCGCGCGACTCGACGTCGCTGCGCGACTCCTGGCCCTCCTTCGCCGACGCGGTGCGCCGCGCCGACGTGACGGGCCTCCGGATCGGCGTGGTCAAGGAGCTCGACGGCGGCGAGGGCTTCCAGCCCGGCGTGCTGGCGCGCTTCCACGAGGCGCTCGAGATCCTTCAGGGCGCCGGAGCCGAGGTCGTCGAGGTGAGCCTCCCGAGCGTCGAGCACGCGGTCGCCGCCTACTACCTGATCCTCCCCGCGGAGGCCTCCAGCAACCTCGCCAAGTTCGACTCGGTCCGGTTCGGCCTCCGGGTCACGCCGGAGGGCGGCGGCACGGTCGAGCAGGTCATGTCCGCGACCCGCGAGCAGGGCTTCGGCCCCGAGGTCAAGCGCCGGATCATCCTCGGCACCTACGCCCTCTCGGCCGGCTACTACGACGCCTACTACGGCAGCGCGCAGAAGGTCCGGACCCTGGTGCAGCGGGACTTCGACGCGGCCTTCGCGGACGTCGACGTGATCGCCTCGCCGACGGCACCGACGACCGCCTACCGCCTCGGCGAGAAGCTCGACGACCCGCTGGCGATGTACCGCGGCGACGTCGCGACCATCCCGGCGAACCTGGCCGGCATCCCCGGCATCTCCGTCCCCGCCGGCCTCGCCGACGAGGACGGGCTGCCCGTCGGCATCCAGTTCCTCGCTCCCGCCCGGGAGGACGTGCGCCTCTACACCGTGGGCGCCGCGCTCGAGGCGCTGCTCGAGGAGAAGTGGGGCCGCCCGCTCCTCGCGCAGGCCCCCGACCTGACCCACTCCGTGCTCTCCGCGACCGAGGAAGGTGCCGTCTGATGGCCTCCGCGCACACGTCCGCTCCCGAGCTGATGGACTACGACGAGGTCTTCGAGACCTTCGAGCCGGTGCTCGGCTTCGAGGTGCACGTCGAGCTCAACACGAAGACCAAGATGTTCTCGGACGCGCCGAACGAGTTCGGGTCCGAGCCCAACACGAACGTGACCCCGGTCGACCTCGGCCTCCCGGGCTCGCTGCCGGTCGTGAACGAGCAGGCCGTCCGCTACTCGATCAGCCTCGGCCTCGCCCTGGGCTGCTCGATCGCCCCGTCCAGCCGCTTCGCGCGCAAGAACTACTTCTACCCGGACCTGGCGAAGAACTACCAGATCTCGCAGTTCGACGAGCCGATCGCCTTCGAGGGCTCGGTCGAGATCGAGCTGGCCGACGGCTCGCTCGTGCAGATCCCGATCGAGCGCGCGCACATGGAGGAGGACGCCGGCAAGCTCACGCACGTCGGCGGCGCCACCGGCCGCATCCAGGGCGCCGAGTACTCGCTCGTGGACTACAACCGCGCGGGGGTCCCGCTCGTCGAGATCGTCACGAAGCCGATCTACGGCGCGGGGAAGAGCGCGCCCGAGTACGCGAAGGCCTACGTCGCGACGATCCGCGACATCGTGCTGGCGCTCGGCATCTCGGACGCCAAGATGGAGCGCGGCAACCTGCGCTGCGACGCGAACGTCTCGCTCCGCCCGATCGGCCAGGAGAAGCTCGGAACCCGCACCGAGACCAAGAACGTCAACTCGCTCCGCTCGGTCGAGCGCGCCGTCCGCTACGAGATCCAGCGCCAGGCGGCGATCCTCGCCGCGGGCGGCACGATCACGCAGGAGACGCGCCACTGGCACGAGGACACCGGCCGCACCTCCGCGGGCCGGCCCAAGAGCGACGCCGACGACTACCGCTACTTCCCGGAGCCTGACCTGCTCCCGGTGGTGCCGAGCCCCGAGATGATCGAGGAGCTGCGCGCCGCGCTCCCCGAGAAGCCCGCCGACCGCCGCCGCCGCCTCAAGCAGGAGTGGGGCTTCACCGACCTCGAGTTCCAGGACGTCGCCAACAGCGGCCTGCTGGTCGAGATCACCGAGACCGTCTCCGCGGGAGCCGCTCCGCAGGCGGCCCGCAAGTGGTGGACCGGGGAGATCGCGCGCCTCGCGAACGCGGCGGGCGAGGACCCGGCCTCCCTGGTCACTCCGGCGCAGGTCGCCGAGCTCGCCGGTCTGATCGAGAGCGGCACGCTGACCGACCGCCTCGCCCGCGAGGTCCTCCAGGGCGTCATCGCGGGGGAGGGCACCCCGCAGGAGGTCGTCGACGCCCGGGGACTCGCGGTCGTCTCGGACGACGGAGCGCTCATCGAGGCGATCGATGCGGCACTGGCCTCGCAGCCCGACGTGCTCGCGAAGATCCGCGACGGCAAGGTTCAGGCCGCCGGTGCCGTGATCGGTGCCGTGATGAAGGCCATGAAGGGGCAGGCCGACGCCGCCCGCGTCCGCGAGCTCGTGCTGGAGCGCGCGGCCGGCTGAGCCGGTGCGCGGGGAGGTGCGGTCATGAGCGGTGGAACCGGCGACGCGCCCCTTCCCGCGCGGCTCGAGCTGCCGGCGGGCGCCCTCCTGCGTCCTCTCGTCTCGAGCGATGCGGACCTCCTGCACGCGGTGATCGGCGAGCAGCGACCGTGGCTCGCGGCTCTCCTCCGCGGGGACGATCCGGCCGCCCTGCCGTCGGCGTCCCTCGGCGACGACGTGCGCGGTCTCCTGCGCCTCGAGGAGGAGTCGCGTGCGGGCAGAGCGCACGCGTTCCTGCTCGTCGGCCCGGACCGCACCGAGGCGCTGGGCGCTCTGAGCGTCCGGCCCGGCGGCGGCGACTCCGCCGAGGCCTCCTGGTGGGTCGTCCCCGCCGTCCGGGGCTCGCGGCTCGAGGAGGAGCTCGACGCCTACGCGCGCCGCTGGCTCCAGCAGCACTGGCCCTTCGACACGGTCACCACGCCCGACAACCACCCCGACGATCCCGCCTCCCTGGCCGGGGCGAACATCGTGGCGCTCGTGCCCGCCGCGCCGGAGCGCACCGCCCTCCCCGACCCCGACGCCGCCTCGGCGGCGCTCCTCTGGGCGGAGTACCGCTCCGCACATCCGGGAGTCGACGAGGCGCTCCCGCCGGTCGAGGCGTTCGGCGACAGCACGGCGATGGCGGACGAGCTGCTGGGCCTCGTGCGGCGCGGAGTGAAGACGGCCACGGCGTCCCTCGCCGAGGAGGGGGCGCCCGTCGCGGGCGAGCACTGGATCGTCTGCGACGGCGCGGGAGCGGCGCGTGTCGTGCTCGTGACGGATGAGGTGCGGACCGGTCCGCTCGACTCCGTCGACGACGCGTTCGCCTGGGCCGAGGGCGAGGGGGACCGCACGCGCGCCTCCTGGCTCGACGGGCACCGCCGCTACTTCGCCCGCGTCTCACCGGGCGGCATCGGCGACGTGGTCTTCGAGCGTTTCCACGTGGTCTGGCCGGAGGCCGACGCCGAGCGCGCCGCCGCCTTCGCCCGCTCGGTCGGAGCGTTCCGGCCCGAGGAGCTCGACGGGACTCCCGCGCAGACCTAGGGGGTTTCCCGGATGCCCCGCTCAGGCGCCCTGCGCCAGAGTGGAGTCATGGCTACTCTCGTGCGCCCCCGTCGGGGCAGGATCATCGCCGGCGTCTGTGCCGGTCTCGCCCGCCGATTCGGCTGGAGCCCCTTCGTGGTGCGTCTCCTGTTCGTGCTCTCGTGCCTCCTCCCGGGGCCGCAGATCATCGCCTACCTCGTGATGTGGGTGGTCATCCCGAAGCAGAAGTGACCGAGGCCCCCGCTCCGAGCAGCCTCTGAGAGAACGCTCAGCACCCGGAGCGGTGGGAGGCCTACGGTGGCGGTGTGCGTCCGTCGGGCGCCGAGGAGGAGATCATGGGATTCCTGGACCGACTGCTGGGCCGCGACGAGCAGCCCGAGAGCGCACGCCGCTCGACGTACGCGCCGCCGCAGGCCGCGGACCGCAGGCCCGAGTACGGCTCCCCTCCGGCGACGTCTCCGCGCACCGACGATGAGCGTGCCATCGAGCGCTACCGCTACCTCCTCCGCACCGCGCCGCCCGAGGCGATCGAGCAGGTGCACCGCGAGGCCTTCGAGCAGCTGACCCCGGAGCAGCGCCAGCAGGTCTTCCGAGAGCTCAGCGAGGGGGCCCCTGTCGGCGACGCGCCGAAGGACGACGACCCCCGCACGCTCGCCCAGTCCGCCACGCGGAGCGAGCTGCGCCAGCCCGGATTCATGGAGCGGCGCTTCTCCGGCGGCGGAGGCATGGGCTTCGGCGGCGTCCTCGCCTCCTCGATGCTCGGCACGATCGCCGGGTTCGCGATCGGCTCGGCCATCGCGGGCGCGTTCCTCCCCGACGCGGGAGGCGACTACGCCGGCGGTGACGGCGGGGGAGACGCCTCGGCCGACGGCGGAGCGGATGCGGGAGGTGCGGACGCCTCCGGTGCGGACGCCGGAGACGGCGGCGGCTGGGGCGACTCCGGCGGCGGCGACTTCGGTGGCGGAGGCGACTTCGGCGGGGGCGGCGACTTCGGAGGCGGCGACTTCGGCTTCTAGCCTCGTTGCAGAGGGCCCCCGATCACGGACAGTGGTCGGGGGCCCTCGCTCGTTCCGGGCTAGTCCTCGTCGGTCAGCATGGCCTTCACCTGGCGGCGGAGGACCTTGCCGATCATGCTCCGCGGCAGCTCGTCGACGACGGTGATCCGCTTGGGCACCTTGTAGGGCGTCAGCGCCTCCCTGACGGCCTTGCGGGCGGCTGCGACGTCGAGCTGCGCGCCCGGCTCCAGGACGACCGCCGCCGCCACGGACTCGCCGCTGCGCGGATCGGGCAGGCCGACCACCGCCACCTCCTTGATCTCGGGCAGGCGGAGCAGCACCTCCTCCACCTCGGACGGCGAGACGTTGAAGCCGCCCGTGATCACGAGCTCCTTGATCCGGTCGACGATGCGCACGAAGCCGTCCTCGTCGATCGTCGCGATGTCGCCGGTGCGGAACCAGCCGTCGCCGGTGAAGGTCGCCGCCGTCTCGTCGGGCTTGCGGTGGTAGCCCCGGAACACCTGCGGACCGCGCACGACCAGCTCGCCCTGCTCGCCGGTCGCCACCTCCGTGTCGGGATCCTCGGGGTCGACGATCCGCACGTCGGTGCCGGGCAGCGGGAGCCCGACCGTCCCGGCGCGTCGCGTCGGACCGACCGGGTTGGCCATCAGGACCGGAGAGGTCTCCGAGAGGCCGTAGCCCTCGACGAGCGTGCCTCCGGTCAGCGCCTCGAACGAGTCGACCAGCGCCGGGTCGAGCGGCATCGCGCCGGAGATGGCGATCTCGATGCCGCGCAGGGAGACGCCCCGCTGCTGCGCGCTGCGCGCCAGGCGCTCCGCGATCGGCGGAACGGCCGGGAGGAAGGTGGCGGGGTGCTTCTTGACGACCTTCAGCACCAGCTCCGGGTCGAACTTCGGGAACAGCACCAGGCGCGCGCCCATGCTCATCGCGAAGGTGAGGCAGAGCGTCAGCCCGTAGGCGTGGAACATGGGGAGCACCGCGTAGACCACGCAGTCGCCGCGGCGGACCGTCGGCACCCAGGCGCGCGACTGGGCGGCGTTCGCCGTCAGGTTCGCGTGGGTCAGCTCGGCGCCCTTGGGCGTGCCGGTCGTGCCGCTCGTGTACTGGATGACCGCGAGGTCCTCCGCGACCGGGCGCGGGTGCGCCGGGTCGATCCGCCGCCTCAGCAGCGACTCCCACTCGATCGCACCGCGGACCGGCCCGGTCAGCGCGGCGCGCGACTCCCGGGCCTTCTTCAGCGGCAGGCGGAGGGCTGCGCGCATCGAGGCGGGCATCGCGCGGGTGAGGTCGACGGCGACGACGGTCTCGACGCCGAGATCGGCCGGGAGGTCCTGCACCGTCGGCACGACGCGGTTCCAGGCGATCGCGACACGAGCGCCGTGGTCCTCGAACTGGTGGCGCAGCTCGCGCGGGGTGTAGAGCGGGTTGTGCTCGACCACCACGGCGCCGAGCCGGAGGACGGCGTAGAAGGCGACGACGTGCTGCGGGCAGTTCGGGAGGACGAGGGCGACCGGATCGCCCGCGCGAACGCCCAGGCGGCGGAGTCCCTCGGCGGCCCGCTCCACCTCGTCGGCGAGCTGGGAGTAGCTGGTCGAACGGCCGAAGAACTCGAGCGCGACCTGGTGGGGATAGCGCTCGGCCGAATCGGTGACGATGTCGACGAGCGAGCCGGTCGGGAGCTCGAGCTCCGTCGGCACGCCGGGCGCGTAGCTGCGGATCCAGGGGCGGGGCGGGTGGGTGCTCACCCGCCCCACTCTAGGAGGAGGTGCCGGGGCTCAGGCTCCCTGAGCCACCGCGTCCTCGATCGCGGTGGGACCGGAGACGATCTCCCACGTCTTCGCGATGGAGGTCGGCTGCGCCAGGGCGGCGATCACCGTCGCGGCGACGTCCGCTCGCGGGATGCTCCCCTTCTCGACGGAGGTGCCGAGCGTGATCGTGCCGGTGCCCTCGTCGTCCGTCAGCCCGCCCGGGCGGAGGATCGTGTAGTCGAGGCCGGAGTCGCGCAGTGCCGCGTCGGCGTCGCGCTTGGCCTCGACGTAGGCCTTCCAGCCCTCCTGCGTGTCCTCGGGGAGCGGCTCGTCCACACCGATCGCGCTGACCTGCACGAAGTGCTGGACCCCGACGATCGCGGCGGCCTTCTGGCTGAGGACGGACGCCCCCAGGTCGACGGTGCGCTTGCGCTCCGGGCCCGAGTCGGGTCCGGCTCCGGCGGTGAAGACCATGCCGTCGACGTGGCCCAGCGCCTCGGCGAAGGCCTCGGGCGTGGTGTCCTCGAGGTCGTGCACGAGCGGCTCGCCGCCCAGCCGGACGATGTCCTCGGCGTGATCGGGGTTGCGGATCACTCCGACCGACTCGTGGCCGGCGTCGTAGAGCAGGTGCAGGATCTGCTGCCCCACCTTGCCGTGGGCTCCGATGACGGCGATGCGTGTCATGGACGTTCCTCTCCTCGTCGGGGCGGGTCGCCCCGTGTTCGTGGTCCCCTCCATCCTGCCGCGGCGTCCCTGGACGCCCCAGGCCTTGACGGCGTTCGGGCGCCGGGCCGTCAGGCGGCGAGGCGGTCGTCGCGTCCGGTGATGGCGAGCAGGCGGCTCTGGAGGGAGGCGGCGTCGTCGACCGGCACGGGCGCGGCGTAGAGGCCGCTCGCGCGCAGGGTCTCCTCCTGGGGTGCGAAGAGCTCCCAGACCGCTGCGACGAGCTCCTCGTCCAGCCGCTCGTCGCTGCCGGTCGCGCGGGCGAGGTCCCAGGCGTGGACGGTCACATCTGCCGTCTGCTCCTGCAGCAGCTCGACGGCGCTGACGGTGTCGCGCCCCAGCTGCACGGTCGCAGCCGGGTCGACGGTGCGGACAGCGTCGCGCAGGCGGTCGGTCACGCGACGCCACTCGCTCCTCAGATCGGTGGCGACGGACTCGAGGCGCAGCGCCGACTCGTCGCCCCCCGAGAGGAGCGTGTGCGCGCGCTGCTGCTCGCGGACGACGTGCAGCACGAGCGCGCGCGTGTCCCACTCGGTGTCGGGCGTGGGGGCCGACCAGTCCTCGACGGCGCTCAGCCGGAGCTCGAAGGCGCGGTGGGCGCGGTCCTGCAGATCGAGCCAGCGGCTCATCTCGGCGCCGGGGCCGGTCTCGGTGGCGGTGGGGGAGTCGGGGTGCTCGTGCGTCATGGTCTCTCCGGAGCGTCGTGGTGCTCGGGTCAACCGCGAGTGGTCGGCGCTCATTCCCGGCCGGCCCGGGCGCAGCGGTCGAGCGGCCGATGTCGGTGGTGCGTGCGAGCATGTCCCGAGGCGTGGGCGAGCAGGACGGAGCGGCGTGAGCAGGCAGGACGGCGCGGCGTGAGCGAGCAGGACGGCACCGCATGAGCAAGCAGGACGGCACGGGGCGGCAGGTCACGACCGAGCCCTTCGACGACCCGCGCGCGAGCATCATGCACATCGACATGGACGCGTTCTTCGCCTCCGTCGAGCTGCTCGACCGGCCGGATCTGCGCGGGAGGCCGGTCATCGTGGGCCACCACGGAGCGCGCTCCGTCGTCACAGCGGCGACGTACGAGGCGCGCCGCTACGGCGTCAACTCGGCGATGCCCATGGCGGTCGCCCTCCGCCGCTGCCCGCAGGCCGTGGTCCTCGAGCCGCACATGGAGCGCTACCGCGAGGCCTCTCGCCGCGTCATGGCGATCTTCGACTCCTTCACGCCGCTGGTCGAGCGTCTGAGCATCGACGAGGCGTTCCTCGACGTCGCGGGTGCCCGCCGCATCTCGGGCTCACCGTTCGCGATCGGCACCGAGATCCGCCGCCGGGTGCACGCCGAGCTCGGACTGACCTGCTCGGTCGGGATCGCCAGCACCAAGTTCGTCGCCAAGCTCGCCTCCGGCCGCTCCAAGCCCGACGGTCTGCTGGTCGTCCCCGCCGACGGCGTCCGCGAGTTCCTCGATCCGCTGCCCGTGAGCGCGCTGTGGGGAGTCGGCGCGAGCACGGAGGAGGCGCTTCTGCGCCGCGGTCTGCGCACCGTCGCCGACGTCGCGACCACCCCGCTGCCGTCGCTGGTGTCCGCTCTCGGCGAGGCGACCGGGAGGCGCCTGCACGCCCTGGCGAACGGGGTGGATCCGCGGCCGGTCGACACCCGCCAGATCGAGAAGAGCGCCGGACACGAGATCACGTTCGCCGACGACGTGGCCGACCCCGAGCTCGTCCGTCGTGAGCTGCTGCGGCTCTGCGACAAGGTCGCCGTGCGGATGCGCCGCTCGGGAGTGCGCTGCCGCACCGTCGCGGTGAAGGTGCGCTTCGGCGACTTCAGCACCCTCACCCGCTCCCGCACGCTCGTCGAGGCGACGGACGTGGCCCGGGTCCTCTACGAGGCCTCCTCCGCGCTCCTCGAGGCGGCCAACCCGATGCGGCGGCCCGTGCGGCTGATCGGCGTGCGCGGCGAGCAGCTGGTCGAGGGCGACGACGTCGCGTTCTCCCTGTGGAGCGACTCCGACGACTGGCGCGACGCGGAGCTCGCGGTCGACGGCGTGGCCGCCCGCTTCGGCTCCGGGGCCGTGCGTCCCGCCTCGCTCCTGTCCCGGTCGGCTCCCGAGTCGGCCAAGGGGATCGACCTCAGCGACACGCTCGCTACGCGGAACCGATCGTCAGACTGATCGGGCGGTGGTCGGAGCCGTTCGGCGGCAGGACCGCGACGATCGCGGCGGTGACGCCGTCGGCGAGCGCGTGGTCGAGCGAGACGAGCGGCAGCAGGGACGGCCAGGTCGCCGGGAAGCCGACTCCACCCGTGCGGACGAGACCCGCCTCCGCCAGCACCGGAGCGAACAGGTGGTCGTCCGTCGGCGTGTTGAAATCGCCGATGACCAGTGTCCGCTCCGACGCGTCGTCTCGAAGAGCGGTGGCGAGGTTCGAGAGCATGGTGTCCCGCTCCTCGTGGTCGCCCGGCCGGAACGAGGCCAGGTGCACCACGAACAGGCGCGCGCTGCCGACCGGCGTGTCGACGTCGACGGCGAGCGCGCGCTCCCAACCGAGACCGAGGTCGAGCGGCTCCTCGTCGGTCAGCTCGGTCCGGCTCCAGACGCCGACGGTGCTCGAGACGGACGAGTACGGATACTCGTCGGCCAGCTCGGCGTCGACCGCGTCCACGGCGTCTCCGTCGAGCTCCTGCAGCGCGATCACGTCGGGGCCGCGGGCGGCGAGCGAGGCGGCCAGCCCACCGGCGTCGCCGCTCGTCTCGATGTTCTGGCTGACGACGGTGAACGAGCCGGAGCGCACGGCCGGCGCCGGAAGCGCGACCGGCAGCACCAGCACGCCGTAGACCATCGCCAGCACGGTGACCGCGGCCGCCGTCCGGCGCGACCGGAGGGCCGCCGCGGCCGCGATGAGGAGCAACACGACGAGCCCCGTCCACGGGATCCCGACCTCGAGGACCGACAGCCAGCCGATCGGATCGGGCAGCGCGCGGTGGAAGGCGAGGAAGGCGGCGAGCACGAGGCTCGCGACCGCCACCGCGGCCGAGCGCACGGGGCGGCGGCGGCGGGTGCGGGCGGACATCCGTCGATCATGGCAGCAGGTCCCCGGAGGTCCATGGACGAGTCCTGTGCGCCCCGGCGGGCCGCTTGTCGCCGCGGAGAGCCGCGGAGTACCGTCGCACCATGCCCAACATCGCAGTCTCCCTGGCCGACACCGTCACCACCGCGGGTACCGCGACGATCTACGGCGAGCCCGTCACCGTCGACGGCGTCTCGCTCGTCCCCGTCGCCCTCCGCTGGTTCGGCTTCGGCGGAGGCAGCGGCTCCGAGGACGGCCAGGAGGGCGGCGGCGGAGGCGGCGGCGCCACGGTCATCCCGATCGGCGCGTACATCAAGGACGACCTCGGCCTGCGGTTCCAGCCGAACGTTATCTCGGTCCTCGCCGTCGGCATCCCCTTCGTGTGGGTGACCGGCAAGGCCCTCGCGCGCATCATCCGCGCCCTCAAGAAGTAGCCGGAGCGGCCCCGCGTCAGCTGGCGCGCTGCTGGCGCGCGGGGTACCACTTCTTCTTCGTCCGGCCGAAGCCGACGATCAGACGCTCGGCGTCGTCCGGCCGGCGGGGGTCGTAGATCACCGCGGCGGGCTCACCGGCCATCCACGCGTCCCCCCGCTTCAGCGGGTACTTCTGCGCGCGCTTCTCCACACCCTCGGCGGTCCGGTAGACGACCAGGAGCCTGCCCAGATCCCGTGCCGAATCGCGATCGCCGCGTGCCGGATCCGGCCCGACGACGCGCGCCGGCACCCGCGTGCCGTAGCTGAGCAGCTCGCGGCGGATCCGCGCACGGCGCTGCCAGAGCAGGGCCTGCAGCAGGACGATCAGCAGCACGGCCAGGACGACGACCACCGACCACGACATGACGTCTATGATTGCCGACGAACACGGGAGTCCGGTGCACCGGGCTGAGAGGAAGGCAGCAGCCTTCGACCGTCGAACCTGATCTGGGTCATGCCAGCGAAGGAACGTTTCGATCTCCTCTTACCAACCCGTGCCCTCCATTCGCTTCCACGAAAGGGCACGTCAGTGCAGAACACGAACGCGCAGAACACGAACGCGCAGAACACGAACGCGCAGAACACGAACGCGCAGAACCTCACCTCCTCCGCCCCGGCCCGGCGCGATCTGCGCTGGCGGGTCGTCGACATCGTGGTGGCGAGCGTCGTCGCCGTCGCGAGCGGGATCGTCTTCTGGGCCTGGGGCCTGGCGACGAACGTCCTCGGCCTCGCCTTCGAGTTCCTGCCCGGGCTCGGCGGGCTCCTCGGCGGCGGCTGGCTCTTCGCCGGCGTCCTCGGCGGCCTGATCATCCGCAAGCCCGGAGCCGCGCTCTACACCGAGCTGGTCGCCGCGGCCGTGTCGGCCCTGATCGGCACCCAGTGGGGCTTCACCGTGCTGATCTCCGGACTCGTGCAGGGGCTCGGCGCGGAGATCGTCCTGGCGCTCTTCCTCTACCGCAGCGGCCGTCCGCTCGTCGCGATGCTGGCCGGTGCCGGTGCCGGGCTGGCCCTCGCGATCAACGACCTGCTGTCGTACTACGCCGTCAACGACGCGCTCTTCAAGACCGTCTACGTCGCCTCCTCGATCGTCTCGGGCGCGCTCCTGGCCGGGCTGCTGTCCTGGTTCGCGGTGCGGGGGCTCGCGGCCTCGGGAGCGCTGGACCGCTTCGCCTCCGGGCGCGAGGGCCGGACGGTCGAGGGAGCCGGCGCGGGCGCTCGATGAGCGGCGCTTACGTCCGGGCGCGGGGCTGGAGCTGGCGGCACGCGGGACGCTCCCGCGACGCCCTCTCCGGCCTCGATCTCGCGCTGGAGCCGGGGGAGCGCGTGCTGCTCCTCGGCCCCTCCGGCGCGGGAAAGAGCACGCTGCTGCACGCCCTGGCCGGCGTCCTCGGCGGGGAGGAGGACGGCTCCGCGGCGGGCGAGCTCGAGATCGACGGAGCCGCGCCGCTCACCCGGCGCGGTGTCGCGGGACTCGTGCTGCAGGATCCGGACACTCAGGCGGTCCTGGCGCGGGTCGGCGACGACGTCGCGTTCGCCTGCGAGAACCTCGGCGTGCCGCGCGAGGAGATCCCCGCGCGGGTGCGGGAGGCACTCGGCGACGTCGGGCTCGACGTGCCGTTGGACCACTCCACCTCGGCGCTCTCGGGCGGGCAGAAGCAGAGGCTCGCCCTGGCGGGTGTGCTCGCCATGCGTCCGCGGCTCCTGCTCCTCGACGAGCCCACCGCCAACCTCGATCCGGACGGTGTACGCGAGGTGCGGGCGGCGGTGGAGCGCACGGCCGCCCGCACGGGGGCGACGCTGATCGTCGTCGAGCACCGGGTCGACGTGTGGGTCGGCCTCGTCGACCGGGTCGTGGTGCTCGGGCGGGACGGCGCGGTCGTCGCCGACGGCGCTCCGGTCGAGGTCCTCGATCGAACGCACGACGTGCTCCGCGCCTCCGGCGTCTGGCTGCCCGGTGACACCCCCGCCCGGCGCGGGGCGAGCGTGCTGCCCTCGCCCGCCGCCCTGAGCGCGCACGACCTCGCCATCGGCCGGCCCGTCCTCGGGCGCCGCCGCTCGACCATCGTGGCCTCGGGGCTCGAGCTCGCCGTCGACTCCGCGCGGGCCACGGCCGTGCTGGGACCCAACGGCGCGGGGAAGTCGACCCTCGCGCTCACGCTGGCCGGTCTCCTGCCGCCGGTCGCGGGGCGGGTGACCGCCTCCGAGTCGCTCCGCGCCGGTGCGGGCCCGGAGCCGATCCGCTGGACCTCGGCTCAGCTCGCCGGACGGATCGCGATGGTGTTCCAGGAGCCGGAGCACCAGTTCCTCACCGCTCGCGTGCGCGCCGAGCTCGCGCTGGGCGCCCGCGACGAGACGGAGCGGCATCGGGCGGAGGAGCTCCTGGAGCGCCTCGGCCTCGCGCACCTCGCCGACGCCAATCCGTTCACCCTCTCCGGAGGCGAGAAGCGGCGCCTGGCCGTCGCGTCCGCCCTCACCCGGTCGCCGTCCGTGCTCGTCCTCGACGAGCCGACTTTCGGGCAGGACCGCCTGACCTGGGAGGTGCTCGTCGACCTCCTCGCCGAGCAGCGCGACGCGGGCACGGCGGTGCTCGCCGTCACCCACGACGAGGCGCTGGTCGCCGCCCTCGCCGACTCGGTCGTCATCCTCGGCGCCCGCGAGGCGGTGTCGGGATGACGCTCCTCGACTCCGTTCCCGCGCGCAGCCGGATCGCCCGGGCCAACCCGGTCGCCAAGCTCCTCGCCAGCCTGGTCATCGCGTTCGCGCTCCTCCTCACGGTCGATGCGGTCTCCGCGGCGACAGCACTGGCGCTCGAGCTGCTGGTTCTGCCCTTCGCGGGGCTCCGGGCGGGTGAGCTCGTGCGGCGGACGGCTCCCGTCTGGATCGCGGCTCCGCTCGCCGGCCTCTCGACAGTCCTCTACGGGCGCGACAGCGGCGCCGTCTACGCGGAGTTCCTCATCGTGTCGGTCACAGAGGGATCCGTCGCCCTCGGGCTGGCCATCGCGCTGCGCGTCCTGGCGATCGGACTGCCGAGCGTGGTCCTCATCGCCACCACCGACCCGACGGACCTGGCGGACGGCCTCGCGCAGATCCTGCGCCTGCCCTCGCGCTTCGTGCTCGGCGCTCTCGCCGGCATGCGGCTCGTCGGTCTGCTCGTCGACGACTGGCGCACCCTGTCGATGGCCCGCCGGGCCCGTGGGGTCGCCGACGGCCGCGGGCCCGTCGAGGCGCTCCGCAGCCTCGCGGCCCGCACGTTCTCGCTGCTCGTGCTGGCCATCCGGCGGGGGAGCAGGCTCGCGACGGCGATGGAGGCGAAGGGCTTCGGCTCCGGCGTCCCGCGCACCTGGGCGCGGCAGTCGCGCCTCGGAGCCGGCGACCTCCTGCTGCTCGCGGGCGGAGTGCTCATCGCTGCCGTCGCCGTGACCGCCGCCGTCGTCACCGGCTCCTGGAGCTTCGTCCTGCATGGCTGAGCGGATCCTGCCGCTGACGGATCACACGGCGGGCGACCTCGCCCGCTCCGTGATCGCGCGGCGGCGTCGGACTGTGCTGCTGGACGGACCGAGCGGCTCCGGCAAGTCGACGTTCGCGCGCGCGCTGGTCGAGCAGCTCCGTCTCGCGCCGGCGGCACCGTCGGTCGCGCTCGTGCGGATGGACGACCTCTACCCCGGCTGGACGGGCCTGGACCGGGCGTCGCGGGAGACGGCCGGGACGCTCGTCCGCCCCCACGGCCTCGGCCTCGCGGCGCACTGGCGGCCCTGGAACTGGGCCGCGGGGACGACGGCCGGGCGCCGCGTCGTCCGCGAGACGCTTCTCGTGCTCGAGGGCTGCGGATCGGCCGGCGCCGCCGCGCGCCGCCACGCCGATCTAGTGGTCTGGCTGGAGGCCGACGACGAGGTGCGGCGCGTGCGCGCGCTCGAGCGCGACGGCGAGCTCTTCGCTCCGCACTGGGACGCCTGGGACCGCGACTTCCGGTCCTACTGCGCTCGGGAGCGGCCCCGGGAGAACGCCGACCTCGTGCTGGACACGGGCGGCGGGGGAGCGGTGCGCGGCTGAGGGGTCCCCTCCGAGCGCGGCGACGCGCGGATGCCGGTGGGAGGCTCGCCCTCGGCGGTGATCAGGCCCAGCCGAGCTCGTGCAGCCGGTCGTCGTCGATGCCGTAGAAGTGGGCGATCTCGTGGACGAGCGTGACGTGGATCTCGTCGCGCAGCGCGTCCAGATCGTCGCACGCGGCGAGGTGCGGCTCGCGGAACAGCACGATGCGGTCGGGCATCTCGCCGAAGCCGTAGCGCTCACGCTCGGTGAGGGCGACGCCGTCGTAGTAGCCGAGCAGATCCAGGGTCCCGTCCTCGGGCCGGTCCTCCACGACGAACACGACGTTGTCGAGCCCGTCGACCATGTCGTCCGGGAGCGCGTCGAGCTCGGAGATCACCAGGGCTTCGAAGGCGTCCTCGTCCAGCTCGAGCATCCGGGACCTCTCTGCGTCGGCGATCGCTGCCGGTCGCCGGATGTGCGAAGAGGCCCGGAGTCGGAACTCCGGGCCTCTTCCGCTGCATGCACAGCCACTGGGGTGAGTAACGGGGCTCGAACCCGCGACCTCCTAGACCACAACCAGGCGCTCTGCCAACTGAGCTATACCCACCAGGAGCGTGTTCCGGCGGGGTGACCCGCCGAAGCAACTGTACGAGAGTACTACATCCGCGAGGCGAACTCGTCCACGACGGCGGCCGACACGGCCTGCACCTCGGCGGTGCTCGGCCCCGGCTGCTCCACGAACACGGCACGGCGGTAGTACTGCAGCTCGCGGATGCTCTCGAGGATGTCGGCGAGAGCGCGGTGTCCGCCGTGCTTCTTGGGCGCGTTGAAGTAGATGCGCGGGAACCAGCGCCGTGCCAGCTCCTTGATCGTGCTGACATCGACGTTGCGGTAGTGCAGGTGGCCGTCGAGGCGCGGCATGAACTTCGCGAGGAAGGCGCGGTCGGTGCCGATCGAGTTGCCGGCGAGGGGGGCCTGCTGCTCGGCCGGGACGTGCTTCAGCACGTACTCCAGCACCTCGTACTCGGCCTCCGCGACGCTGACGCCGGAGGGGATCTCGACCAGCAGGCCGGAGGTCTCGTGCATCGACCGGACGAAGTCGCCCATGTTCTCGAGCGCGGTCGCGTCGGGCCGGATGACGAGGGAGAGCCCCTCGTCGAGCGGGTTCAGCTCGAAGTCGGTGACGACGACGGCGATCTCGACGAGCTCGTCGACGGAGAGGTCGAGCCCCGTCATCTCGCAGTCGATCCAGACAAGACGGTCGGGGGCGCTACTCATGCGGGGCAGTCTATCGGCGGCCGCCGACACCCGGTCCGGCCGTCCCGCTCCTCCTACACTGGACCCTCGTGATCACGCTCGCCTGCTGCCTCCTCATCGTCAACGCCGTGTGGAACGCGATCGTCTGGCCGCCCTTCCTCCGCCGCGTCCGCAAGGACCCGCGGGCGCGCGACGCGGACGGTCGCGCGACGACCTTCCTCCGCGTGCACACGGTGCTCATCGGCGTGTCGCTCGCCCTCGCCGTGGTCTCCCTGGTCGTGGGAGTGCTGGGACTCGTCCGGGGCGCCTAGGCCCCGGCGGGCGCGGCCTCTGCGCTTCGGTATCGTGGTCGGAGTCCGCCCCCGTAGCTCAGCGGATAGAGCAGGAGCCTTCTAATCTCTTGGTCGCAGGTTCGATTCCTGCCGGGGGCACCATCGGATCGGAGCCCTGTCTTGCGCCGCGGTCGTGGGGCGGTTCCGGCCTCAGCGAAGGACGGACCCTGCTACCCACAGGAAGACGAGCAGGGTGAGAGGCGCAGCCGAGAGGCACAACCCCCAGAGGGCGAGCGCGCGACCTCTCCCGCCGACCCTGGTGGATCGGACGATGCCGACAATGCCGAATACGACGCCGGGGACGGCCGTCGGTATTGCGAGGGGGGTGAGGAAGATTGTGAGGGTGGGAAGCGCGCTGAGGATCCCCAGGATTAGAGCCGTGACGGCCGGACCGTTCCCGGGCGTCCGTCGGATCTCGATGACGGTCGGCGCCGCCGGAGCCATGTGAGGTGTCCAGGCTTCACCATCCCAGTACCGCATCGTGCCAACGCGGGTTGGATCCGGATACCAGCCGGGAGGCGTACTGCTCACGAGGGGA
Organism: Rathayibacter sp. RFBD1; assembly: GCF_002932915.1. NCBI lineage: Bacteria > Bacillati > Actinomycetota > Actinomycetes > Micrococcales > Microbacteriaceae > Rathayibacter > Rathayibacter sp. RFBD1. The sequence continues at coordinate 296,095 of NZ_PSWQ01000021.1, forward strand.
CAGTGTTCCACGGGTGAGGAGTCCCGCGGGGGTCGACTCGCCCGGCGTCCGGGGATCCCGGCACCCACGGGGTTTTCCTCCGCTCCGGTGACCCTCGGACGAGGACTCGCGGAGGTTGCACCAGTAACACACCGGCAAATCGGAGGCAACACCGGCGTGTTTCCCACCCGATGTCGTTTGAGTGTCATTCAGGCACCTAGTCTTGGGGTGTCCGGAATTACAACGACGTAACGAACGGAGGTACGACCATGCTGCTCCTCGCCATCCTCGGTGGAATCGCCGTCGCGTGGACGATCGTCGCGGCGCCCCTCGCCGTACTGGTCGGCCGAGTCGCCCGTGCACGTGATGCACACAGCTAGTCAGTACACGCACCGCCCGCACCACGGAGAAGGCCCCGATCGCACTCGCGATCGGGGCCTTCTTCTCGTGGTCGGGAGCACTCAGACCGAGCTGCGCTCCTGGCCTCGGTCGTCGTCCGAGGCGGACCGCTCGAACCGGGCCTCGTCCGCCCGGACGACGGCCTCGTCATCGGCCGGCACGTCGTCGCGGTCTCCGTCGGCCGGAGCCGACGGCGTCGCGTCGTGCTCCGCATCCGGCTGCGGCTCGGCGGCAGGAGCCGAGCGCTGCGGGTCGACGGGCGGCAGCTCCTCCACGGGACGCTCGCGCGAGGGCACCTCCAGTCGGTCGACGTCGGCGAGCAGGCGACGGGTCTCCTCCTGCGAGGCGTCCCCGGCCGACGCGGGGAGGACGATCGTGGGCGTCTGCGGGGCTGCAGAGCCGGAGGCGGAGCCCGCGCCGACGACGACCGGTGCGACGGCGGTCGGTGCGACGCCGGTCGGTGCGGCGGCCGGGGGAGCGGTGCGCTGGGGAGCGGCCTCGGCGTTGCTCGCGGCCCGATCGGACGACGGAGCGGACTCGGCGGAGCGGTCTCGACCCGTCTCCGAGAAGCGCCAGCGCTCGAGGTCGGCGAGGAAGGCCTTCCGGGCGCGCCCGGGCTTGTCCCGCCACTGCACGAGACGGTCGCGGAACTCGCCCACGCTCGCCTGCGTCTGGTAGCCGCCGGTGCTCGACGTGTGCTTCAGCTCGGCGAGCTCGTGAGCGGCCCAGTTGGCCGCGACTCCGGAGCCCTTGACGGGCAGGAGGCGCAGGTGCGTCTCGGCCTGCGCGGACGCGCGGTCGCTGAGGACGCGCTCCGGGCTGCTGAGGACGTTCCAGGCCGAGGCGTCGACCGCGGCGTCGACGAGCGTCGCGATGACCGCGTTCTTCCGCTCGTGATCCTGCTGACGGATGAGGCGCGCGATGGACGCTCTGAAGACGGAGGCGATCACGATCGCTCCGACCACCACGGCCAGCAGGACCACAGCGGCCGTGAAGACCGCCTGGTGCCCGTCGCTCGTGCGGATCCAGGACATGAACTCGTTCCACCACTGCATGGGGCGAACGCTATCCGGGGCGGTCGCCGCGGCCCGGTCGGCACGCCGCCGACCGGGCGGATCGGCGCGTCAGGCGACGCGGAAGACCTCGATCGCGTCGTCGACGCTCCAGAACTCGCCGAGCTCGGCGCCGGCGGGCATGCCCGCCCGCAGCAGCCGGGCGCGGTACCGCTCGCCGAGCGGATCCTCGACCAGCTCGATGTGACCGACCACGGCGCCCGAGCCGGTGCTCACGCGCCACAGCCGGGCGTTGACCCGGGTGAGCGTCGGCGGGGTGCGGGTGGCGTGCAGCGTGGACAGGGACATCGGTTCCTCCTGCTCGAGTCTCGGAGCACCCACCGGCCGAGTGCTGTCGCAGACTACGGCCGACCACCGACATCCCCGCCGGGGCGTCAGCGCAGGGTCGTGCCGTGCACCGCGAACTCCTCGATCGCGTCGATCTCCTCCTGCGAGAGGGGGCCGGCGTCCAGCGCGGCGACGTTCTGCTCGAGCTGCGCGACGCTCGACGCGCCGATGATGGCGCTCGTGACGGTGGGCACCCGGAGCACCCAGCTCAGGGCGAGCTGGGCCAGCGACTGGCCGCGCTGCTGCGCGATCGCGTTCAGGCCGCGGGCGCGCGTCAGGTACGCCTCGTCGATCCGGTCGGAGGAGAGGAAGCGCGACGTCGCCGCACGGGACCCCTCCGGCACGGTGCCGTCGAGGTAGCGGTCCGTCAGGAGCCCCTGCGCCAGCGGCGAGAAGACGATGCAGCCGGTGCCGAGCTCGTCGAGCACGGGGAAGAGGCCGTCCTCGGGTCCGCGGTCGAAGAGCGAGTAGCGGGGCTGGTGCAGGAGGAGCGGCACTCCGCTGCCCGCCAGTGCCGCCTGCGCGGCCCGGGTCTGCTCGGGCGAGTAGTTCGAGATGCCGGCGTAGAGCGCCTTGCCCGACTCCACCGCCGAGATGAGAGCGCCCATGGTCTCCTCGATCGGAGTCTCCGGGTCCGGCCGGTGCGAGTAGAAGACGTCCACGTAGTCGACGCCGATCCGCTGCAGGCTCTGGTCGAGCGAGGAGAGCAGGTACTTGCGCGAGCCGCCGTCCCCGTACGGGCCGGGCCACATGTCGTATCCGGCCTTGGACGAGATGACGATCTCGTCGCGGTACGGGCGGAGGTCCTCCGCGAGGATGCGGCCGAAGGCCGTCTCGGCGGCGCCGTAGGGCGGTCCGTAGTTGTTCGCGAGGTCGAAGTGGGTGACGCCCAGGTCGAACGCGCGGCGGAGGATCGCGCGCTGCGTGTCGAGGGAGCGGTCGGATCCGAAGTTGTGCCAGAGGCCCAGCGACAGGGCGGGCAGCAGCAGACCGCTCCGTCCGGTGCGTCGGTAGTCCATGCGGTCGTAGCGGGCGGGGGCGGCGTCGTAGCTCACGCCGCGACTCTATTGCAGGGGGAGGATCCGCGGAATGCAGGGGGCGGTGAGCGTGTTGGACCGACTGACGCCTCCGGCACCCCGGACGCGTCGACGCGACAGGAAGTGAGTCACACGCAATGCGCACATTCGTACTCGCCGGAGGATGCTTCTGGTGTCTGGACGCCGTCTACCGCGTCCTCGACGGCGTGACCGACGTCGTCTCCGGCTACACCGGCGGCCGCACGACCGAGCCCGACTACGAGGACGTCTGCTCCGGGCGCACCGGCCACGCCGAGGCCGTCGCCGTCACCTTCGACCCCGAGGTCATCCCCGAGCAGGTCGTCCTCGACGTCTTCTTCACCCTGCACGACCCGCGACAGCTGAACCGCCAGGGCAACGACGTCGGCACGCAGTACCGCTCGGCGATGTTCTACTCCTCCGACGAGGAGAAGGAGCTGTTCGAGACCGCGCGCGACCGTGCGTCCGAGTGGTGGGACGGCCCGATCGTCACCGAGATCTCGCCGCTGGGCGTCTACTACCCCGCCGAGGACTACCACCAGGACTTCTTCGCGAAGAACCCGGGCCAGGGCTACTGCATGGCCGTCGCACTGCCCAAGGTGAACAAGATCCGCAAGTCCTACTCGAGGTACATCACCGCGTCGTAACGCTCCTCCACAGGGGACGATCCGCTCGTCCTCTCCCCAGAAGGGCCCGCCTCCACCTCGGAGGCGGGCCCTTCGTCGCGACACTGGCCCTGCGGCGCCCGAGCGGTACCAGCCCCCTCCGCCCGGGCGCCGTGCCCGTCGCAGCCGTGGCGGGGCAGGAGTAGAGAGGACACGACCATGACCGACACCCTGACCGTCATCGGGACCATCGGCACCGAGCCCCGGAGCATCGACACCTCCAGCGGCACCGCGATGACCAGCTTCCGGCTCGCCTCGACGCAGCGGCGCTACGACCGCTCGGAGCAGCGCTGGGTCGACGTCTCGACCAACTGGTACACCGTCACCGCGTTCAACGGCCTGGCCGGCAACGCGCTGTCCTCCCTGTCGCGCGGCGACCGGATCCTCGTCTCCGGGCGGCTCGGGGTGAGGGCCTGGGAGGCGGGAGGCAAGGCCGGTACGGATGTGGTCCTCACGGCCGAGGGAATCGGGCACGACCTCGCATGGGGGACCAGCAGCTTCACGAAGACCGTCGGGCGCGCCTCTGCTCCCGCCCCTGCCGCCGAGCCCGCGTGGAGCGAGGAGGCGCCGCGCGAGGGCGCCGCGGCGGGGGACTGGGGCGCGTCGGGCCATGACCGCGGTGATGCCGCGCCAGAGCCGCCGGTGGCGGCGGGCGTCGGCGGAGGCGCTCCCGGTCTCTCGGTAGGATCCGGGGAGACCCCGTTCTGATCCGGGGGACCGGAGCGAGAGCCGTCCCGGTCGGGAGGAGCCGGGCGTGACACGGAACCGAGCGGCCCGCATCGCGCTCGTGCTCGGCGGTCTCGCCGTCTGCCTCTCCGGCTGCACGTCGCCGTCGGCGCCGGACCCCGTGGTGTCCTCCTCCGCGGCCGAGGCGCCGGCACCGGCGGAGTCCGCCGCACCCGTCGCCTTCGTGCCGGGCGGGACGACGGAGCAGAACCTCCCCGTGTTCGAGCAGACCCTTCGCGCGGCGGCCGAGCCCGATCCGGAGGTGAGCGGCTCCAGCGTGGTCGACGCTCTCGTCGCGGCGGGGTTCTCCCGCGAGTCGATGCAGCTGACAGCGGACGAGACCTCGGTCGGACTCGACGCGGACTCGGTGCAGGTCTCCGTCAAGCTCGGGGAGTCGTGCCTCATCGGCCAGTACGGCCCGAAGAGCGGCGGGGTGCGGGCGGTGATCGCGGCACCGATCGCGACCGGCGCCTGCCTGGTCGGCCGAACCGCCCCGATCCAGGGCTGACGCGCCGGACCCAACCGGCAACCGCCCCGCCATGCGCCCCGGTCGGGGTCGGAAAGGGCGAAAGGATCCTCGACGAGGCCCCTCGCCCGTCGAGCCCGAGAGAGCCCGGAGTTCGCCCGTCGCTCCTGCAGGACCACTCCGACCGGTGCGGATCCGAGCGTGAGCACAGCCTCGTGCGGGCGGACCGGTCGACGATCCCGGTGGTCGGCGGCGCCCTCCCCTCCCCGGGACGCCGCTCCGCACGGTTAGGCTGCCCGGACCGACACGTGTGCCCCAGCGCGGGCACCGCGACGGACGTGCCGACGGGAGTGCTCGGCACGAGGACCACGACGAGGGGGAACTCGCCATGACCACATCCCGACCGCAGACGACGACGCGAGCGAGGTGGAGGCGCACCGCCATCGCGGTCGCGAGCACGGCAGCCGTCGTCCTCGGAGTGACGACAGGAGCCGGAGCGGCCGCCGCCGCGGAGAGCCGGATGGTCGCGCTGACGAGTCCCTACAACTGGTCGACCACCGAGACGTTCTCGGCCGCCCAGATCAGTCCCGTCGCGGGCGACGTCACCGGTCTCGACGTCACGCTCTCCGACTCCGCTCGGCCGACGGGTTCCTATCCGGCGTTCACGACCTACAACTGGGCGATCGGTGACTACGACCTCGCCGGGTCGGCGAAGCTCGCGTCCGGGAGCCGCAGCTTCCGCATCGACCTGAAGCAGCCCCTCGCCTCGTTCGGCAGTGGAACCGTCGCCCTCCAGATCACGGCGCAGAAGCAGCCGATCAAGAACCCCCGGGAGCCGATCGGCCAGCCGGTCGACAGCGGCTACGAGCTGACCACGTCGGCCACCCTCTCCGTCGCCGGAGCCTCCGGCAGCGGCGGCGTCGGCGGGGTCGACCTCAGCGGGACCGCGCAGACGCTCCAGCGCAGCGCCGCCTACTTCGCCTACAGCAACTCCGCTGAGGTGCCGGACGTGAAGGGCGGCGACACCGTCGTCCTCGAGTCCAACCAGCCCGGCTTCTACGACCTCCAGGGGCTCGCCGCCTACGTCGGTCCCAGCAGGACCGAGCGGATCCCCGCCCAGGTGGTCGCGGACAACGATCAGTCCAAGGTCACCGTGACGATCCCGTCCAGCGCCTACGACGCCTACAAGGACCGCGTGAGCAGCCTGCTCCAGGTCACCGGCATCAGCAACGGCAGGGTGGAGCAGCCCCGCGGAGCGACCATCACGTCGGACGCCGCGGTCCGTGTGACGGGAAGCGGAGCCACCACCCCGCCGGTCACGCCGTCCCCGACGGCCACCGCGACCACCCCGCCGGTCACGCCGACCCCGACCACTCCTCCGGTCACGCCCGCGCCGACCACCACTCCGACGGCCCCGCCCGCCGGCTCGCCGGTCGTCTCGCGCATCTCGGGCACCGACCGTCAGGGCACCGCGGTCGAGGTGTCCAAGCGCACCTTCCCGGCGAACGTCCCCGTCGTCTACGTCGCCACCGGGCAGAACTTCCCGGACGCGCTCAGCGCCGGACCCGCCGCGGCCAAGGCGGGCGGGCCGCTGCTCCTGGTCGACCGCGACTCGATGAGCCAGGTCGTCCGCACCGAGCTGACGCGTCTCAAGCCCGCGAAGATCGTCGTCGTCGGCTCCGAGCTCAGCGTCGGCAGCCAGGTCTACAACGACCTGGCCGGGTACGCGACGAACAGGAACATCACGCGCCTCGGCGGAGTCGACCGCTACGACACCTCGAAGAAGATCCTGCAGTACGCCTTCCCCACCGGCTCCTCGAGGGCCTGGCTGGCGACGGGCGAGAAGTTCCCCGACGCTCTGAGCGCCAGCGCCGCGGCCGGCGCGAAGGACGCTCCGGTGGTGCTGACCAACGGCACCGGCTCCACGGTGGACCCCCTCACCCAGCAGATCATCAGCGGCCTCAAGATCAGGACGCTGACAATCGCGGGCTCCTCGCTCTCGGTCAGCACCGGCATCGAGCGCTCGATCACGGGCCCGGTGATCACCCGCATCGGCGGGACCGACCGGTACGACACCTCGGAGAAGCTGAACAAGGCGGCCTTCACCTCGGCGAAGACCGTCTACCTCGCGACCGGTGAGAAGTTCCCCGACGCCCTGGCCGGAGCCACGGCGGCGGGCTACACCGGGAGCCCGCTCTTCGCGGTCCAGCCCACCTGCGTGCCCCGGGCGGTCCTCGCCGACATCTCCGCGTCCAAGGCGACGCAGGTGATCCTGCTCGGCAGCACGGACACGCTGTCCGAGGCGGTGGAGCGCCTGACGCCCTGCAGCTGATCCGCACCGTCGTCCGCTGACGCGATCCGCCCTCCCCACCGGCCCGGCCGGAGCGGAGGGCGGTCCGCGTTCAGACGCTCCCTCCGACGCGGACCGGCGAGTTCCCGTTATCCTCGACTGGTGCGGACGGTCCCGCGGCCTGCGCTCCGCGTCGGCCGGGGCCCGGCGTCCCGCCCCGGTCCGAGCCTCCGTCAGCGCCTCCGCGCGGAGCAGGGGACCGGCGGGCGACCCGACTCCGCGCAGACCGACGGACTTGAGGACTGGGCATGGCTGAATACATCTACTCGATGGTGCGCGCGCGGAAGGCGGTCGGCGACAAGCTGATCCTGGACGACGTCACCATGTCGTTCCTGCCGGGAGCGAAGATCGGCGTGGTCGGGCCCAACGGCGCCGGCAAGTCGACGATCCTGAAGATCATGGCGGGGCTGGACACGCCGAGCAACGGCGAGGCGCGGCTCAGCCCGGGCTACACCGTCGGCATCCTGATGCAGGAGCCCGAGCTCGACGAGACCAAGACGGTGCTCGAGAACGTCCAGGAGGGCGTGGGCGAGATCAAGGGCAAGATCGACCGCTTCAACGAGATCTCCCTCGCGATGGCCGACCCGGACGCCGACTTCGACAGTCTCCTCGCCGAGATGGGGACCCTGCAGGAGGCGATCGACGCCGCCGACGCCTGGGACCTGGACTCGCAGCTGGAGCAGGCGATGGACGCGCTGCGCACCCCGCCGGGGGACTCCCTCGTCACCAACCTCTCGGGTGGCGAGAAGCGCCGCGTGGCGCTCACCAAGCTCCTCCTGCAGAAGCCCGACCTGCTGCTGCTCGACGAGCCCACCAACCACCTCGACGCCGAGAGCGTGCTCTGGCTCGAGCAGTTCCTCTCGAAGTACCCCGGCGCCGTGCTCGCCGTCACCCACGACCGGTACTTCCTCGACAACGTCGCGGAGTGGATCGCCGAGGTCGACCGCGGCCACCTCTACCCCTACGAGGGCAACTACTCGACGTACCTCGAGAAGAAGAGCGCCCGCCTGGAGGTCCAGGGCAAGAAGGACGCCAAGCTCGCCAAGCGGCTCACCACCGAGCTCGACTGGGTGCGCAGCAACGCCAAGGGCCGTCAGGCCAAGTCGAAGGCGCGCCTGGCGCGCTACGAGGAGATGGCGGCCGAGGCCGAGAAGACGCGCGTGCTCGACTTCGAGGAGATCGTCATCCCGGTGGGCCCACGTCTCGGCTCCCAGGTCATCGACGCGAAGAAGCTGCACAAGCAGTTCGGCGAGCGCGTCCTCATCGACGACCTCAGCTTCACGCTGCCCCGCAACGGCATCGTCGGCGTCATCGGCCCGAACGGCGTCGGCAAGACCACGCTCTTCAAGACGATCGTCGGCTTCGAGCCGCTCGACTCGGGCGACCTGAAGATCGGCGAGACGGTCGACATCTCCTACGTCGACCAGAGCCGCGGCGGCATCGACCCGCAGAAGAACCTGTGGGAGGTCGTCTCCGACGGGCACGACTACATCACCGTCGGGAAGACCGAGATCCCCTCCCGCGCCTACGTCTCGCAGTTCGGCTTCAAGGGCCCGGACCAGCAGAAGAAGGCCGGCGTCCTCTCCGGCGGCGAGCGGAACCGCCTCAACCTCGCGCTGACGCTCAAGCAGGGCGGCAACCTGCTCCTGCTCGACGAGCCCACCAACGACCTGGACGTCGAGACCCTGGGCAGCCTCGAGAACGCGCTCCTCGAGTTCCCGGGCTGCGCCGTGGTGATCACGCACGACCGGTGGTTCCTCGACCGCATCGCGACCCACATCCTCGCCTACGAGGGCACCGAGGAGGATCCGGCCAACTGGTACTGGTTCGAGGGCAACTTCGAGGCGTACGAGGAGAACAAGATCGAGCGCCTCGGCCCGGACGCGGCGAAGCCGCACCGCTCCGCGTACCGCAAGCTCACCCGCGACTGATGCGCCTGCACGTCGCCATCCCGCTGCGCTGGTCGGACTTCGACGCCTACGCGCACGTGAACAACGCCGAGATGCTGCGCCTGCTCGAGGAGGCGCGCATTCAGGCGTTCTGGAAGCCGGACTCGCCGCAGCCCGGCGGGATGGCGACGGCGGTGCTCGACGCACGGCCGGGCGCCGAGTCGATCAGCCTCATCGCCCGGCAGGAGATCGAGTACCTCGCGCCGATCCCGTACATGCGCGCGCCGATCGACGTGGAGCTGTGGATCGGGCGGATCGGCGGGGCGAGCCTCGAGGTCTGCTACGAGCTCTACTCGCCCGCCGGCGTCGTCCCGCGGGTGCTCTTCACGAAGGCGGCCACCACTCTGGTGCTGGTCACCGCCGCGACGGGCAGGCCCCAGCGCATCCCGGAGGAGCTCCGCGAGGCGTGGGGCCCCTACGTCGAGGAGCCCATCACCTTCTCGAAGCGGGGCTGAGCTCAGCCCAGGGGGACGCGGACCATGCCCTCCTGGGCGACGCTCGCCACGAGCACGCCCTCCTGCGTGTAGATGCGCCCGAGCGAGAGCCCGCGTCCGCCGGACGCGCTCGGCGCCTCCTGCACGTAGAGGAGCCACTGGTCCACGCGCGCGGGGCGGTGCCACCACATCGCGTGGTCGAGGCTCGCGATCCGCAGGCCGGGCGTCGTCCAGGCCGCACCGTGCCGGCGGAGCGTGGATTCGAGGATCGTGTAGTCGCTCGCGTAGGCGAGGGCGGCGCGGTGCAGCATCGGATCGTCCGGCAGCGGTCCGAGCGAGCGCATCCACACGCTCTGGTGCGCGACCCGCTCGGGGTCGGCCCGGAGGTACACCGGCTGCTCGACGTGCCGCACGTCGAAGGGGCGCTGCGTGGCCCAGAAGCTGCCGACCGGGTGGTCGACCCCCGCGAGGATCTCGGCGGTGCTCGGCAGCGACTCCGGGTCGGGGATCCCCTCCGGCATCGGCGCCTGGTGGTCGAGGCCCTCGTCCTCGGTCTGGAACGAGGCGATCATCGAGAGGATGGGGCGTCCGTTCTGGTAGGCCTGCGTCCGCCGCGTGCAGAAGGAGCGGCCGTCGTGGATCCGGTCGACCGAGAACGTGATCGGCAGGGAGACGTCCCCGGGGCGGAGGAAGTACCCGTGCATCGAGTGCACGGAGCGCCCCTCGACGGTGCGACCGGCCGCGATGAGCGACTGCGCGAGGACCTGGCCGCCGAAGACCCGCCCCTCGGGCATCCACTGCGAGGGACCCGTCGAGATGTCCTCGCTGGTGCGGGCGCCGGTGTCCGTCAGGTCGAGCGCGGTGAGGAACGAGGACAGGGGATCGGGCACGGTACCTCCGGGGTGTCGGGCGGTGGGGCGAGCGGCCTCGGGTAAGTTTATCGACGCGATGAGTTCGTCCTTCTCCCTGGCGGATCCGCCCAGCCTGTCGGATCTGCGCGTCTTCCTCGGCCGTTCGGCCCGGGTCGAGGACGGTGCGGTCCGGCTCCTCGCCGACGACCACGTGCTGGCCGCCTACACGCCGATCCTCCAGCCCCGCGGTCTGCTCGACCGCTCCGCGACCGTGCTGGGCCTGCGCGTCTTCGCGCTCGACGAGCCCGCCGGCTTCGACCGGGTCGTGCCGATCCGTGCGCTGTCGGACCGCCTCGCCCGCCTGCAGTGGGAGCCGGGCGGAGCGGACGGCAAGCCGGTCGTCCTGCCCGACGGCGACGACGCGACGGCGGGGCCCTGGGCGGGCGTCTCCCCGCCCCGCGGCGGCTGGACCCGGCGCGAGCCCGTGGACCCGGGCTTCCTGGAGCGCGTCGCGCGCGAGGGGATCGACGAGATCGCGGCGGCCGTCGGCTCCGAGACGGGCGAGCAGATCGTCGGCCGCGTGCGGTCGAGCGTCTGGGGCCGCCCGCTCGACGGCCTCGAGGACGTCCCGGCGGGAGCGGCGTTCGCCCTCTTCGCGCTCGGGTTCCTCGGCGCCGACGACCCGGTCGCCCTGCTCGAGAGCGGCGCCTGGCGCCGCCTCACCTCACGGCGCGGACACGTGCTGGTCCGCACCCCGGCCTGAGCGGCTACTCCTCGAAGGTGTTCACCATCGCGTGGGCGGCGCGCTCCAGGTAGTCCCAGAGCAGGGCGTCGTCGGCCGGAGCGAGCTCGAGATCGTCGACGGCCGTCCGCATGTGCTGGAGCCAGTGGTCGCGGGCCTCGGGGTTGATCCGGAACGGCTGGTGCCGCATCCGCAGGCGCGGGTGGCCGCGCTCCTCGCTGTAGGTGCCCGGGCCGCCCCAGTACTGCTCGAGGAAGCCGGTCAGCCGCTGGATCGCGCCCTCGAGGTCGTGCTCGGGGTACATCGGCCAGAGCACCTCGTCCTCGCGGACGCCCTCGTAGAAGCGGCGGACCAGGCGCTCGAAGGTCGGCCGGCCGCCGATGTGCTCCCAGAAGCTGCGCAGCGGAGGCGTGCCGCCGATCTGCAGGCCGCTCACGAGCGCGCTCCCGTCGGGCCGGAGGTGCCGCCGCCGTCCTGGGGCGGCATCCCGCTCCCGCGCCGCAGCGCGCGGGGGAGTCGCACGGGCTTGCCGTGCTCGGTGCTGATCGTGGGGGAGGGCGTGGTCCGCGGCGGCTTGGCGCCTCCGACGCTCGTCGCCCCCTCGAAGCCCTCGAGGACGACGGTGGCCAGCGAGGGGAGCTTCACGTCGAGCGCGTCGAGCGACTTCTTCAGGCGCAGGCGCAGCTCGCGGGCGACGTCGTCCTTGGCGGTGGTGCGGGTCTTGACCACGACCCGGATGACCAGGGCGTCGTCGGCGATGGACTCCAGGCCCCAGAGCTCGGGCTTGTCGATGATCCGGGCCCGCCAGCGGCTGCTCGCCGCCAGCTCGTTCGCGGTCGCGAGGACCGTGGACTGCACCTGCTCGAGGTCCGTCTCATAGGGCACGGCCAGGTCGACGATGACGCGCGACCAGCCCTGCGACATGTTCCCGACCCGGACGATCTCGCCGTTGCGGACGAACCAGAGGGTGCCGTTGACGTCGCGGATCTGCGTCACGCGGACGCCGACCGACTCGACCACGCCCGTCGCCTGCCCGGTGTCGACGACGTCGCCGACCCCGAGCTGGTCCTCCGCGACCATGAACAGCCCGTTCAGGACGTCCTTGACGATGTTCTGCGCGCCGAAGCCGAGGCCCGCGCCGAGGGCGGCCGTCAGCAGGGCGAAGGAGCCGATGAGGTCCTTGTCGATCGTCGTCACGATCATGACCAGGGCGATGACGACGATCAGGATCGAGCTCAGGTTGTTGAGGATCGACCCGAGCGTGCGCGTGCGCTGCACCACCCGCACGGCCGCGAGCGGCGACGCGGCGATCGACTGGGTGTCCTCGACGCGCTGTCGGCGCTTCACTCCCGACACGATCTGATCGACGACGCGGCCGATCACGAAGTGGGCGATGACGCGCACCAGCAGCGCGCCCAGCACGATCCCGAGGATCGCGACCACCTTCCAGAAGGGCTCGGACTCGAAGAAGGAGACGGTGGCGGCGACAGGGTCCGGGGTGGAGGTCTGAAGAAGCAGCATGACCGCTCCAGGCTACGGGACGCCTCCCTCCGAGACGGGTGCACGAGCCCCGAGCGCGTATAGATTCGAGGCGGGTCCGCTCGGACCCGGACACCGCCCTGGGAAGGACGCCCGATGCTCCACTCCACCCGGACTCCCGCCGAGAAGCGCCGCCTCTTCCGCGAGCGCCTCGCCTCGGGCGAGCTGCTGCAGCTGCCCGGCGCGTTCACTCCGCTCTCCGCGCGCCTCATCGAGGCGAAGGGCTTCGACGGGATCTACGTCTCGGGCGCCGTGCTCTCGGCCGAGCTGGGGCTGCCGGACATCGGGCTCACCACGCTCAGCGAGGTGGCCGGCCGCTCGCAGCAGATCGCGCGCCTGACCGACCTGCCGGTCCTCGTCGACGCGGACACCGGCTTCGGCGAGCCGCTGAACGTCGCGCGCACGGTGCAGATGCTCGAGGACGCCGGAGTCGCGGGGCTGCACATCGAGGACCAGGTGAACCCCAAGCGCTGCGGGCACCTCGACGGCAAGGCGGTCGTCGACGAGGCGACCTCGGTGCGCAGGATCGCGGCCGCCGTCGACGCGCGCCGCGACTCCGACCTGGTGATCATGGCCCGCACCGACATCCGCGCCCTCGACGGCCTGCCAGCCGCGATCGACCGCGCCAAGCGCCTCGTCGACGCCGGAGCCGACGCAGTGTTCCCCGAGGCGATGCGCGACCTGTCCGAGTTCGAGGCCGTGCGCGCCGCGATCGACGTGCCGATCCTCGCCAACATGACCGAGTTCGGCAAGAGCGAGCTGTTCACCGCGCAGCAGCTCGCCGACGTCGGCGTGAACGTCGTGATCCACCCGGTCTCGCTGCTCCGGATCGCGATGGGCGCCGCGATGCGGGCACTCGACGCCCTCAAGGCGGAGGGCTCGCTCCGCTCGGAGGTCCCGGGCATGCAGACGCGCGCCGAGCTCTACGAGCTCCTCGACTACGCCTCGTACAGCCGCTTCGACGAGGGCGTCTTCGACTTCTCGCTCGCCGACCACTACCGCGCCTGAGCGCGCCGACCCGCACGAACCGGCGGCGCTCCCCGGCGCCGCCGCCCGCCTCTCGCGAAGGAGCGAAGGATGAGCACGACCGATCAGGACATCCGCAAGGGACTCGTGGGGGTCGTCGTCGACACGACGGCCGTCTCGAAGGTCGACCCGGCGTCGAACTCGCTGCTCTACCGCGGCTACCCCGTGCAGGAGCTCGCGGCGGGGACCTCGTTCGAGGACGTGGCCTGGCTGCTCTGGCACGGCGAGCTCCCCACTGCGGAGGAGACGGCCGGGCTGGCCGCCGTGGAGCGGGCCCACCGCGCCCTGGCCCCCGAGGTGCGCACCGTGATCGACCTGCTGCCGCTGTCGGCGCACCCGATGGACGTCGTGCGGACGGCGGTGAGCGTCCTGGGCGCGCTCGAGGAGGATCCGGACGCCGACGCTCCCGAGGCCGTGCTGGAGCGCTCCGTGCGGCTCTGGGCGGCACTGCCGGCGATCGTCGCCTACGCCCAGCGCCGCCTGCGCGGCCTCGAGCCGATCGAGCCGCGCGACGACCTCGACTACTCCGAGAACTTCCTCTGGACGACCTTCGGCGAGGTGCCGGAGCCGGTCGTCGTCGACGCGTTCCGCGTCTCGCTGGTGCTCTACGCCGAGCACTCCTTCAACGCCTCGACCTTCACGGCCCGCGTCGTGACGTCGACGCTGTCGGACGTCCACTCCGCCGTCACCGCCGCCGTGGGAGCGCTCAAGGGACCGCTCCACGGCGGGGCGAACGAGGCCGTGCTGCGCGTGCTCGACGAGGTCGGCACCGGACCGGAGGCGGACCGGCGGTCCCGCGAGTGGCTCGCCGAGGCGCTCGGGCAGCGCCGGAAGGTCATGGGGTTCGGCCACCGGGTCTACAAGTCGGGCGACTCGCGGGTGCCGACCATGGACGCCGCTCTCCGGCGGCTCGCCGAGCACGAGGGGGCCGGCGAGATGATGGAGCTGTACGACGCCCTGGCCGCGGCGATGGCCGAGCGGACGGGGATCCTGCCGAACCTCGACTACCCGTCCGGCCCCGCCTACCGGCTGATGGGCTTCGACACCGGGATCTTCACTCCGCTGTTCGTCGCCGCGCGGGTGGTGGGCTGGACGGCCCACGTGATCGAGCAGCGGGGCTCGAACGCGCTCATCCGGCCGCTGTCCGCTTACGACGGGCCGGAGCGCCGCTCGGTCCCGCAGCGCTAGGCGCCGGGAGCGGGGAGAGCCGCCCGGTCCCGCAGCGCCGAGCGCCGGGGACCGGGCGGCTCACTGTCAGCCCCGGGTGTCGCGCTCCTGGGCGCGGAGCGCACGCTCCACGCCGGCCAGGTTCTCGATCACGAGTCGGCGCAGCGCCGGGACCTCCGGGTTCGCGTCGAGCCAGGCGCGGGTGGCGTCGACGATCTCCTGCGAGGGCGTGGCGGCCGGGTAGAAGCCGACGACCAGGTACTCGGCGATCTTGTAGCTCTTCGACTCCCAGAGGGAGCGGAGGGCGTCGAAGTAGACCGGGACCATCGCGTCGAGCAGGCGCGGGTCGGCGGCGCGCTGGAAGCCCAGGCCCGTCGAGCGGACGATCGTGTTCGGTGCCGAGTCGTCGGCCGTGACGGAGTCCCACGCCGCGCGCTTCGCCTCCGCGGTCGGCAGTGCGGCACGGGCGTGCGCGGCCGACTGCTGGCCGGTCGCCGTGTTGTCCGAGGCGAGCGCCGCGTCGATGTCGTCCGCACCGGCCCGCCCGCCGGCGACGAGAGCGATCAGCAGCTCCCAGCCGAGGTCGGTGTCGATGTCGAGGCCGCCGAGGGCGGTGGAGCCGTCGAGCAGCGCCTGCACGGCCTCGAGGTGCGCCGGGGTGGACGCGATCGCGGCGAAGAACTTCACGAACTGGAACTGCGCGTCGCTGCCCGGCTCGGCGCTCTGCGCGAGCGTCCACAGCTGATCGCCCGCCTCCTCGACGACCTCGGCCCGGTACTCCGGAGCGACGTACTGGGTGGCGGTGGCGACGAGCTGGTTGAGCACCGTCCGCAGGGTCGTGGACTCGGTCTCGGTCGCGACGTTGCCCAGGACGAGGCGGACGAAGTCGCGCGGCGCCGACTCGGCGTCGCGGGTCGAGTCCCAGACCGAGCCCCAGACCAGCGAGCGGGCCAGGGGGCTGTCGATGCTCGCGAGGTGCTCGACGGCCACGGCGAGCGAGGCGTCGTCGAGGCGGACCTTCGCGTAGGCGAGGTCGTCGTCGTTGAGCAGCACGAGCGCCGGACGGGTGCGGCCGATCAGCTCGGGCACCTCGGTGCGCTCCCCGTCGACGTCCAGCTCGAGGCGGTCGACGCGGACGAGGCGCTCGCCCTCGAAGTCGTACAGGCCGATCGCCAGGCGGTGCGGGCGGATCGTCGGGTACTCCTCGACCGCGGTCTGCAGGATCGCGAAGGACGCGATCGCTCCGCTTTCGTCGACCGCGATCTCGGGGCGGAGCGTGTTCACGCCGGCCGTCTCGAGCCACTGCGCCGACCACTCGGTGAGGTCGCGCCCGCTGGTGGCCTCCAGCTCGACCAGCAGGTCGCGCAGCTCCGTGTTCGAGAAGGCGTGCTTGACGAAGTACTCGTGGACGCCGGCGAGGAACTCCTTCTCGCCGACCCACGCGACGAGCTGCTTGAGCACCGAGGCGCCCTTGGCGTAGGTGATGCCGTCGAAGTTGACCTGGACGTCCTCGAGGTCGTTGATGGTCGCGACGATCGGGTGGGTCGAGGGCAGCTGGTCCTGGCGGTAGGCCCAGCTCTTCTCCATCGCGGCGAAGGTGGTCCACGCCTCGGTCCACTCCGTCGCCTCCGCGGTGGCGAGGGTGGAGGCGTACTCGGCGAACGACTCGTTGAGCCAGAGGTCGTTCCACCACTTCATCGTGACCAGGTCGCCGAACCACATGTGGGCGAGCTCGTGGAGGATCGTGACGACCCGGCGCTCCTTGATCGCGTCCGTCACCTTGGAGCGGAACACGTAGGTCTCGGTGAAGGTCACCGCTCCCGCGTTCTCCATCGCGCCGGCGTTGAACTCGGGGACGAACAGCTGGTCGTACTTCGCGAACGGGTACGGGACGCCGAACTTCTCCTCGTAGAAGGCGAAGCCCTGCTTCGTCTTCTCGAACACGTAGTCGGCGTCGAGGAAGGGCGCGAGCGAGGCCCGGGCGAAGACCCCCAGCGGGATGGTGCGGCCGTCGGAGGAGACGAGCGAGTCGGTCTCGACCACGTAGGGTCCGGCGACGAGGGCCGTGATGTAGGAGGAGATGCGCGGGGTGGGCTCGAAGCTCCAGGTCGCGATCCCCTCGCCCGCCGGGACCGGCTCGGGAGTGGGCTGGTTCGACACGACCTGCCACTGCGCGGGCGCGGTGACGGTGAAGCGGAACTCGGCCTTGAGGTCCGGCTGCTCGAACACCGCGAAGACGCGGCGGGAGTCGGGCACCTCGAACTGCGAGTACAGGTACACCTCGCCGTCGACGGGGTCGACGAAGCGGTGCAGGCCCTCGCCCGTGTTGGTGTAGAGCATGTCGGCGACGACGGTGAGCTCGTTGTCCGCAGCCAGGGAGTCGAGGCGGATCCGGACGCCGTCGGCGACGTCGGCGGGGTCGAGCTCCGCGCCGTTGAGGGTGACGGAGTGGACCGTGCCCGTGACGGCGTCGATGAAGCTCGAGGCGCCCTCGGTGGCGGAGAAGCGCACCGTGGTCGTGCTGAGGAAGGTCTCGGCTCCCCGGGTCAGGTCGAGGGCGATGTCGTAGTCGTGGACCCGGATCAGCGAGGCGCGCTCCTGCGCCTCGCTCCGGGTGAGGTTGTCTCCTGGCACGGGGGTGCTCCATCCGTTCGTCTCGGGCGCTGCCGCGGGCGCCGGGGTGCGGGCGCCGCCGATCCACCCTAGAGCTGCCGGGACCCGCCGTGGAGCCCCGTGGCGCCGATCCTGCGGAGCCGCCGGGGAGCGCGGACGCGGCCCCGGCGAGCGGCGTAGCGTGTCCCCATGACCTCTGTGGACTTCTGGTTCGACCCCTCCTGCCCGTGGGCCTGGATGACCTCGCGATTCGTGGACGAGGTGACCCCCGCGCGCGACCTCGACGTGCAGTGGCACATCATGAGCCTCGCCGTCCTCAACGAGGACAAGGACGTGGACGACTCGTACCGCGCCTTCCTCCCGCGCGCGCTGCGCTACACGCGCCTGGTCGCCGCCGTCGCCGAGCGCGAGGGCCGCGAGCACGTGAAGCCGCTCTACGACGCGCTCGGCACCCGGATCCACCCGGGGGGGCGCACCGACGTCGACGCGGTGATCGCCGAGTCGCTCGCCGAGCTCGGCCTGCCCGCGGAGCTCGCCGCCCACGCCGACTCGGACGAGTACGACGAGCCGATGCGCGCCTCCCACTTCGACGGGATCGAGCGGGTTGGCCAGGACGTCGGCACCCCGGTCATCGCGATCGGCGACGTCGCCTTCTTCGGCCCCGTCATCTCGCCGATCCCGACGGGCGAGCAGGCGCTGACCCTCTGGGACGGCATCGTCGCCGCCGCCTCCTTCGACGGCTTCTTCGAGCTCAAGCGCTCGCGGACCCGCGACCCGCAGTTCGACTGAGCCGACCCGCGGTACTCTGGCTCCCGGCCCGGGCACCGCGGGCCCCAGACGGCTCTTCCGGAGGAGTTCTCTCGTGCGCATCCACATCGCCACGGACCACGCAGGGCTGGACTTCAGCCGTCACCTGATCGAGCACCTCGGTGCCGCCGGTCACGACGTGATCGACCACGGCCCCACGTCCTACGACCCGCTGGACGACTACCCGTCCTTCTGCATCAACGCCGCCGCCGCGGTCGTCCGCGATCAGGAGGCGGGGGTCGAGGCCCTCGGCGTCGTCTTCGGCGGCTCGGGCAACGGCGAGCAGATCGCGGCGAACAAGGTCGCGGGCGTGCGCGCGGCACTCGTCTGGAACCTGAGCACCGCCGTGCTGGCCCGCCAGCACAACGACGCGAACGTCATCTCGATCGGGGCCCGCCAGCACTCCGTCGAGGAGGCCACCGGCTTCATCGACGCGTTCGTCGCCGAGCCCTTCACCTTCGAGGAGCGGCACGTGCGCCGTATCGCGCAGCTCGCCGAGTACGAGGCCACCGGCGACATCGCCGGCCGGGTCGTCGACTCCGCCGCGAAGGAGCGCTGAGTGCCCGAGGGGCACTCCGTCCACCGGATCGCCCTGCAGTTCGAGCGCGACGTCGTCGGGCACCGCGTCGCGACCAGCAGCCCCCAGGGCCGCTTCACCGAAGGAGCCGCGCTCCTCGACGGGCGCGAGGTCCTCGAGTCCACGGCCGTCGGCAAGCACCTGCTGCTGCGCTTCGAGGGCGACCTGACGCTGCACGTCCACCTCGGCCTCTACGGTGCGTGGGACTTCCTCGGGCACGTCTCGCCGCTGTTCCCGGACGGCAAGGCCGGCAGCAGCATCGGCGCTCCCCGGCGCCGCCGCGCCGTGCGCCTCTCCGAGACGGAGCACGAGACCGACTCCGACCTCGACGAGTTCCCGCCGCCGCCCGTGGGCGCGGTGCGCGTGCGCATCATGACGGAGGAGACGGTCGCCGACCTGCGCGGCCCCACCGCCTGCGAGGTGATGGACCTCGCCCAGGTGGAGGCCCTCCTCGCCCGCCTCGGTCCGGATCCGGCCGACGACGACTCCGACGAGGCGCGCGACCGCTTCGTGAACCGGCTCCGCAGGACGGCGACGCCGGTCGGGCTGGTGCTGATGGACCAGTCCGTGGTCAGCGGCATCGGCAACATCTACCGCGCGGAGCTGCTCTACCGCGCCGGCCTCGACCCGCACACTCCCGGCAAGCAGGTGCCGCTGGAGCTCGCACAGGAGCTGTGGCGGGACTGGGCGGACCTGCTCGAGGACGGCATCCGGACCGGGATGATGATCACGCGCCGCGGCCTGACGAAGACCGAGCGCTCGAAAGCCGTCCGCAGCCGCGCCGAGCGCAACTACGTCTACAAGCGCGAGGGTCTGCCCTGCCGCGTCTGCGGCACGAACGTGCTGCTCGAGGAGATCGGCGCGCGCAAGCTCTACTGGTGCCCGGTGTGCCAGTCGTGAGCGCCGGTGGAGAGACGCCGGCCCGGTCCCGCGCCCGCCGAGCCGTCCGCCCCGCGCTCCGCGAGGCCGCCCGATGACCGGCGGTCTCCTGCTCCGGGGCGCCCGCCTCCTCGGCTCGTCCCGACCCGGTGCCGTGCTCCTGCGCGACGGCCGCGTGGAAGCGGTCGGACCGGAGGCCGCCGCCGCCCCGGGCGACGAGGTGCGCGACCTCGACGGGCGCTGGGTGCTCCCCGGCCTCTGGGACGAGCACGTCCACTTCTCCCAGTGGGCGATGACGGCACCGCGCCTGGACGTCTCGTCAGCCGACTCGGCCCGCGGAACGGCGGACGCGGTCCGACGTCGCCTGGCGGAGCAGCCCGGTACCGGCACGCTGATCGGCTTCGGCTTCCGCGACGGCCTCTGGCCGGAGCCGCCCACGACCGCGCTCCTGGACGAGGTCTCTCCGGAACGGCCCGTCGTGCTGATCAGCGGCGACCTGCACTGCGCCTGGCTGAACTCCGCCGCGTACCGGCGCTACGCCGTCGATCCCGAGCCCGAGCTGCTGCGCGAGGACGCCTGCTTCGAGCTCGTCACCGCACTCGGAGCCCTCGGCGACGACGAGCTCGACGCGCTCGCCGACGCGGCGGCCCGGCGGGCTGCGGCCCGCGGGGTGGTCGGCGTCGTCGACCTCGAGATGCGCTGGAACGCGGGGGACTGGCCCCGTCGCGTCGACGGCGGAACCCGCTCCCTCCGCGTCGACACCGGCGTCTACCGCGACCACCTCGACCGCGCCCTCGCGGAGGGACTGCGCACGGGCGACGAGCTCGACGGCGGTGACGGCCTGCTGCGGATGGGCCCGCTGAAGGTCCTGATCGACGGCTCCCTCAACACGAGGACCGCCTACTGCGCCCACCCGTACGCCGACCACGACGGCTACGGCGTCCTCACCGTGGAGCCCGCCGAGCTGGACGAGCTGCTCGCCCGCGCGGCCGCCGGGGGCATCCGCTCCACCGTGCACGCGATCGGAGACGCCGCGGCGACACTGGCTCTGGACGCGCTCGGCCGGGTCGGCGGGGGCCGGATCGAGCACGCTCAGCTGCTCGCGGAGACCGACCTTCCGCGGTTCGCCGCGCTCGGCGTGGAGGCCGGAGTGCAGCCCGCGCACGCGCTCGACGACCGCGAGGTGGCGGAGCGGTACTGGCCGGGACGCACCGGCCGGGCGTTCCCGCTGCGCTCGCTGCTCGACTCCGGGGCCCGCGTGGTGCTCGGCTCGGACGCTCCGGTCGCTCCGCTCGACCCGTGGGTCGCGATCTCGGCCGCGGTCGCGCGGGCGCTGCCCGGCGACGAGCCCTGGCATCCGGAGCAGCGGGTGAGCGTCGAGGAGGCGATCGTCGCCTCGACCCGGGTGCGCCGGCTCACGCCCGCGGCCGGCGATCCCGCCGATCTCGTGGTGGTCGACCGCGATCCGCTCGCCGCCGACGCGGGAGCCCTCCGATCCATGCCGGTCGCCGCGACCCTCCTGGCGGGCCGCTTCACGCACGGCGGCTGACCCGCGCCCGTCGCGACACCGGCTGCTCCGGATCGCGCGAACGGGCCCGGGAACGACGACGGCCCGCGGGATCCGAGGATCCGCGGGCCAGTCGAGGCGTGATGCTCAGCTCTCGCTGACGTGGGCGAAGAGGAACCAGCGGTCCTTCTCGAGGCCGCGGCCGATCTCGATCGCGACGTCCTGGCTGCTCGCGTCGATCTCGGCGAGCTCGGCGATCGCCGTGTTGACGGTCGCGATGGCGACGTCCATCTGGCGGATGATCTCGACGATCGCGTTCTCGGAGCGCTGGAAGCCGGGGGTGAGGGGTTCGGACTGCGTCGCCGAGGCGACGGTCTGGATGCGGGCGTCGACCGGGAGGCCGAGGGCGACGACGCGCTCCGCGGCGAGGTCGGCCCACTCGATGGCGCGGCCGACGATCGCGTCGAGCAGCTCGTGGACGCCGATGAAGTTGGCGCCGCGGACGTGCCAGTGCGCCTGCTTGCCGTTGACGGCGAGCGCGGTCATCTCGACGACGACGGGGCTGAGGAACTGGGCGACTCCGGATGCGACATCCGGGTTCGACGAGGTGAGCGACGTGACGGACGTGGTGGACATCGTCTGGTCCTTTCGAGAGGGGGTGACTGATCGTCAACAGTACGCAGATCCCTCGGCGCCGCAAGGAAGCGCAGGCTCGGCTCAGTCCGGTGAAGGACAGGCTCACCTCGGTCGCGGAGGGGCGTCACGGGGGCTTCCCCCCGGGTGCCCGGAGCCGTGCCGCCGGTACGCTCGACCGGGTCGCGGCGGCGGCGGGAGCGGACAGGAGGCGCGGATGAGCGGAGCATCGACGGCCCTCGGTGAGGCCTCGCGCGCCTACCTCCGGCTCTGGCGCGGACTGCCCCGGGAGGTGCTCGCGCTGGTGGCCGCGATCCCGGTCGCGCTCCTCGGCGCCTTCTGCGCCGGCGTCGCGCTGGCCGTCGCGCTCGGGCTCGTCGGAGTCCTGATCGGCCTGGTGTTCCTGCCCGCCGCCCTCTACACGGCGCGCTTCTTCTCGCGGGCCGCCGTCGGCCTCGACGTGCTGGCCGGACGGCCCGCCGTCCCCCGGCCGCAGTGGCGGCGACCGCCCTCCTCCGTCACTCCGTCGACCTTCGCCCTCTACGGTCCGGTGATCGACGGGCACTACTGGCTCGCTCTCCTGCACACGCTCGTCGTGGCTCCGGTGCTCGCGCTGCTGTCCGGACTGCTCCTCGCGCTGTGGACCTGGGCGGGCCCGGGCACGGTGGCCGCCGCGCTCACGGGGGCCCCCGGTCCGGCCCGCCTGCTGGCCGAGAGCGGAGCAGCTCTGCTGGGCGCCCCGCAGCCTCCGGCGGGACTGGTCGCCGCGGCGACGGTCGCCACGACCGTCCTCTTCGTCTCGACCCTGCCGTTCGCCACCCGCGGCCTCTCCCTCCTGCACTGGCTGGTCGACCGTCTCCTGCTCGGCCCGTGGGAGTCGGAGGCGCTCCAGCGCGAGGTCGCCGAGCTGAGCGCCTCCCGTGGCGCAGCCGTCGCCGCCGAGGACCGCGCGCTGCGCCGGCTCGAGCGCGACATCCACGACGGCCCGCAGCAGCGCCTGATCCGGGTCCAGATGGACCTGGCCTCGGCCCGCAACCGACTCGCCGCCGACCCGGAGTCCGCCGCCCGCCTGGTCGACGAGGCTCGCGAGCACGTGCGCGCCGCGCTCGACGAGCTGCGCGCCCTCTCCCGCGGAGTGGCGCCGCCGATCCTGCAGGACCGGGGCTTCGAGGCGGCGGTGCACTCGCTCGCCGAGCTCAGCCCGGTGCCGGTCGAGGTCCTCACCGAGCACCCCGTGGCGGACGTCCCGCCCGAGGTCGAGCGCAGCGTCTACTTCGTCGTCGCCGAGCTGCTCGCCAACGCCTCCAAGCACTCCCGTGCCCGATCGGTGCGGGTGCACCTCGACACCCGCGACTCCGGCACTCCGGGGGAGCGCTGGCTCGACGCCTGGGTGGTGGACGACGGAGTCGGCGGGGCGTCGCCGGTCGCCGGTCACGGTCTCGAGGGGGTCGGCGGGCGCGTCCGGGGCCTGCGCGGGATCCTGAGCGTGGAGTCGCCGGTCGGCGGGCCGACCACGGTCGGGGTGCACGTCCCCTACCGCCCGGCCGCCCTATCCTGAGGGCGTGCCCGTGATCCGCGTCGCCATCGCCGAGGACTCGGTCCTCCTGCGCGAGGGCCTGGTCCGCCTCTTCGAGGACGCGGGGTTCGCCTCCGTCGGCGCCTTCGGGGACGCGGACGCCCTGCTCGCCGATCTGGCGCGGGACCCGGCCGGGGTCGACGTCGCCGTGCTCGACGTCCGGATGCCGCCGACCTTCCGCGACGAGGGCGTCCGCGCGGCGCTGGAGATCCGCCGGCGCTACCCGCAGGTGTCGGTCCTCCTGCTCAGCCAGTACGTCGAGGTCACCTACGCGCAGGAGCTGCTCGGCTCCGGCGACGGCGGACTCGGCTACCTCCTGAAGGACCGCGTCGCCTCCGTGGAGGAGCTGCGCGACGCCGTCGAGCGCGTCGCGGCGGGCGGAACCGTCCTCGACCCGCAGGTCGTCGCCTCGCTCCTGCAGCGCAACCGCGACCCGCTCGCCTCGCTGACCCCGCGGGAGCGGGAGGTGCTGGAGCAGATGGCCCAGGGGCGCACGAACGCGGGCATCGCCTCCGCTCTCTTCGTCGGCGTGGGCGCCGTGGAGAAGAACGTGACCGCGATCTTCCAGAAGCTCGGGCTCGAGGACTCGGGCTCCGACCACCGGCGGGTGCTGGCGGTCCTCGCCTTCCTGCGCGCCGGGCGCTGACCACCGGAGAAGAGGAGAACCCGATGCCGTCGAGTCCTGCGGAGGGCGCCCGCGTCCTCGCCCTGACCGGGGGACGCGCCCCGGAGATCGCCGACACCGCGTGGGTCGCTCCGGGCGCCACCGTGATCGGCTCCGTGCGCCTGGGGGAGCGGGCGAGCGTCTGGTACGGCGCCGTCCTGCGCGCCGAGCACGCGCGGATCGAGCTCGGCGCCGGCAGCAACCTCCAGGACGGCGTCGTCGTCCACGTCGACGCCGACTACGACGCGGTCATCGGCGCCGGAGTCTCGGTCGGGCACAACGCCGTGCTGCACGGCTGCACCCTCGAGGACGACGTGCTGGTCGGCATGAGCGCGACCGTCCTGAACGGGGCCGTCATCGGCACCGGCTCGCTGATCGCCGCGCGCGCCGTCGTCCTCGAGGGGACGGTCGTCCCGCCGGGCTCGCTGGTGGCGGGCGTCCCCGGGAGGGTCCGGCGGGAGCTGACGGAGGAGGAGCGCGAGGGCATCCGCCGGAACGCCGCCTCGTACCTCGCCCTGACGGAGGAGCACCGCGGCGCGGTCGGCTGAGCACGCCCGGAACGCCTCGGAACGACGAAGAGCCCCGGACATCCGGGGCTCTTCGAGAGGAGAGGGGCTGACGAGAATCGAACTCGCATCATCTGTTTGGAAGACAGAGGCTTTACCACTAAGCTACAGCCCCGGATCGGCGGTCTGACGACCGCGAACCGGTGCGTCCGGATCTCCCGACCGGGCACCAGGACAGCGTAGTACATCGCGCGAGCACCGTGGACACCCCGGTCGTCCTCCGCCGCGCGGTTCCGGTCGCCGCTGCCGCGGTGCAGTACACTTGCGAAGGCCATTTCGGCGTGTCGCGCAAGCGCACGTGCGGGGACGGCTCGACGAGAGTCTCACGCACGGTGCCCAGGCCCGCGCATCCGGGGCGTAGCTCAGCTTGGCTAGAGCGCCCGCTTTGGGAGCGGGAGGTCGCAGGTTCGAATCCTGTCGCCCCGACCACGAGTACTCATCGTGACGACATCGACCCGTGACGACCGTCATCCGGCGCCGACACCAACCAGCACAGGAGATCCCCTCACGTGAAGACCACGGTAGAACAGCTGAGCCCGACCCGCGTGAAGCTCGCGATTTCGGTCACCCCGGACGAGCTCGGCCCCAGCATCACGCACGCCTACGGCCACATCGCCGAGCAGATCAACGTCCCCGGCTTCCGCAAGGGCAAGGTCCCGCCCGCCATCGTCGACCAGCGCGTCGGCAAGGCCGCGGTGCTCGAGCACGCGGTCAACGAGGGCCTCGACGGCTTCTACCGCGAGGCCGTCCGCGAGACCGAGGTCCGCCCCCTGGGCCGCCCCCAGGCCGACATCGTCGCCTGGCCGAGCGACAAGGACTTCACCGGCGACCTCGAGCTCGCCATCGAGGTCGACGTGCGCCCCGAGATCACCGTCCCGGACTACGACGGCATCGAGCTCACCGTCGAGGCGGCCGAGGTCACCGACGCCGACGTCGACGCCGAGCTGGACAAGCTCCGCAGCCGCTTCGGCACCCTGGTCACCGTGGACCGCCCGGCGAAGACCGGAGACTTCGCGCAGATCGACCTGGTCGCCTCCATCGACGGCGTCGAGGTCGACACCGCCAACGCCATCTCGTACGAGCTCGGCTCGGGCGAGCTGATCGAGGGCATCGACGAGGCGCTCGACTCGCTCACCGCGGGCGAGAGCACCACGTTCACCGCTCCGCTGCTCGGCGGCGACCACGCCGGCGAGCAGGCCGAGATCGCCGTCGCGCTCACCGCCGTCAAGGAGCGCGAGCTCCCCGAGGCCGACGACGACTTCGCGCAGATCGCCAGCGAGTTCGACACCATCGCCGAGCTGCGCGAGTCGCTCAAGGAGCAGGCCGCTCAGCAGAAGACCTTCGGCCAGGGCGGCGAGGCCCGCGAGAAGCTCGTCGAGGCGCTGCTCGCCCTCGTCGAGGTCCCCGTGCCCGCCGGTCTCGTCGAGGACGAGGTGCACCGCCACCTCGAGGGCGAGAACCGCCTCGAGGACGACGAGCACCGCGCCGAGGTCAAGGAGGCCAGCGAGAAGACCTTTAAGACGCAGATCCTCCTCGACCACGTCGTCGAGCAGGAGAAGGTCCAGGTCAGCCAGGACGAGCTCACGCAGTACCTCATCCAGGGTGCGGCGCAGTACGGCATGGAGCCGAACGAGTTCATCAAGATCCTGTCCGAGAACAACCAGATCGGCCAGATGGTCGGCGAGGTCGCCCGCAACAAGGCGCTCGCGATCGTCCTCGGCAAGGCGAAGGTCACCGACACCGAGGGCAACGCCGTCGACCTGACCGCGTTCACCGCGGTTCCCGGTGACGACGAGGCCGTCGAGGCCTCCGACGAGGCCGTCGCCTCGGACGAGACCGAGGTCGCGGAGGAGGCTCAGGCCGCCGCCGACGCCGAGGTCCCCGCCGAGCCCGTCGCCGAGGAGCCCGCCGCCGAGGAGGAGCCCGCCCCGGCCCCCAAGAAGAAGCGCGCGCCGGCCAAGAAGAAGGCCGCCGCTCCCGCCGAGGAGACCCCGGCCGCGGAGTAGTCCCGCGAGCACGTCAGGAGCCGCCCCCCGATCCGTCGGAGGGCGGCTCCTCTCGTTGCGGGGCTCCGGTCCGCCCCGGGCGAACACGAGCGACTCCCGCTCCGCCCCGGGCGAACACGGCCGGATCGGCCTGGCGGCGTCCGATAGATTCGCCTCCGAAGCGACAACTGAAACGGAGCAATACATGGCCGACATGGTTATGCCCAACAGTGTTTTCGACCGCCTGCTCAAGGACCGGATCATCTGGCTCGGTTCCGAGGTGCGCGACGAGAACGCGAACGAGATCGCCGCGAAGCTCCTGCTCCTGGCAGCCGAGGACTCCGAGCGGGACATCTACCTCTACATCAACTCGCCCGGCGGCTCCATCACCGCGGGCATGGCGATCTACGACACGATGCAGTTCGTCCCGAACGACATCGTGACCGTGGGCATCGGGATGGCGGCCTCCATGGGCCAGCTGCTCCTCACCGCCGGAACCCAGGGCAAGCGCTACATCACCCCGAACGCGCGGGTGCTCCTCCACCAGCCGCACGGCGGCTTCGGCGGCACGGCCTCCGACATCCAGACCCAGGCGCAGCTCATCCTCGACATGAAGAAGCGCCTCGCCGAGATCACCGCCAAGGCGACCGGCAAGACCGTCGAGCAGGTCAACGAGGACGGCGACCGCGACCGCTGGTTCAGCGCCGAGGAGGCCCTGGCCTACGGCTTCGTCGACCACATCCGCTCGTCGGCGACCGACGTGGCCGGCGGTGGCGGAACCGCCATCGACGAGTAGTCCAGCGAACGCGCCGAGAGATCAGGAACAGACAATGACCACACCCACCTTCGGCGGAACGGCGTTCGGCTCCGGAGCCGCACCGTCCTCGCGCTACATCCTCCCCACGTTCGAGGAGCGCACGGCCTACGGCTACAAGCGCCAGGACCCGTACGCCAAGCTCTTCGAGGACCGCATCATCTTCCTCGGAGTCCAGGTCGACGACGCCTCCGCGGACGACATCATGGCCCAGCTCCTCGTGCTCGAGAGCCAGGACCCGGACCGCGACATCGTCATGTACATCAACTCGCCCGGTGGATCCTTCACCGCGATGACGGCGATCTACGACACGATGCAGTACATCCGCCCGCACATCCAGACGGTCGTGCTCGGCCAGGCCGCCTCGGCCGCCGCCGTGCTCACCGCCGCGGGAACGCCCGGCAAGCGCCTCGCGCTGCCGAACGCGCGCATCCTCATCCACCAGCCCGCCGTGCAGCAGGGCGGGGGCCAGGCCTCGGACATCGAGATCCAGGCCGCCGAGATCATGCGCATGCGCGAGTGGCTCGAGGAGACGCTGTCGCACCACTCGAACCGCTCGATCGAGCAGGTCAAGAAGGACATCGACCGCGACAAGATCCTCGGCGCGAGCGACGCGCTCGAGTACGGGCTGATCGACCAGGTGCTCACCAGCCGCAAGAGCCTCCCGGCTCTCACGGCGTAGGGCGTCCGGGAGGGGCCGGGTGGCGGAGCGATCCGCCGCCCGGCCCCTCTCTGCGTCCTCCGTCGCCGTAGCAAAGCGCCACACGAGGCGCAAGGCACGGCGAATCCGGCCCGCCTGCCGAGCCCTCGCGGCTCAGCGGCTAGGCTCGGAGCAGTGTCAGGGGGCTCGTCCCGCTCGCACCGGCCGGAGCTCCGGGCTCCGTTGCACGACCGACCGACGCACGACAGACGCACGACAAGGAAGTGGGGCATCCCCGTGGCACGTATTGGCGAAAGCGCCGACCTGCTGAAGTGCTCCTTCTGCGGCAAGAGCCAGAAGCAGGTCCAGCAGCTCATCGCGGGACCGGGCGTCTACATCTGCGACGAGTGCGTCGAGCTCTGCAACGAGATCATCGAGGAGCGCCTCTCCGAGTCGAGCGAGGAGACGAGCCACGAGTTCGACCTCCCGAAGCCGAAGGAGATCTTCGGCTTCCTCGAGGAGTACGTGATCGGGCAGGAGCAGGCGAAGAAGGCCCTCGCCGTCGCCGTGTACAACCACTACAAGCGCGTGCGGGCCCGCAACACCATCACCGCCGCCGACGCGATCCACGACGAGGTCGAGATCGCCAAGAGCAACATCCTGCTCATCGGCCCCACGGGCTGCGGGAAGACCTACCTCGCCCAGACCCTCGCGAAGCGCCTCAACGTGCCCTTCGCTGTCGCGGACGCCACGGCCCTCACCGAGGCGGGCTACGTCGGCGAGGACGTCGAGAACATCCTCCTCAAGCTCATCCAGGCCGCCGACTACGACGTCAAGCGTGCCGAGACCGGCATCATCTACATCGACGAGGTCGACAAGATCGCGCGGAAGGCCGAGAACCCCTCGATCACGCGCGACGTCTCGGGCGAGGGAGTGCAGCAGGCGCTGCTCAAGATCCTCGAGGGCACCGTCGCCTCCGTGCCCCCGCAGGGCGGGCGGAAGCACCCGCACCAGGAGTTCATCCAGATCGACACGACGAACGTCCTCTTCATCGTCGCCGGCGCCTTCGCCGGACTCGAGGACATCATCTCGTCGCGGGCGGGCAAGCGCGGCATCGGCTTCGGCGCCCCGCTGCACAACAAGGAAGACGAGATCAACATCTTCAGCGAGGTCCTCCCGGAGGACCTGCACAAGTTCGGGCTGATCCCCGAGTTCATCGGGCGCCTCCCCGTCGTCACGACGGTCACGCAGCTCGACCAGGTCGCGCTCATGCAGATCCTCACCGAGCCGCGCAACGCGCTCGTGAAGCAGTACCAGCGGATGTTCGAGATCGACGGCGTCGAGCTCGAGTTCGACCGGGGCGCTCTCGAGGCCATCGCGGACCTGGCGGTCCTCCGTCAGACCGGCGCCCGCGGACTGCGCGCGATCCTCGAGGAGGTGCTCGGCCCGATCATGTTCGAGGTGCCCTCCTCGGACGAGGTGGCGCGCGTCGTCGTCACCCGCGCCGCGGTGCTCGACAACGCGGCCCCGACGATCGTGCCCCACGCTCCCCGTCGCCAGGAGAAGAGCGCCTAGTCGCTCCCCGCCCCGCTCTGCCAGTTCACCGCGATTGGCCCGGCGGATCGTCGGGCGAGGCGCTCCTGCTTCCCTAACCTGGCGGAGCGCGCCGACGGCGCGTCCGGTCGCCTCGGTGCCGGTCGATCCTCCGGGAGGCTCCGCCATCGTCCAGCCGCTGCTCGCCGGGATCGTCGCCGCCCTGACCGGCTTCTCGAGCTCGTTCGCGATCGTGCTCGCCGGGGTGGTCGCGGTGGGCGCCACCGACGTGCAGGCAGCCTCGGGCCTCCTCGCCGTCTGCGTGCTGCAGGGGGTCCTCTGCATCGTGCTGAGCATCCGCTACCGCGTGCCGATGAGTTTCGCCTGGAGCACGCCGGGATCCGCCCTGCTGGCCGCGACCGCGACGCTCCCCGGCGGCTTCGACCGCGCGGTCGGAGCGTTCCTGGTCGCCTCCGCTCTGCTGGTGGTCACCGGGCTGTGGCCGGCGCTCGGGAGGCTCGTCGCGCGCATCCCGCGGCCGCTCGCGAACGCCATGCTCGCGGGCATCCTGTTCCCGCTCGTCCTGGCGCCGGTGCGCGCGGCGGTCGAGATCCCCGCGCTCGCGCTGCCGGTGATCCTGCTCTGGCTGCTGCTCCTGCGGCTCCTGCCCCGCTGGGCGGTGCCGGCCGCGATCGCCCTGGCGATCGTGCTGCTGGTCGTGACGGACGGCGCGGCACTCGCCGGTGCACCGCTGCTCCCCGTGCCGCAGTTCGTCGCGCCGGTGTTCGAGATCGGAGCGATGGTCGGGATCGGCCTGCCGCTCTACGTGGTCACCATGGCGGGGCAGAACATCCCGGGCATCGCGGTGCTGACGAGCTTCGGCTTCGCGGCCCACTCGCGTCCCGGGATCGTCTCGACCGGTGCTCTCTCCGGGGTCTCGGCGGTCTTCGGCGGAGTGCCGATCAACTACGCCGCGCTCAGCGCCGCGCTGACCGCGGGTCCCGAGGCCTCGCCGCGGCCGGAGCAGCGCTGGGTCGCCTCGGTCTCGGCGGGCGCCTCCTACCTCGTGCTGGGCGTGTTCGCCGGAGCGGCCGCCGCGCTGGTGTCCTCCGCGAGCCCGCTGCTGATCGAGGCGGTCGCCGGTCTGGCGCTGCTGGGGGTGTTCGTGTCGGCGGTGCAGGCCGCTGTGGAGGACGCGCGGCTGCGGCTGCCGGCGGCGGCGACGCTCCTGGTCACCGCCTCCGGCACGACCATCGCGGGGATCGGATCGGCGTTCTGGGGCCTGGTCGTGGGACTCGTCCTCCTCGCCTGGCTCGTCCCCCGGCGCCGCTAGAGGAGGCCGCGGCGCGCGAGCAGCGGCTCGGTCCGCGCATCCCGCCCGCGGAACGCGCGGTACGCGTCGAGCGGATCGCGGGAGCCGCCGAGCTCGAGCACCCCGCGGCGGAAGCGCTCGCCCGCCGAGCGGTCGAGGCCGCCGTTCTCCTCGAACCACTCGACCGTGTCCGCGTCGAGGATCTCGCTCCAGATGTAGGAGTAGTAGCCCGCGGAGTAGCCGCCGGAGAAGACGTGCGCGAAGTACGTGCTGCGGTAGCGGGGCGGCACGGCGGGAAGGAGGAGGCCCGCGCCGTCGAGCACGTCGCGCTCGAAGGCGGCCGTGTGGCGCGGCTCGACCGGGGCCGGCAGGGAGTGCCAGGCGAGGTCGAGCAGGGCGGACGCCAGGTACTCGCTCGTCGCGAAGCCCTCGCCCCACAGCGCGGACGCCTCGAGGCGCTCGACGGTCCCCGCGGGCAGGGCCTCGCCGGTCTCGACGTGGCGGGCGTACTCGGCGAGGAGCCCGGGGCGGCGCACCCACGTCTCGTTCACCTGGCTCGGGAACTCGACGAAGTCCCGGAACACCGCGGTACCGGCGAAGCGCGGGTACCGCGTGCTCGCGAACAGGCCGTGCAGGGCGTGCCCGAACTCGTGGAAGAGCGTCTCCACCTCGTCGAGGCTGAGAAGGGCGGGCTCGCCCGGGCCCGGAGCCGACAGGTTCAGGTTGTTCACGACGACGGCGGAGTCGCCGAGCAGCGAGGTGCGGCTGGAGAGGGAGTTCATCCACGCCCCGCCGCGCTTCGAGTCGCGGGTGAAGGGATCGAGCAGGAACAGGCCCAGCGGGGTCCCGTCCTCCTCGTGCACCTCGAACACGCGGACGTGCTCGCTGTAGCCGGCCAGGTCGCTCCGCTCCGAGAAGCGGACGCCGTAGAGACCGGTGGCGGCGGCGAACACGCCGTGCCGGAGCACCCGCTCCAGCTCGAAGAAGGGACGCAGTGCGCTGGAGTCGACGGAGTAGCTCTCCGACCGCACGCGCTCCTCGTAGTAGGCACGATCCCACGCCTCGATCGTGAAGCGCGGCGCTCCGGCGGCGTCCTGCTCGGCGTCGGCGGAGGCCTGCATCCGCTCGAGCTCGATCCTCGCGTTCCGGGCGGCGGGAGCGGCGAGCTCGTGCAGCAGCGACAGGACGCGCTCCGGCGAGCCCGCGGTCTGGCCCGAGATCACGAACTCGGCGTGCGAGGCCGCGCCCAGCAGAGCTGCACGCTCGGCCCGCAGCGCGACGATCCGCTGCAGGGTCGCGGTGGTGTCGTGCGGCCCGCCTTCCGCACCGCGGCCGACAGAGGCGCGCAGGACGCGCTCGCGGACGCCGCGGTCGCGCAGACGCGCGAGCCAGGGGTGGCCGGAGTAGAGGGGCAGGGTGATCAGCCAGCCGTCGACGCCGCGGTCGGCGGCGGCGCGCGCGGCGGCCGAGACGTCGGACTCGTCGAGCCCGTCGAGGCCGGCGACGTCCTCGAGCAGGACCGCCCGGTCGTTCGACTCGGCGAGCAGGTCCTTCTCGAAGCGCGTGGTCAGGGTCGAGAGCTGCTCGTTCAGCTCGCCGAGCCGTGCCTTCCCCGCGTCGTCGAGGAGCGCACCGGAGCGCTCGAACCCGGTGATCCTCCGCTCGAGGAGGTAGGCCGTCTCGGCGTCGAGGTCGAGCTCCGACGACTGCTCGGCGAGGGTGCGGAGCCGGGCGAACAGGCGCGGGTCGAGGCTGATCGCATCGCTGTGGGCCGAGAGCAGCGGAGCGAGCTCGGCCTCCAGAGCGTCGGTGAGCGGAGTGCGGTCGGAGGCGGCGACGGTGAAGAAGACGGCGCTCACCCGGCGCAGCTCGCGGCCCGTCCGCTCGAGGGAGACGAGGGTGTTCTCGACGGTCGGCGGCTCGGAGGCGCCGGCGATCGCGTCGATCTCGGCGCGGTGCCGGCGGAGGGCCTCGAGGAACGCCGGGCGGTAGGCCTCGGGGTCGACGGCGGCGAAGTCGGGGAGCCCGTGGGGGAGTCCGCTCGGCTCGAGCAGGACGGCGACGGGATCGGGAGCGCTCATCCTGCGAGCCTAGAGCTCGAGCGAGGGAGAGGGCTCCGGCTCAGGATCGCAGGACGCGCGCGTTCACCGGGCTCGGCGACCGCGCCGCGAGGGGGCGTCAGCCCCAGTCGTCGTCGTCCTCGCCCTCCACGCGGCCCTGCGGCTGCGTGATGTAGGCAGCGTCCTCGTCAGGACGGTAGGTGATCGTCGTGCCGTCGTCGAGTTCGAGGACGGGCCTGCCCTCGAGCCAGGTGAGCGTCCAGCGCCAGTCGGCGGTCGCCGTGCCGGCCGCGGTGAGCTCGCCCTCGACGTCGCCGATGGCGGTGACGACGATCTCGGGGAGGGTCTGCGGCGGCACCTGGCCGACCGACCAGCGGGTTCCGAGCTGCATGGGAGGGGTCCTCTCGACGGTGGGGAGGGAGGCGGGACCATTCCCGCCTCCCGGGAGCGGCGCTACGCCTCGGTCTCGAGCTCGATGCCGACCGCGAGGGCGTCGCCCTCGGCGAAGTCGAGCGTCGCGATCCTGCCGACGGCCGCGAGGTCTCCCGCGGCGAGTCGGAGAGACGCGACGAGCTCGGCGGGCGCCGTCACCAGGGCGGAGCGGGCCGGCGTCTTCTGCGAGGCCTTCGCATCGGTCTTCGCGCGCCGGATGGCCGTGAGGACGGAGCTCGCCGCGGCCAGGACGGCGGGGTCGCCGCCCAGGCCCTCGACGGCCGGCCAGGGGCGCAGGTGCACCGAGTCGTCGTGCGACCACGACCAGGTCTCCTCCGTCGCGAACGGCAGGAACGGCGCGAACAGGCGCTGGAGGACGTCGAGCGCCCGGTGCAGGGCGGTCGCGGCGGACGCGCCGTCCTCGCTGTACGCGCGCTCCTTCACCAGCTCCAGGTAGTCGTCGCAGAACGTCCAGAAGAACGCCTCCGTCGTCTCGAGGGCGCGGGCGTGGTCGTAGTTCTCGAGCGCCGTCGTCGCGTCGGCGACCACGGTGTCGAGGGTGGCCAGCATGCTGAGGTCGAGAGGGTCGGTGACCTCGGCGCCCTCGGCGAGAGGGAAGCCGTGGATGAACTTCGCCGCGTTGAGGATCTTGATCGCCAGTCGGCGGCCGATCTTGATCTGCGTCGGGTTCTGCGGGTCGAAGGCCGCGTCGGTGCCCAGGCGCGAGGAGGCGGCCCAGTAGCGGACCGCGTCCGAGCCGTGCTGCTCGAGCATCGCGGCGGGAGTGACCACGTTGCCCTTCGACTTCGACATCTTCTTGCGGTCGGGGTCGACGATGAAGCCGGAGACGGTCGCCGTGCTCCACGGGGCGCGGCCGTCCTCGAGCTGCGAGCGCAGGAGGGTCGAGAAGAGCCAGGTGCGGATGATGTCCTGGCCCTGCGGGCGCAGGTCGTAGGGAGCGACCAGCTGCCAGAGCTCGTCGTCCCGCTCCCAGCCGCCCGCGAGCTGCGGGGTCAGCGAGGAGGTCGCCCAGGTGTCCATCACGTCGAGCTCGCCCTGGAAGCCGCCCGCCGCTCCGCGCTGGTCCTCCGTGTAGCCGGGGGCCGGGTCGCTGGAGGGATCCACCGGCAGCGCCGCCTCGTCCGGCACGATCGGGGAGTCGAAGACGGGGTTGCCGTCGCCATCGAGCGGGTACCACACCGGGATCGGCACGCCGAAGAAGCGCTGGCGCGAGATCAGCCAGTCGCCGGAGAGGCCGTTCACCCAGTTCTCGTAGCGGACGCGCATGAACTCCGGCACGAAGCGCACGTCGCGGCCGAGCTCCAGCAGGCGCTCCTTGAGCACCGCGTCGCGAGCGCCGTTGCCGATGTACCACTGGCGGGTCGACACGATCTCGAGCGGCTTGTCGCCCTTCTCGAAGAACTTGACCTGGTGCGTGATGGGGCGCGGGTCGCCGACCATCTCGCCGGACTCCTTCAGCAGCGCTACGACGGCCTGCTTGGCGGAGAAGACGGTCTTGCCGGCGAGCTGCTCGTAGGCGGCGCGGCCCGCGTCGCTCGTGATCGCGGCGGGAGCCTCCGAGATCAGGCGGCCGTCGAAGCCGATGATCGCGCGGTTGGGCAGGTCGAGCTCGCGCCACCAGACCACGTCCGTGATGTCGCCGAAGGTGCAGATCATCGCGATGCCCGAGCCCTTGTCCTTCTGCGCGAGGTGGTGCGCGAGCACCGGGACCTCGACGTCGAAGAGCGGCGTGCGGACGGTGGTGCCGAACAGCGCCTGGTAGCGCTCGTCGTCGGGGTGCGCGACGAGGGCGACGCAGGCGGGCAGCAGCTCGGGACGGGTCGTCTCGATGAAGACGTCCTCGCCGCCGTCGCGGTGGAAGCCGAGGCGGTGGTAGGCGCCGGGCTGGTCCTTGTCCTCGAGCTCCGCCTGGGCGACGGCGGTCCGGAAGGTGATGTCCCAGAGCGTCGGGGCCTGCGCCTGGTAGGCCTCGCCGCGGGCGAGGTTGCGGAGGAAGGCGCGCTGCGAGGCGGCCTGCGACTCGTCGCCGATGGTCCGGTAGCTCTGCGACCAGTCGACGGACAGGCCGAGGGCCCGCCAGACGTCCTCGAACTGCTTCTCGTCCTCGACGGTGAGGCGCTCGCACAGCTCGACGAAGTTGCGGCGCGAGATCGGCTTCTGGTCGGCGGCCTTGCTGCTCTTGTTGTCGCCGCCCTCGAACGGAGGCGTGAAGCCGGGCTCGTAGGGGAGCGTCGGGTCGCAGCGCACACCGTAGTAGTTCTGCACGCGGCGCTCGGTGGGCAGTCCGTTGTCGTCCCAGCCCATCGGGTAGAAGACGCTCTTGCCGCGCATCCGCTGGAACCGCGCGACGACGTCGGTGTGCGTGTAGGAGAAGACGTGCCCGATGTGCAGCGACCCGGACGCGGTGGGCGGCGGGGTGTCGATCGAGTAGACGTCGGCGCGGGTGAGGCCGGTGCGGTCGAACCGGTAGGTCCCGTCGGTCTGCCAGCGGAGGCCCCACGTGCCCTCCAGGCCCTCGAGGGCGGGCTTCGCGGGGAGGCGGTCGGCGAGGGTCATGATGCTCCG
Source organism: Rathayibacter sp. RFBD1 (assembly GCF_002932915.1). Lineage (NCBI taxonomy): Bacteria > Bacillati > Actinomycetota > Actinomycetes > Micrococcales > Microbacteriaceae > Rathayibacter > Rathayibacter sp. RFBD1. Next base: position 332,027 of record NZ_PSWQ01000021.1, read on the forward strand.
GTTCGCTATGGGCGGCACCGCGTCGGTGGTGATGGTGCCTGGATGGGGGCTCCGGGGCGAGTCGCCCGCCGGCCGCGACGATTCTACCGGAGCGGCGGGAGCCGGGTCAGTCGACGACGGGGGTGAAGCCGGCGCGGACGGGCGCGAGCGCCTCGTCGAGATAGGGCACGAGCTCGCCGCGGGTGGGGCCCGCCGCGGCCCACGCCTGCACGGCCGCCACCGCGGCTCCGACGCTCGCGTAGGCGATGGCGCGCGAGAGGTGCGAGGGCAGCGGGCGCGCGCTCCGCTCCTCCACGAAGCGGGCGATGACGGCCGCCTGCCGGGCGAGGCGGCCGAGGGCCGACGCCTGCAGCTCGTGGACGCTGCCGATCATCTCGGACTGGGTGAGCACCCACGGCACCGTCGCGGGTCCGAAGCCGGAGCCGATCGCGAGCAGCGCGTCGCCGAGCGCGTCCATCACCGGCGCCTCTGCCGCCGTCTCGGCCAGCGCCTCCGGGAGCTCGGCCAGCCGGTCGTCGACCAGCACCCAGAAGACGTCGCTCTTGGACTCGAAGTAGTTGAAGAAGGTGTTGCGCGAGACCCCCGCCCGCTGGGCGATCTGCTCGATCGTCGTGCCCGCGTAGCTCTGCTCGACGAAGAGGTCCAGTGCGGCGTCCTCGAGCATGGACCGCGACGACGCGCGGGGCCGTCCGCGCTGCACTCCTCGCACCATGACCCGCTCCTGCTCCGCTTCCCCCGACGCGCTAGGATAGCGCCGGACGACTTCGACCCGGCCATCACCGGTGAGTCTCCGGAAGAACGGCGCCGGCTCCGGCCTGCGCCCAGTAGACCCGGACGGGTGCGGCCCGTGACAGCCGATCGAGTGGGAACGCGTCAGCGGGCACTCCTCCGGGAGCGACCGGCCGACCGGTCCAAGCGAGGTGGTACCGCGACCCGGCCCGGGGTCTGAGATCCGGGCGGGCCGTCCTCGTGCAGACCAGCAGCACTGCCAGGAGACCGCACGTGACCTACCCCCTGACCCCGCCCACCCCGCACGGAGCCGAGCCCGCCGAGGGCTCCGCGTTCGGCCGGGGCGTGTCCCCGTCGCCGCGCTTCCCCGAGATCGAGGAGCGCGTGCTCGCGTACTGGAAGGCGGACGACACCTTCCAGGAGTCGATCCGGCAGCGCGAGGGAGCGCCGGAGTGGGTCTTCTACGACGGCCCGCCCTTCGCCAACGGCCTGCCGCACTACGGGCACCTCCTCACCGGCTACGCCAAGGACGTCTTCCCCCGCTTCGAGACGATGCGCGGACGCCAGGTGCACCGCCGCTTCGGCTGGGACACCCACGGCCTGCCCGCCGAGCTCGAGGCGGAGCGGCAGCTCGGCATCACCGACAAGTCCCAGATCGAGGAGATGGGCGTCGCGGCCTTCAACGCCGCCGCGAAGGAGTCGGTGCTGCGCTACACCGGGGAGTGGCAGGACTACGTCACCCGCCAGGCGCGCTGGGTCGACTTCGACGACGACTACAAGACGCTCGACCCCACCTTCATGGAGTCGGTGATCTGGGCGTTCAAGCAGCTCTACGACAAGGGCCTCGCCTACGAGGGCCACCGCGTGCTGCCGTACTGCTGGCGCGACCAGACGCCGCTCTCGAACCACGAGCTGCGGATGGACGACGACGTCTACAAGATGCGCCAGGACCAGACGGTCACCGTCACCTTCCCGCTGGTCGGCGAGACGGCGGAGGCGCTCCAGCTGACGGCGGTCCGCGCTCTCGCGTGGACGACGACGCCGTGGACGCTGCCGACGAACCTCGCGCTCGCCGTCGGGCCCGACATCGAGTACGCGGTCGTCCCCGCCGGCCCGAACGGCGCGGCCGACGGCAGGGGCGAGCCCGAGGAGCGCGAGCTCTCGGCCGAGTACCTGCTCGCCATCGACCAGGTCGGCGCCTACGCGAAGGACCTCGGCTATCCGGACGCGGAGTCGGCCCTGGCCGCCGTCTCGCGCACCCACCGCGGCTCCGAGCTCGAGGGGATCAGCTACGACCGCCTCTGGGACCACTACGCGGACACCGAGGCCTGGGGCACGCAGAACGCGTGGCGCATCCTCGTCGCCGACTACGTGACCACCAGCGAGGGCACCGGCATCGTGCACCAGGCGCCCGCCTACGGCGAGGACGACCAGAAGGTCTGCGAGGCGGCGGGCATCCCCGTCATCATCTCGGTCGACGACGGCGGCCGCTTCCTGCCGCAGATCAGCGAGGTCGCCGGCCTCCAGGTCTTCGACGCGAACAAGCCCCTCACGCAGCTCCTGCGCGCGGGCCACCGGCTGCTCCGCCAGGCGAGCTACGAGCACTCGTACCCGCACTGCTGGCGCTGCCGCAATCCGCTGATCTACAAGGCGGTCTCGAGCTGGTTCGTCCGCGTCACCGCGATCCGCGACCGCATGGAGGAGCTCAACCAGGAGATCACCTGGGTCCCCGAGAACGTCAAGGACGGCCAGTTCGGCAAGTGGCTCTCGGGCGCGCGCGACTGGTCCATCAGCCGCAACCGCTACTTCGGCTCGCCGATCCCGGTGTGGAAGAGCGACGACCCGGAGTACCCGCGGATCGACGTCTACGGCTCGCTGGACGAGCTGGAGCGCGACTTCGGCGTGCGCCCGGACGACCTGCACCGGCCGTTCATCGACGAGCTGACCCGCCCGAACCCCGACGACCCGACCGGGCGCTCGACGATGCGCCGGATCAGCGACGTCCTCGACGTCTGGTTCGACTCCGGATCGATGCCCTTCGCCCAGGTGCACTACCCGTTCGAGAACGCGGACTGGTTCGACACCCACAACCCGGCGGACTTCATCGTCGAGTACATCGGGCAGACGCGCGGCTGGTTCTACACGCTGCACGTGCTCTCCACCGCGCTCTTCGACCGCCCGGCGTTCCGCAACGTGGTCAGCCACGGCATCGTGCTGGGCAACGACGGGCAGAAGATGTCCAAGTCGCTGCGCAACTACCCGGACGTGGCCGAGGTCTTCGACCGCGACGGCTCCGACGCCATGCGCTGGTTCCTGATGTCGAGCCCGGTCCTCCGGGGCGGCAACCTCGTCGTGACGGAGGAGGGCATCCGCGAGGGCGTCCGCCAGGTGCTGCTGCCGCTGTGGAGCACCTGGTACTTCTTCTCCCTCTACGCCAACGCCTCGGCGGGCGGCGGCTACGAGGCGACCAGGCGCACCGGCTCCGAGGACGTCCTCGACCGCTACCTGCTGGCCAAGACCCGCGATCTGGTCGAGACCGTGACCGGCCGGCTCGAGGCGCTGGACTCCACGCTCGCGGCCGCCGCGCTCCGCGACTTCAGCGACGTGCTCACGAACTGGTACGTGCGCCGCTCCCGCGACCGCTTCTGGCAGGGCGTCGACGAGGACGGCCGCGGATCGGAGGCGTTCGACACGCTCTACACGGTCCTCGAGACCGTGTGCCGCGTCGCCGCCCCGCTCCTGCCTCTCGTCACGGAGCAGATCTGGCAGGGCCTGACCGGCGGCCGCAGCGTCCACCTCACCGACTGGCCGGAGGCGGACGAGTTCCCCGCCGACCCGGCGCTCGTGCACGCGATGGACGCGGTCCGCGGCATCTCGTCCACCGCGCTCTCCCTCCGCAAGCAGGCCGGGCTCCGCGTCCGCCTGCCGCTCGCGCGCCTGACCGTGGTGGTCGCCGACGCCGCCGAGCTCGCGCCGTTCGAGGCGATCCTCCGCGACGAGCTGAACGTGAAGGAGGTGTCGCTGGTGCCGCTGGTCGACTCCAGCGCCGCCGACTACGGCGTCACCTCCCGTCTCGCGGTCAACGCGCGCGCCGCCGGGCCCCGGCTCGGCAAGGGCGTGCAGACCGTGATCAGGGCCGCCAAGGCCGGCGACTGGAGCGAGACGGACGGCGTCGTCACCGCCGGCGGCGTCGAGCTGGTCGAGGGCGAGTACGAGCTCACGCTCGAAGTCGGCGGCTCGGCCGGCGACGACCGCGCCATCGCCCTGCTCCCGCGCGGGGGCTTCGTGCTCCTCGACACGGCGACCACCCCCGAGCTCGAAGCGGAGGGGCTCGCCCGCGACCTCATCCGCGCGGTGCAGGACGCCCGCAAGGCGGCCGGGTTCGAGGTCAGCGACCGGATCGTCCTGGAGGTCGTGCTCGACGAGCCGAGCCTGCAGGCGCTCGAGCCGCACGCGCTCTGGATCGCGGAGGAGACCCTCGCGACCGGATGCGCGTTCACTCCGCTCACCACGGCTCTCGAGGGCGGCGAGGGCGCGATCGCCTTCGGCCCCGCGGGCACCGCCATCATCCGCGTCGAGAAGGTCGAGGCCGCCGATGTCTGATCCGTTCGAGCCGGACGACGCCGACCGCGCGGCCGCCGACGCCGTCTACGCCGCGCTGCTGGAGCGCCTGGGCGAGGCGAGCGTCCGCCCGCGCCTCGCTCCGACCCGGCGCGCCGTCGAGATCCTCGGCGACCCGCAGCGCGCCTACCCGGTGATCCAGATCGCCGGAACCAACGGCAAGACCTCGACCAGCCGGATGATCGAGAGCCTGCTGCGCGCCCACGGGCTGCGGGTGGGCCTGTTCACCAGTCCGCACCTCGAGCGCTTCAACGAGCGCATCGTCATCGACGGAGAGCCGATCTCGGACCGGAGCCTCGCCGACAACTGGCAGGACGTCGAGCCGTACCTGCGGATGACCGACGCCGAGCTGGCCGAGCAGGGCGAGGCGCCGCTGTCCTTCTTCGAGGCGATCACCGTCCTGGCCTACGCGGCCTTCGCCGACGCGCCGGTCGATGTGGCCGTCGTCGAGGTGGGGATGGGCGGCGAGTGGGACTCGACGAACGTCGCCGACGCGCAGGTCGCCGTCTTCACGCCGATCGCCCTCGACCACACCGACCGCCTCGGCTCGACGATCGAGGAGATCGCGCGCACCAAGTCGGGCATCGTCAAGCCGCTCGCCTCGGTGGTCTCCGCGAGGCAGGTCCCGGAGGCGGAGGCGGTGCTGCGGCACGCGGCCGAGGCCACCGAGTCGACGATCGTCGTCGAGGGGGCGGAGTTCGACGTCGAGTCGACGACCGTCGCCGTCGGCGGCCAGGTCGTCACCGTCCGGGGACTCGTCACCACGTACGAGCAGCTGCTGCTGCCGTTCTTCGGCGACCACCAGGCCGAGAACGCCGCCGTGGCCGTCGCCGCGGTCGAGACGTTCCTGGGAGGCGGGACGCAGGAGCTCACCGGCGACGTCCTCGACGAGGGCTTCGCCGCCGCGACCTCCCCGGGCCGCCTGCAGCTCGTCGGACTCGCTCCGCGCACCGTCGTCGACGCGGCGCACAACCCGCACGGTGCCGCGTCCCTCGCCGCCGCTCTCGGCCGCTACTTCGACTTCGACCGCGTGACGGCCGTCCTCGGCGTGCTGGCCGAGAAGGACGCCGAGGGGATCCTCCGGGAGCTCCGCCCCGTGGTGGACGAGCTGATCGTGACCACGGCGCCGAGCGATCGGGCGATGCCCGCCGAGGAGCTCGCCGCGCTCGCCCGCACCGTGTTCCCGGAGGAGGCGGTCCGCGTCGCCGACGACCCGCTGGGTGCTCTCACGGCCGGTCGCGTCCTCGCGGCGCGCACCGACAAGGGCGCCCTGCTGGTCACGGGCTCGATCACCCTCGTCGGCCGCACGATCACCGCGGCCCGCGACGAGAACTGGCTGGGCGCGTGAGGGCCGGGCGCCCGCGGCGCTCGCGGACCGTCCGGGAGAGCCTCGGCTCGATCGTGCTCGGCTTCGAGGCGGTCATCGTCTTCCTCGCCACCCTGGTGGCCTTCGGGCTGAAGGCGGCCGACCCCGTGATCGTGCTGGTCGGGGGAGCGGTGGTCTGCCTCGCGCTCGTCGCCACTCTGGGCCTGCTGAACCGGCCGGTCGGCTTCCGCATCGGCTGGGTGCTGCAGTTCGTTATCGTGGCCTCGGGCCTGCTGGTCCCGATCATGTACGTGATCGGCGCCGCCTTCGTGGCGCTGTGGACGTACTGCATGGTGACCGGCACCCGCCTCGACGCTCAGACGCGCCGGGCGGCGGAGCCCACCGACCCCACCGAAGGAGACCGCTGAACCATGGCCACCCAGGAGACCCTTGTCCTCGTCAAGCCCGACGGCGTCGCCCGCAACCTCACCGGCGAGATCCTCAGCCGCATCGAGGCGAAGGGCTACTCCCTCGTCGACGTGAAGCTCGTCGAGGCCGACCGGGAGCTGCTCGCCGCCCACTACGCGGAGCACGAGGGCAAGCCCTTCTACGAGCCGCTCGTCGAGTTCATGGAGAGCGGCCCGATCGTCGCCCTGCGCATCGCGGGCGACCGCGTGATCGAGGGCTTCCGCGCCCTCGCCGGCACCACCGACCCGACCACGGCCGCGCCCGGCACCATCCGCGGCGACCTCGGCCGCGACTGGGGCCTCAAGGTCCAGCAGAACCTCGTGCACGGGTCCGACTCCGAGGAGTCGGCCGCGCGCGAGCTCGGCCTCTGGTTCGCCTGAGCCGCTCGGCCGCCTGCCTCTGACGACGTCCGTCAGAGGTAGGCGAGCACGTTCAGCCTCACCTGCGCGATCACCGCGATCAGCAGGTAGCAGAGCAGCGTGATGAACGGGACCCAGCCGTAGGCGGCACCGGCGAAGCGGCGCACCCCGGCGGGGACGGGGAACACGCCCTCACGGAGGTTGCGGAGCGTCACCAGCCAGAAGCCCGGGATGACGACGGCCCAGGTGAGCATGCACCAGGGGCAGAGGGTTCCGAGCGCGAAGACGCTCGTCGCGATGAGCCAGCCCACGAACACCAGGGCCAGCAGGAAGCCGACGTTGAAGGCCGCCCAGAACCACCGGTCGAACCGGGCGCCCGCGAGCAGGCCCAGCCCCACCACGATCGGCGCGATCCAGGCCGCCAGGCCGATGAGAGGGTTCGGGAAGCCGAAGACCGCGCCCTGCGCCGAGTTCAGGTTCGCACTGCACTGCACCAGCAGGCTGAAGTCGCAGCCGAGGCCCGCATCGGGGTTCTCGAGAGCGGCGAACTTGTCGTTCGTGAGAGCGAAGGCGGCGGTCCAGCCGATCACGCCGAGGACGATCAGCAGGACGGCGAAGAGGACGGGGCGCTGCTGGGTGGGGGCGTCGCGCACCCCGGGATCGCTGGACACCGGGGGATTATGGCACGCGCCGGATCGGCGCCTCTGGGAATGCGTGCGATAATCGGAGCCGTCGGTCCGGGGGACCCCGCATCGACGCGAAGAAGGTTTACCGGGCGAGTACCGGGCCACAGGAGATCGACAGCGTTCCGCGAATGGACGCGCCGGATCTCCGCTCCGCCGGGAGTCGACCGCAGGTCGCACCGCGGGGGAGCGCGTGTCGGATAGTCAGTTCCGAGTGTGCAGCTGCAACCGGAGTCCCGCGCCACGAGCGCGACGGGACCGGGGGAGCGGAAGGATTCGCGGCGGGCCGAGGCCCCTCGCACGAGAGAAGCATCCGGGAAGACGACGCGGCGGACGACCCGGCCGAGGAGTGCACCAGGAATGGTGGAAGACAACAGTACGAGCGGATCCGATCCGGACCGCGACGAGCCCCGCAGCGGGGCCAGGAAGATCAGCCGCCTCTTCGGTGGCCGCCGGGCGACCCGGCGGACCGAGTCGAGCGCGCCAGCGACAGGGGAGACGATCATCGACAGCAACGAGACCGACCAGACCGGAGCCGAGGGCATCGAGCTGCCCGAGACCGGGAGCGCCGCGGAGGCGGCCGAGCCGTCGACGTCGACGGGCGCGGTGTTCTTCAACGCCCTGCCGCAGACCCCGGTCGCCGACCAGGAGGAGCCGCGACGGCCCGCACTGCCGAGCCCGTCGCTGCTGTTCCAGGCGCCGGTCCTGCCCGACTACGTCGAGCTGGCTCCGCTGCCTCCCCGCGGTGCGCCGCTGGGCGTCCAGGAGGAGCGCGAGAGCCCGGCCGAGGAGCAGGGCTCCGTCCGCCGCCGCTCGCGCCGCCGCAGCGGCGAGAGCGAGAGGTCCGGCTCCGACGACCCCGAGAACACCGTCGTCCGGGTCCGCCAGCCGCGCGAGCCGCGCGAGCAGCGCGAGGCCCGCGAGCCCGAGCTCATCACCGAGCCGCAGCGCATCAAGGGCTCGACCCGCCTCGAGGCCAAGAAGCAGCGCCGCCGCGACGGCCGCGACGCCGGCCGGCGCCGCACGGTCGTCACCGAGTCCGAGTTCCTCGCCCGCCGGGAGGCCGTCGACCGCGTCATGGTCGTCCGCTCCAAGGAGGACAGCATCCGCATCGGCGTGCTCGAGGACGGCGTCCTCGCCGAGCACTACGTCGCCCGCTCGCAGGAGGCGTCGCTCATCGGCAACGTCTACCTCGGCCGCGTGCAGAACGTCCTCCCGAGCATGGAGGCCGCCTTCGTCGACATCGGACGCGGGCGCAACGCCGTGCTCTACTCCGGCGAGGTCGACTGGGACGCCGCGAACAACGCCGGCGGCCCCCGCCGGATCGAGCTCGCGCTCAAGCCCGGCGACCGGGTCCTCGTCCAGGTCACGAAGGACCCCGTCGGCCACAAGGGCGCCCGTCTCACGAGCCAGATCTCGCTCCCCGGCCGCTACCTCGTCTACGTGCCCAACGGCTCGATGAACGGCATCTCGCGCAAGCTCCCGGACACCGAGCGCGCCCGCCTGAAGAAGATCCTCAAGGAGGTGCTGCCCGAGAACGTGGGCGTCATCGTCCGGACCGCGGCCGAGGGCGCCACGGAGGAGCAGCTGACCGTCGACGTCGAGCGCCTGACCGCGCAGTGGACGGCTCTCAGCGCGAAGGCCGCGACCGGGCAGGCTCCCGCTCTCCTGCACAGCGAGCCGGACCTGCTGATCAAGATCGTCCGCGACGTCTTCAACGAGGACTTCGAGAAGATGGTCATCGCCGGCGACGACGCCCGCGAGACCATCGAGCTCTACCTCAGCCAGGTCGCCCCCGATCTGCTCGAGCGCGTCGAGGTCTACACGGGTGAGAAGGACGCGTTCGACGAGTTCCGCATCACGGAGCAGATCGAGAAGGCGCTGGAGCGCAAGGTGTGGCTGCCCAGCGGCGGCTCGCTCGTGATCGACCGCACCGAGGCGATGACGGTGGTCGACGTCAACACCGGCAAGTTCGTCGGCTCGGGCGGGAACCTCGAGGAGACGGTCACGAAGAACAACCTGGAGGCGGCCGAGGAGATCGTCCGCCAGCTGCGCCTGCGCGACATCGGCGGCATCATCGTCGTCGACTTCATCGACATGGTGCTCGAGTCCAACCGCGACCTCGTGCTCCGCCGCCTGGTCGAGTGCCTGAGTCGCGACCGGACGAAGCACCAGGTCGCCGAGGTCACCTCGCTCGGCCTCGTGCAGATGACCCGCAAGAAGCTGGGCCTGGGCCTGCTCGAGACCTTCAGCGAGAACTGCGAGATCTGCGCCGGGCGCGGCGTCATCGTCCACCACGACCCCGTGCTCAAGCACCGGTCGACCGCCGCTCCGCAGCAGGAGCAGCGCCGCCGGGGCAAGGGCGGCGAGCAGCAGCCCGCCGCCTCCGGGCGCTCGAACGGCGGGCAGAACGGGCAGGGCGCGCCGGCGACCAAGCCGGTCAGCACCCACGCCATCACGGACGACGCGAAGAACGCGCTCGCGCAGATCGCCGCCAGCACCATCCACCCCCAGGCCGTGCGCCAGGCGGCGGAGGAGGCGGCCGCGCTGGTCGAGGACGCCGCCGAGACCGTCGAGGCCATGGCGCCGGAGGAGTCCGCCACGGCACCCGAGGAGCAGCCGTCCGAGCCGAGCCGTCGCGGCGAGCGTCCCGCCCGGGGCGAGCGCCGTCGTCGCAGCCGCGACCGCGAGCCGCGCCAGGAGGCCGCCGAGACGGCGGCCGTCGAGTCGGCTCCCGTCGAGACCCCGGTCGAGAAGGAGATCGAGCCGGCCGCTGCCGCGCCGATCCTCGACATCCCGATCGCGCCGGTCACGCCTCCGCGCCGCGTCCGCAGCGAGGTCGCCGAGCACCTGCTCGACTCCGTGCTCGACGCTCTGCCGGCCCCGAAGCAGCCCGGCCAGGGCCGTGCGAAGAGCCGGCGCGTCACGACGGCCGCGCTCACCGGAGTCGCGGTCATCCCCGAGCAGACCCCGCGCCGCGCCGACCAGTAGCGCGACCCGGTGTCAGGAGGGCCCGGTGCCCGGCGAGAGCCGGCGTCGGGCCCTCTCGGCGTCCCGGTCGCGCCCGCGGACGCGGAGCCCGCTCCGCCTCAGCCGCTCGACCAGCTCCCGCGCGCCGACGGGGACCGCGCCCGCGGCGACGAGCTCGTCGATCCGCTCCTCGGGCACGTCGTAGTGGTCCAGGTCGAAGCCGCGCTCGGGCACGCCGAGACGGCGCGCGAAGTCGTGGAGCTCCTCGAGCGAGACGTCGCTCACGAGGTGCGCCCACAGCCGGCCGTGCGCCGGCCAGCGCGCGGCGTCGACGAGGATGGCCATTCCCCGATCGTAGGCGGCGCGCCGTCCGTCCACGTGCCTCCTCCTCGACTATCGTGACGGGGTCGCCGGTCGGGTGGACACGGCTTCGCAGTCGTGTGCGTTTGACCGTGGAGCGCGGATCCCGTACTCTTGACCGTTGGTGTGGCGCGATCCATGTGCTCACGCAGATTTCCGTTGTCGCTCCGCCCCTCACGGGGCGCGGGCCGCGGTGCCGGTTCCCTCGTGTCGTGAGGAGACGGGTACGAACCGGAAGACCGGGGCTCAGCCCCGTCCCTACAAGCCCCGGACGAGGCCTCCGCTCCGTCCAGACGAGAAACAGGTACGAGAAGTGGTTTACGCAGTTGTGCGCGCCGGCGGTCGGCAGGAGAAGGTCGAGGTCGGCACCATCGTGACGATGGACCGCGTCAAGGCCGACGAGAACGGCACCGTGCAGCTTCCTGCCGTGCTGCTCGTCGACGGTGAGTCGATCACCTCGGACGCGGCGACCCTCGCGGGCGTCACCGTCACCGCCGAGGTGCTCGAGGACCTCCGTGGTCCGAAGATCATCATCCAGAAGTTCAAGAACAAGACCGGTTACAAGAAGCGCCAGGGGCACCGTCAGGACCTCACGCGCGTCAAGGTCACTGGCATCAAGTAGTCCTGCAAAGGAATTGAGCTGACCTGCGGAGCGAGCCATCGCCCTGCAGGGCAACAGCACGGGGCTGCGGCCCCCCGGTCTCGAGGAGATGAGAAATGGCACACAAGAAGGGCGCGAGCTCCACTCGCAACGGTCGCGACTCGAACGCGCAGCGTCTCGGCGTCAAGCGCTTCGGCGGCCAGGTCGTGAACGCGGGCGAGATCATCGTCCGCCAGCGCGGCACCCACTTCCACCCCGGCGCGAACGTCGGACGCGGTGGCGACGACACCCTGTTCGCCCTCTCGGCGGGCGCTGTCGAGTTCGGCAGCAAGGGCGGCCGCAAGGTCGTCAACATCGTGGCGGCCGCCCAGTAGGGTCGACCTCCTCGGCCGCACAGGCACAGGACGCAAGGGGCGGGCTTCGGCTCGCCCCTTGCGCGTTTACCGGGGCACAGCCCCCCGGCGCCGGCATCCCGGCGCCGCACGCACTCACGGACGGATTCACACCATGGTCACCTTCGTCGACAACGTCACGCTGCATCTGCGTGCCGGCCACGGCGGCAACGGCTGCGTCTCCGTCCGTCGCGAGAAGTTCAAGCCGCTCGCCGGCCCCGACGGCGGCAACGGCGGGCACGGGGGCGACATCGTCCTCGTCGCCGACCCGCAGACGACGACGCTGCTCGCCTACCACCGCCACCCGCACCGCAGCTCCGAGAACGGCGGTCCCGGCATGGGCGACCACCGCGCGGGCGGGAACGGCGAGCTCATGGAGCTCCCCGTCCCGGTCGGCACGGTCGTCAAGTCGCCGGACGGCGACCAGCTGATCGACATGGACGAGCCCGGCCTCCGGTTCGTCATCGCTCCGGGCGGGCAGGGCGGCCTCGGCAACGCCTCGCTCGCCACCACGAAGCGCAAGGCGCCCGGCTTCGCGCTGCTCGGCACGCCGGGCTGGGAGGGCGACGTCGTCCTCGAGCTGAAGACCGTCGCGGACGTCGCGCTCGTCGGATTCCCCTCGGCGGGCAAGTCGAGCCTCGTCGCGGCGATCTCGGCGGCCAAGCCGAAGATCGCGGACTACCCGTTCACGACCCTCGCGCCCAACCTCGGCGTCGTGCAGGCGGGGGAGTCGCGCTTCACCGTCGCCGACGTGCCCGGTCTCATCGAGGGCGCGAGCGAGGGCAAGGGCCTGGGTCTGGAGTTCCTCCGCCACGTCGAGCGCTGCACCGCGCTCGTCCACGTGCTCGACTGCGCCACGCTCGAGCCCGGCCGCGACCCGCTGACCGACCTCGACATCATCCTCGGGGAGCTGGCGGCGTACCCCGTCGGCGACGGACAGGTGCCGCTGATCGAGCGGCCGCAGCTGATCGCGCTCAACAAGGTCGACGTGCCCGAGGCCCAGGAGCTGGCCGACTTCGTCCGGGCCGACCTCGAGGGCCGCGGCTACCGCGTCTTCGAGATCTCGACGGTCAGCCACTCGGGACTCCGCCAGCTGACGTTCGCCCTCGCCGAGATCGTCGAGAAGCACCGCCTCGAGCTCGCCGCTGTGCCGCGGGTGGAGCGCATCACCATCCGCCCCCGCGCCGTGGACGAGAAGGACTTCGAGATCCGCGTCGAGGGCGGCTCGTACGGCAACGTGTACCGGGTCCTGGGCACCAAGCCCGTGCGCTGGGTCGCGCAGACCGACTTCACGAACGACGAGGCCGTCGGCTTCCTCGCCGACCGCCTGGCCAAGCTCGGAGTCGAGAACGGCCTGTTCTCGGCTGGAGCGGTCGCCGGCTCCACCGTCGTCATCGGCCCCGGCGACGGCGTCGTCTTCGACTGGGAGCCGACCCTCACCTCGACGGCCGAGCTCATCACCGCGCCCCGCGGAACGGACCTCCGCCTCGAGGACAACCGGCGCAAGACCCGCAACGAGCGTCGCGAGGACTACTTCGAGCGGATGGACGCCAAGGCCGAGGCGCGCGCGGAGCTCGAGCGCGAGCGCCAGGGCGGCGTCTGGCGCGTCGCCGACGAGGGCGACAGCACGGAGGCCGGCGAGGAGAGCTGACTCCCGCCGCCGGGGTCGTCTGCCTCTACACTGGCCGGATGCCGCAGACGACCCCCGACAGCAGTGCGCTGACCGAGCGGTTCGCCGCCTCCCGCGTCGCGTCGCGCTCCCTCCGCAGTGCGACCACCGACCTCAAGAACCGGGCTCTGCTCGCCATCGCCGACGCGGTGCGCTCGAGCGCCGAGCGCGTCGTCCCGGCGAACGAGCTCGACCTCCAGCGGGGTCGCGAGAGCGGGATGAGCCCGGGCCTGCAGGACCGCCTCCGCCTCGATGCGGCGCGCCTGGGGTCCCTCGCCGACGCCGTCGTCGCGGTCGTCGGGCTCACCGATCCGGTCGGGCAGACGGTGCGGGGATCGAACCTGCCCAACGGCGCCTCCCTCACCCAGGTGCGGGTCCCGTTCGGCGTGGTCGGAGCGATCTACGAGGCGCGCCCGAACGTCACCATCGACATCGCGGCGCTCGCCCTCAAGAGCGGGAACGCCGTGATCCTGCGTGGAGGCACGGCCGCGGAGAACACGAACCGCGTCCTGGTGGAGCTGCTGCAGGAGGCCGTCGCCTCCGTGGGCCTGCCCGCCGAGCTGGTGCAGACGGTCGACGACCACGGCCGCGAGGGCGCGAAGGCCCTCATGCGAGCGCGCGGCTACGTCGACGTCCTGGTGCCGCGGGGGAGCGCGGGCCTCATCGAGTCGGTCGTGACGGAGTCGACGGTCCCCGTGATCGAGACGGGCGCCGGAGTCGTCCACGTCTTCCTCGACGCCAGTGCCGACGAGCAGTGGGCCGTGGACATCGTCCACAACGCCAAGGTGCAGCGTCCGAGCACCTGCAACGCCCTCGAGACCCTCCTCGTCCACCGCGACGCCGCCGAGCGCCTCCTCCCGCCCGTCCTCGGCCGACTCGCGGAAGCGGGAGTGACCGTGCACGGCGACGAGCGCGTCGCGGCGCTCTGGCCCGACGCGGTGCCCGCCACCGATGAGGACTGGTCCGCGGAGTACTACTCGCTCGACGTCGGGGTCGCGATCGTCGACGACCTCGACGCCGCGATGGCCCACATCGACCGGTACTCCACCCACCACACCGAGTCGATCGTGACGAACGACCTCCGGAGCGCCGAGCGCTTCCTCGCCGAGGTCGACTCTGCGGTCGTGATGGTCAACGCCTCCACCCGCTTCACCGACGGCGGGGAGTTCGGGTTCGGCGCCGAGGTCGGCATCTCGACGCAGAAGCTGCACGCTCGGGGCCCCATGGGTCTTCCCGAGCTGACCAGCACGAAGTGGCTGCTGCGCGGCGCGGGACAGGTCCGCGCCTAGCGCCCGGACCGGCGATCCGGCGTCGAGCGGCGTCCGGGTAGACTCGTCGGAGCCCCGCCGGGGCGACCACGACCTCCAAGGAGCACTGCATGTCCCTCGCGACGACCGTCCTCGCCGAAGCAGCGGCCCACACGGAGCTGCCGTTCCCCCCGATCGTCTTCGGCCTGATCGCCGCCGTCGCCTTCACGGCCCTCGGCTTCGTCACCTGGAGCTACCGCGACGTGGCGAACCGCCACTCGCACAAGACCGGCGCCGGCTCCCACGACCAGCACGGTCACGGACACTAGGCGGGGAGCCCAGCGATCGTGACGTCCGCCGCGAGCGGAGGCCCGCGGCGTCCGCGCATCGGCGTGATGGGCGGCACCTTCGACCCGATCCACCACGGTCACCTGGTCGCCGCCTCCGAGGTGGCCCAGTCGTTCGACCTGGACGAGGTCGTCTTCGTGCCCACCGGCCAGCCGTGGCACAAGAAGACGGTGACCTCCGCCGAGCACCGGTACCTGATGACGGTGATCGCGACGGCGTCGAACCCGCGCTTCACCGTCAGCCGCGTCGACGTCGACCGCATCGGCACGACCTACACGATCGACACCCTGCGCGACATCCACGCCGCGCACCCCGACGCCGAGCTGTTCTTCATCACCGGCGCGGACGCGGTCGCTCAGATTCTGAGCTGGAAGGACTACGACGAGCTGTGGGAGCTGGCCCACTTCGTCGCCGTCAGCCGGCCGGGGCACGTCCTCAACGTTTCGGGATTGCCGGCCCAGGACGTATCCTTGTTGGAGATTCCGGCACTGGCGATCTCCTCGACCGACTGTCGGAGCCGCGTCAACCGGGGTCATCCGGTCTGGTACCTGGTTCCCGACGGTGTCGTCCAGTACATCTCGAAGCACCACCTGTATCGGAGCACGTCATGACAGTTCAGCCCGAGGAGAAGCCGCTCACCCGGCGCGAGATCCGCGAGCGCGAGAGGCGCGAGGCCGGTGCGGCCACGACCGCCGCCGTTCCGACGACGTCCCGCCGAGCTGCCACCGCGACCGCAACCACCGCCGGCGACATGCCGGTGCTGACCCCCACCCAGGCCCTGCGGATCACCCCGGTCGAGCCGAGCCCCGCGAGCGAGCCCGACCTGCGCACCTCCTCGATGGAGATCGTCGCCACCGAGAACGCCACGGGCCGCCAGCTGACCCGTCGGGAGCTGCGCGCACTGCTGGCGCAGCAGCAGGCGGAGAAGGTCGCCGCCGCACCGGAGGCGGAGCCGGCCGCCGACAAGGAGCGGTCGGACGACGAGCGCTCCGACGACGTCGAGGGCGCCCTCGAGCGTGCCTCGGCGCTCCCGCCGACCGGGGCGGTCCCCGTGGTCGAGGCGGCCGACGAGTCCCGCGACGCGGAGCCGGTGCCCGAGGGTGCAGCGGAGCAGGAGCCGGAGGGCGACGAGGACGTCGTCACCGAGGACGCCCCCGAGGCGTCCGAGGAGGAGGCGGACGAGTCCGCCACCGATGCGACCGCGGACGCCGATGAGGCCGAGGTGCACGAGGCCGAGATCGAGAGCTCCTCCTCCGACGACGAGACGCCGTCCGCGGACGCCTCCGACGAGCGGGACGCGGACGACGAGCAGCCGACGGCCGGCGAGCAGCCCGAGCAGCCGCATCTGAACACCGCGCTCTTCGCGTCGGTGGGGGGATCCCTCGACATCGCCGACGAGAAGGCCACCGAGATCACCGGGAGCTTCGAGCCGCCGATCGAGCACCTCGCCATCACCGAGGAGCTCGACAGCAAGTCGAAGGAGGAGGTGGACGCCTCGTTCGACTCCCTCATCGCGAGCGGAGTCGCCGCCACCGGTGCCGTCACCACCACCAACGCGCTGATCCTGCCGACCACGGGTCCCGGCGCGACCGTCGGCACGGACACGGGGGAGATCCTCGTCACCGGCTCGTTCGACCTCCCGCGCAGCCTCGGCTCCACGGGCCAGCACCCGAACCTCTACGATTCGCCCGATGTGGACCGCTACGTCGACCGCATCGACCGCGAGCAGCCCGCCGGCGAGTCCGAGCCGGTCCGGGCGTCCAGCGCCGTCTCCACCCACGCCGCCGGCACCTCGATGATCGCGCCGCAGAAGCGCGCCGGCGTGAGCGTCCCGGTGGTCCTCGCGATCACCGCGGCCGTCCTGCTGGTCGGCGCGATCGCGCTGTTCATCGGCGGCTTCGTGCTCAACATCTTCTGATCTCCACCACCGACACTGAAGGCTTCATGACTGCGACCGATTCCGCCCGCGCCCTGCTCCAGCTCGCGGCCACCGCCGCCGACTCCAAGGGCGGTGAGGACCTCGTCGCTCTCGACGTCTCGGGGCCGCTGCCGCTGGTCGACATCTTCCTCCTCGCCACCGGCCGCTCCGAGCGCAACGTGGTCGCGATCGCGAACGAGGTGGAGGACCGCCTGAACGACTCCGGCGCCAAGCTGCTGCGCCGCGAGGGCCGTGCGGAGGGCCGCTGGATCCTCCTCGACTTCGGCGACCTCGTCGTGCACGTCTTCCACGAGGAGGACCGCATGTACTACTCGCTCGAGCGCCTCTGGAAGGACTGCCCGACGGTGCCGTTCACCCTCGAGCAGCCCGTCGCCGTCGACTCGTCGACGTCCTCGAACTGACGAACACGCCCGGCGACAGCGCTCGATTTCACTTCACGCGGATCGTGTTGTAGTTTATTCGAGTTGCTTCCGCCGGGCGGAGACAGCGAAAGACAGCACGAAGCAAGACAGAACAGAGCATGGGTCCGTGGCGCAGCTGGTAGCGCACCTGCATGGCATGCAGGGGGTCAGGGGTTCGAATCCCCTCGGATCCACCGAACAGGTCCGCACTCCTCCGGGAGTGCGGACCTTCGTCGTTCCCGGCGCTACAGGGTCTGGCGTCGTCCTGTCTGGCGCCGTCCTGTCCGGCTCAGGCCGGTCAGGCCAGCCAGGACCGTTCTCGTCCGGCCACCGGGTCCCCCTGCTGGTCATGCACGGGTCGGCCCGACCGGCTCCACATGGCCGCCGCATCCGGCGAGGAATCCGGAGAGCTCGCTCCAGGCGTCCTCCCCGATCGTGGTGCCCGGGCGCCGTGCGAGATCGGCCAGAGCGTCCGTCAGCTCGTCGACTCCCGTCACGATCCTCGTCCGTGCCGCTCCCGTGCCCTGCCATCCGGGCGCGTACGTCCTGACGTCGGGGTGGCTGTAGAGCACGGCCGTCTCGAACCACGGCGTGGGCAGACCGTTCAGGGCCAGGTACTCCTTGAGCCTCGCGGCCTGGATCCGGACCTGCCGGGCGGGGACGTGCTGCTCGACATGCGTGCGCACCGTCCACCGCGACACCGTCCCCGGTGCGATCTGAACCGCGAAGGCCTCGGGCAGGGCGTCCTCGTCGAGGAGGACGCCGTAGGAGGGGTGGACAGTACCGGGTCGCACGCCGTCGAAGACGACCCCCTGCCAGTACTTGGCCTCGATGATGAGCGCGCCGTGCCGGGTGAGCAGCAGATGGTCGATCTGCGCGAGGAAGCGGCGCGTCGTGCGCGCGTCGACCGGTACGAAGACGACGTTCGTGGCGAGGACGCCGGACAGCCCCGCCGACGCGCACGCCTCCCGGATCAGGGTGTGCGAGACGGCCTCGCTGCTCCAGGTCCTGGCGAGCGCGTCACGGGTCTGCTCGACCTCCTCCTGCGCCGTCTCGAGCTCGTTCCGACTGAGGTCGCGCTCGGCGTCGCGCGCGCGCGTCAGTGCCTTGAGCGCCGCCTCGTGGCTCCGGTCGCGCTCGGCGATCGTGCGCTGGTGCTTCTCCGAGGCCTCCTCCGCGGCCTGCTCCGCCGCCGCTCTCGCCGCAGTGCGCCGTCGGCGGCCGGCGACGACCGTGATGAGGAGGGCCAGGAGCAGGGCGGCCGCGACGGCCCAGGGGAGGTACTCGTTCATGGTCCCCAGGCAAGCACGGACCACCGACCGTGCGCCGCGACGGCTCCCGATCACGCCGCTTGGCGGACTGGCCGCGGTGCGCTCGCTCGTGCCCGGCCCGGACGGCTTCGTCGGCGTCCGCCTGTGCGCGCGGCGGAGACGCCGACCCTGCGCCGGCCGATCGCGCAGGCGGAGCCCTACCGCCGCCTGGCGGACGCGATGCGCGACCAGCACGAGGTCCGGCTGACCGGCGTCGAGGGCACGCTGCTGGGCTTCGTCGGCCCGCAGCCGTTCCAGGGGATCAGCGTCGCCGGCCTGCACACGCACGTCGTCGACACCACCGGAGGGATCGGCGGCCACGTGCTCGCCGCCTCCGGAGTCGCGGGCCTGCTCGAGATCGAGCAGTACGGCGGCATCACCGTCCTCCTGCTGGAGTCGGACGACCACCCGCGAGCCGACCTGGACGCGGCGGCCGACGCCGGGATCCGCGCCGTGGAGACCGACCACCCGCCCTGAGCGGCCCTACCCTGGACGCATGCCCTCACTGCGCGACGTCCACGCCGTCATCGACCGTCTCTGGCCCGAGGCGGCCGCCGAGAGCTGGGACGCGCCCGGCCTGGTCACCGGCGACCCCGACGCCGCGGTGGAGCGGATCCTGCTCACGGTCGACGTGGTCTCCGACACCGTCGCGGAGGCCGTCGACGGCGGATACCAGCTCCTGGTCGCGCACCACCCGCTGCTGCTGCGCGGCGTCACCTCGATCGCCGAGGACGGCTACAAGGGCCGCCTGCTCGCGGACCTCATCCGGGGCGGCTGCGCACTGATCTCGGCCCACACGAACGCCGACATCGTCGCGGACGGGGTCTCGGACGTGATCGCCACCCGCCTCGGCCTGACCGGCGCGACTCCGCTCGTCCCGGGCGCCGACCCGTCGGTCGGGCTCGGCCGGGTGGGCGACCTGCCCGAGGAGGTGACGCTCGGACGCCTGGCCGGAGCCGTGGCCGAGCTCCTGCCGGCCACCGCAGGGGGAGTGCGGGCCGCGGGCGCTTACGAGACGCCCGTGCGCCGAGTGTCGCTCTGCGGGGGAGCGGGGGACTCGCTCCTGGACGCCCCCGCCGTCCGCACGAGCGACGTCTTCATCACCGCCGACCTCCGGCACCACCCGGCGTCCGAGGCGCGCGAGAAGGCCCTGCACGGCACCGGCCCCGCCCTCATCGACGTCTCGCACTGGGCGAGCGAGTGGCTGTGGCTCGACGTCGCCGCGACCGCGCTGCGGGAGGCCCTGCCCACGGTCACCGTCGAGGTGAGCGAGACCCGTACCGACCCGTGGGATTTCGCGATCGTGCACTGACCCGCCGCGGGCACGGGAGAATGGACGCGGCGCGCCCGTACTGCGTGCCGGGAACGAGGACCGCCACGTGAAAGCCAGCCCCGCACACCAGCGCGAACTCCTGACTCTGGCGAGTCTGGACACGAGGGGCGCGCAGCTGCGCCACGCCCTCGCGACGCTCCCGCAGATCGCGCGGATCCAGGCGATGCAGGCCCGCGACAACGAGACCCGCCGCTCCCTCGCCGAGCGCACAGGGCGCCTCGAGGACGTGCGCACCGAGCTCGGGCGCATCGAGTCCGACGTCAGCGTGGTCGAGAAGCGGCTCACCCGCGATCGCGACCGCCTGCAGACCGCATCCGCGGCCAAGGACATCGCCGCGCTCGAGAGCGAGATCACCTCCCTCGTGAAGCGACGGGGAGACCTCGAGGACATCGAGCTGACCCTGATGGAGCGGATCGAGGGCATCGAGTCCGAGGTCGCCGCGGCTCAGGCCGAGCGCGACGAGGTCGTCGCCTCGCTCGGGACCCTCGCCGAGGAGCGCGACGCGCAGGCCGAGAAGCTCCGCGACAAGCAGGAGGCGCTCGCCCGGGACCGGGCGGACCTGGTGACGACCCTTCCGGAGGACCTGGTCGAGCTGTACGAGAAGCAGCGCGCCCGCTACGGAGTCGGCGCGGCCCTCCTCCGCGGGAAGGTGTCGGAGGGGAGCGGCGTAGCCCTCACCGAGTCGGACCTCTCCTGGATCCGCGCCTCCGCTCCCGACGAGGTCGTCCTCTGCCCCGACAGCGGCTGCATCCTGGTGCGCGGCGAGGAGTCTACCCTCGCCTGAGCCGTACACTGGACGGGCGAACGGGCCGGCAAGACGGTCGCGTCACCGCGGCGAGAGCCGTGGTGCCGAGGAACGTCCGGGCTCCGCAGAGCAGGGCGGTGGGCAACACCCACCCGGGGCGACCCGCGAGACAGTGCCACAGAGAACAGACCGCCGTCGGCTCCGGCCGGCGGTAAGGGTGAAACGGTGGTGTAAGAGACCACCAGGGGCCGGAGTGATCCGGTCCGCTCGGTAAACCTCGCCCGGAGCAAGGTCAGACAGAGGACGATGCGGCTGCTCGTCGGGTCCTCGGGTAGACCGCTGGAGGGTCACGGCGACGTGGCTCCGAGAGAGATGGCCGTACAGCGCCCGCCGAGAGGCGCGGCGTGAACAGAACCCGGCGTATCAGCCGACCCCTTCGCCACGAGATGCCCCGCCCCGGCGGGGCATCTCGCGTCTCCGCCGGTCGCCGAGCTCGCGCTCCCGCCCGCAGGCAGCGCGACGGCCTGCCGTGGCGGTTCCCGGGTCTCGATACATCCTTGCGCCGCCACTCGACAGGACTGGCGCGGTCCATCTCTCGCGCTGCCTCCTGCGGACGAAGCGGTGCAGCACGACGTCCGGCAGGCGCCGACCCCGGAGGACGGTCCTGACACGCCGCTGCGGATCGCCGCCGAGGACCAGGTGCCCCCGCCCCCGTCCTGGCTCACCGCGACCGCTGAACCCTGAAAGTCTGATCACGTCCGTCCGCCATGGCGCCACGCACCAGGCGAACCGGCGAAACGCGTGCCAGCGTTTCGCCGTAGCCGTCCGCACCCCGCTCCCCGGAACGCGTCACCTCCCGAGGCCGACCG
Organism: Rathayibacter sp. RFBD1; assembly: GCF_002932915.1. Lineage (NCBI taxonomy): Bacteria > Bacillati > Actinomycetota > Actinomycetes > Micrococcales > Microbacteriaceae > Rathayibacter > Rathayibacter sp. RFBD1. The sequence continues at coordinate 353,377 of NZ_PSWQ01000021.1, forward strand.
CGCCTCGGCGGGCGGGGACCGCCGAGGAAAAAGACTCAGCCCCGCCCTGCGAGCGCGGCCGCGCCGAGGATGCCGGCGTTGTTGCGGAGCGCCGCCGGGATGATCGGGGTGCGCAGGTCGAGCAGCGGGAGGAACTCGTCGTGGTGCTTGGAGATGCCGCCGCCGACGATGAAGAGATCGGGCCAGAGCAGCGCCTCGAGGTGGGAGTAGTAGCGCTGCAGGCGCTTCGCCCAGTGCTTGTAGTCGAGGTCGTCGCGCTCCTTGGCGGCGAACGAGGCCTTCTTCTCGTAGTCGCCGCCGTGGATCTCGAGGTGGCCGAGCTCGGCGTTGGGGATGAGGATCCCGTCGTGGATCTGCGCCGTCCCGATGCCGGTGCCGAGGGTGGTCATGATGACCAGGCCCTCCTTGTCCTTCGCCGCTCCGAAGCGCGACTCGGCGTAGCCCGCCGCATCGGCGTCGTTGACGAAGAAGATGTTCCGGCCGATCGCGTCCTCGAACAGCTTCTCGGCCTCGAGGCCGATCCACTCGTCCGACACGTTCGCCGCCGACATCGTCCGTCCGTGGACGACGACGGCGGGGAAGCAGATGCCGACCGGGGTGTCCGAGGGCAGGTCCGGGATCTTCTCGAGGATCTGCTGGACGGTGGCGACGATGTCCTTCGGCGTGCCGCCCGGGGGAGTGGCGAGCTTCATCCGGTCGCTGAGCAGAGTGCCCGCGGCCAGGTCCACCGAGGCCCCCTTGATGCCCGTTCCCCCGATGTCGATTCCGATGGCGGTCGCCGCAGCAGTCATAGCGGCCATGCTAGCGAAGGGCGGGGGTGCGGACCGACGCGGGCTGCGGCGTAGGATCGCGGCATGGCTGACGGCGACGCGAACTCCTGGTGGTACAACCTCAAGGCCGGCACGGTGGAGCAGGGATTCGTGTCCCCCTCCGTCGACCGGGTGGGACCCTTCTCCTCTCGCGAGGAGGCGGAGCACGCCCTCGAGCGGCTGCACGAGAACAGCCGCAAGTGGGCCGAGGAGGACGCCGCCGAGGACCGCTGACCGCGGTTACTCGTAGCTGTGCTCGGCGCCGGGGTAGGCGCCGGACTCCACGTCGTCCCGGAACGCGGTGACCGCTCCGGTGAGCACGCCGCGCAGATCCGCGTACTGCTTCACGAAGCGGGGGATGCGGCCGGTGGTGAATCCGGCGAAGTCCGTCCACACGAGCAGCTGTCCGTCGACGTGCGGTCCCGCTCCGACTCCGATCGTGGGGATGCGCAGCTCCTCCGTCACCTGACGTGCCGCGTCCGCGGGCACCATCTCGAGGACCACGGCGAACGCCCCGGCCTCCTGGACGGCGCGCGCGTCGGCGAGCAGCTGCTCGATGCCCTCGCCGCGTCCCTGGACCATGTGGCCGCCGAGCCCGTGCTCGCTCTGCGGCGTGAAGCCGATGTGCGCCATCACGGGGATGCCCGCCTCGACGATGCGCCGGATCTGCTCGGCGGAGCGGACTCCGCCCTCGAGCTTCACCGCGTGCGCGTGCGTCTCCTTCATGAAGCGGAACGCCGTGTGCAGCGCGTCGTCGGCACCCGACTCGTAGGAGCCGAAGGGCATGTCGGCGACGACGAAGGCGCGCTCGACGGCTCCGGCGACGGCACGTGCCAGCGGGATGAGCTCGTCGACGGTGACGGGCAGAGTGGTGTCGTAGCCGAGCACCGTGTTGCCGGCGGAGTCGCCCACGAGGAGGAAGTCGATCCCGGCGTCGTCGAAGATCTTCGCCGTCAGCTGGTCGTAGCTGGTCAGCCCGGTGATGCGGACACCGGAGTCCTTCGCGTTCTGGAAGTGGCGGGTTCGAACGCGTTTCACGGGCTGCGCTGACATGGGCGCCAGTCTACGGCGCGCCTCGGGCGCCCCGCGGGCCCCGGTCGGAGGCAGTAGCCTGAGGGTCGAAACAGGAGGGGTCTGGATGGACAAGCAACGGGACTTCGTTCTTCGCACCATTGAAGAGCGAGGGATCAAATTCGTTCGCCTCTGGTTCACCGACGTCGTCGGCACGCTGAAGTCGGTCGCGATCGCGCCGGCCGAGGTGGAGGGCGCGTTCGCGGAGGGGCTCGGCTTCGACGGCTCCGCCATCGAGGGCCTCACCCGCTCCTTCGAGGCCGACGTCCTCGCGCATCCGGACCCGTCGACCTTCCAGATCCTCCCGTGGCGCGGAGAGATCGACCCGACGGCGCGGATGTTCTGCGACATCACCACGCCGGACGGCCAGCCCGCCGTCGCCGACCCGCGCAACGTGCTCAAGCGCACGCTGGCGAAGGCGGCCGAGCGCGGGTTCACCTTCTACACGCACCCCGAGATCGAGTTCTACCTCCTCAAGTCGTCGTCCTTCGGCGCCGAGGGTCCGGAGCCGGTCGACTCCGCCGGGTACTTCGACAACGTCCCCGGAGGCACGGCGCACGACTTCCGCCGCCGCTCCGTGCGCATGCTGGAGGATCTGGGCATCTCGGTCGAGTTCAGCCACCACGAGGCGGGCCCCGGCCAGAACGAGATCGACCTCCGCTACGCGGACGCGCTCACCACGGCCGACAACATCATGACCTTCCGCACCGTGATCAAGGAGGTGGCGATCGAGCAGGGCGTCTACGCGACGTTCATGCCGAAGCCGCTCTCCGGGCACCCCGGCTCGGGCATGCACACGCACCTCTCACTCTTCGAGGGCGACGTGAACGTGTTCTACGAGCAGGGCGCCCAGTACCAGCTCTCGAAGCTCGGCCGCCAGTTCATCGCGGGCCTGCTCAAGCACGCCCCCGAGATCACCGCCGTGACGAACCAGTTCGTCAACTCCTACAAGCGGCTCTGGGGCGGCGACGAGGCGCCCAGCTACGTCTCGTGGGGCCACAACAACCGGTCCGCCCTCGTGCGCGTCCCGCTCTACAAGCCGAACAAGGGGCAGTCCTCGCGCATCGAGTACCGGGCGCTGGACTCCGCGGCGAACCCCTACCTGGCGTACTCGCTGCTCCTGGCGGCCGGGCTCAAGGGCATCGAGGAGGGCTACGAGCTCCCGGCCGAGGCCGAGGACAACGTGTGGGCCCTGTCGGACGCGGAGCGCCGGGCGCTCGGCTACGGCGCCCTGCCCGCCAGCCTCGACCGCGCCATCTCGCTGATGGAGGAGTCCGAGCTCGTGGCCGAGACGCTGGGCGAGCAGGTGTTCAACTTCGTGCTGCTCAACAAGCGGAAGGACTGGGCCGAGTACCGCGCCCAGGTCACGCCGTACGAGCTGCGCAGCAACCTCGAGATGCTCTGACGCCTCGGCCATGCCCCGCGAACGCTCCCTCCGCGATGTCGCACGCCTCGGCTTCGCCGCGCTCGGCGAGACCGGGGCACGGCTGGCCGAGGCGGAGGAGCTGGCCGGGCGGCAGCTCGAGTCGGTGCTGCCCTCCTTCGCCCGGGTGGCGGACCCGGACGAGGCGCTGCTCGCTCTGATCGACCTGCTGCGGCGGCACCGCGACCGGATGGACGCGGTCCTCGCCGACGACGAGGCCCTGACCCGGCTGCTTCTGGTGGTGGGAGCCTCCTCCGGCCTCGCCGATTTCCTCCAGCGCCGGCCCGACGAGCTCGCCAGCGTCCTCGAGCCGGTGCGCACGCTCCCCGGGCGCGCCGAGATGAAGGCCGAGCTGCTCGAGTCGGTCGGCGCCGTCGACGGCTTCTCGTCGCTCCGGGAGGAGGCGGGCTGGACGGCGCTGCGCGTGCGGTACCGCCGCCTCCTCACCAGGATCGTCGTCCACGACCTGAGCCAGGCCGACCCCGTCGCGGCGATCGACCGGGTGACGAGGGCGCTGGCCGACCTCGCCGGAGCCGCGCTGGAGGCGTCCCTCGCCGTGGCGCGGACCGAGCTGGTCGAGGGCACGGGCCCGGGTCGCTTCGGCCGCGACGAGGTCGCCGCCACCCGCTTCGCCGTCATCGGCATGGGCAAGGCGGGAGCGTCCGAGCTCAACTACGTCAGCGACGTCGACGTGATCTTCGTCGCCGAGGGCGACCCGGAGAAGGAGCTGACCAACGCCCGTGCGATCGACGTCGCCACCCGGCTCGCCGTGCTCCTCATGCGCGGGACCTCCGCGCTGGCGATGGAGCCGGAGCTCTGGGAGGTCGACCCGAACCTGCGCCCGGAGGGCAAGCAGGGCGCGCTCGTGCGCACCCTCGAGTCGCACATCACCTACTACGACCGGTGGGCGAAGAGCTGGGAGTTCCAGGCGCTGCTCAAGGCGCGCCCGCTCGCCGGCGACCAGGAGCTGGGGCGGGCGTACGTCGACGCGGTCGCGCCCAAGGTCTGGTCGAGCGCCTCCCGCGAGAACTTCGTCGAGTCGGTGCAGCGGATGCGGGAGCGGGTCACCGAGAACATCCCGCAGAACGACGTCCATTACCAGATCAAGCTCGGCCCTGGCGGCCTGCGCGACATCGAGTTCACGGTGCAGCTGCTCCAGCTCGTCCACGGGCAGACCGACGACGAGATCCGCATGCCCGGGACTCTGCTCGCCCTGGGCGCCCTCGCCGACCGCGGGTACATCGGCCGCTCCGCCGCGGAGGAGTTCGCGCAGGACTACCGAGCACTCCGGCTGCTCGAGCACCGCCTCCAGCTGCGGCGCCTGCGACGCACGCACCTGATGCCGCGGGACGAGCACGAGCTGCGGACCCTCGCCCGCTCCAGCGGGCTCGCCCGCACGGCGGAGGAGCTGCTGAGCGTCTGGAACGGGATCAAGCACCGCGTCCGGGGCCTGCACGAGCGCCTGTTCTACCGTCCGCTGCTCTCCGCGGTCGCCGCGCTCTCCGACGGCGGCGCCGAGCTATCCACCGGCCAGGCGGAGGCGCGCCTCGCCGCCATCGGCTTCGCGGACGCCCGCGGTGCGCTCGGCCACATCGCCGCGATGACCTCGGGCGTCTCGCGCCGCGCGAGCATCCAGCGCCACCTCGTGCCGGTGATGCTGCAGTGGTTCGCCGACGGACCGGACCCCGACTACGGCCTGCTCGCGTTCCGGCGCCTCAGCGACGCACTGGGCGGGACGCCCTGGTTCCTCCGGATGCTGCGCGACTCGTCCGGAGCCGCCAAGCGGCTCACCACGGTGCTCTCCGGATCGCGCTTCGTCGGCGAGCTGCTCGACCGCATCCCGGAGTCGGCGGCCTGGCTCGAGGACGACGACGCCCTCCGCCCCCGCAGCGCCGCCCAGCTCGCCGAGGAGGTGCGCGCCGTGCTCGCCCGGCACGAGACGCCCGACGCGGTCGCCTCGGTCCTCCGCTCGATGCGCCGGCGCGAGGTGCTGCGGACCGCCATGGGTGGCGTGCTCGGCCTCAGCTCGATCGAGGAGATCGCGACCAGCCTCACCGACATCATCAGCGCACTGCTGGGCGGCGTGCTCGCCGCCATCCGGCGCGGCAGTGCGACCCGGCCCGGCGCCGACGCGGAGTTCGCGATCATCGGCATGGGCCGGTACGGAGGGGCGGAGCTGGGCTTCGGCTCCGACGCCGACGTGATGTACGTCCAGCGACCCGGCACCGCCGGGCCGCACCAGGCCCAGCTCTACTCGCAGTTCGTCGTCGCCGAGCTGGTCCGGCTCACGGAGGACTCCCGCCTGCCGCTCGACCTCGACGCCGACCTGCGGCCCGAGGGCAAGAACGGGCCCCTCGTGCGCTCCCTCGACTCCTACCGCGCCTACTACGCCCGCTGGTCGCTGACCTGGGAGGCGCAGGCGCTGCTCCGGGCGCGGGGAGTGGCGGGGGACCAGGCGCTCATCGAGGACTTCGAGGAGCTGGCTGACGGGGTCCGCTACCCGGGAGCGGTCTCCGACCGCGACATCCGCGAGGTGAAGCGGATCAAGGCACGGGTCGAGAGCGAGCGTCTGCCGCAGGGCGCCGACCCCCGCCGTCACCTCAAGCTCGGCCGCGGATCGCTGAGCGACGTCGAGTGGCTGGTGCAGCTCCTCCAGCTGCAGCACGCGCGGCGGACCCCGGCGCTGCGGACCACCTCGACCCTCACCGCCCTCGCGGTCGCGGAGGAGGAGGGCATGGTCGGCCCGCAGGACGCGGAGCGGCTGCGTGCCGCGTGGATCCTCGCGTCCCGTGTCCGCTCGGGCACCACGCTCTGGGGCAACCGCACCAGCGACGTCCTCCCGACCGACCGCCGGCAGCTCGAGGGCGTCGCGCGCCTGCTCGAGTACCCGGCCGGGTCCGCGACGGCGCTCGAGGACGACTACCTCGGCGTGACCCGCCGCTGCCGCGCGGTCTTCGAGCGCCTGTTCTACGGGCCGGCCGCGGGAGACGCTCCCTCCTACCGCTGACGCCCGCGCGCCGGGGACGGCGAAGGGCCGCCCCTCCGAGGAGGAACGGCCCTTCGGCAGTGCTGCGGGATCAGACCCCGTAGTACAGCTCGAACTCGAACGGGTGAGGACGCTGCGCGAGGGGCTTGATCTCCTTCTCGCGCTTGTACTCGATCCAGGTGTCGATGAGCTCCTGAGTGAACACGCCGCCTTGGAGGAGGAAGTCGTGGTCGGCCTCGAGGGCGTCGAGAGCCTCGCCCAGGGTCGCGGGGACCTGCGGGATGAGCTTCGCCTCCTCGGGGGGCAGCTCGTAGAGGTCCTTGTCGACCGGCTCGTGCGGCTCGATGCGGTTCTTGATGCCGTCGAGGCCCGCCATCAGCTGCGCGGCGAACGCGAGGTACGGGTTGCCGGAGGCGTCGGGCGCACGGAACTCGATGCGCTTGGCCTTCGGGTTCGTGCCCGTGATCGGGATGCGGATCGATGCGGAGCGGTTGCCGGCCGAGTAGACCAGGTTGACCGGCGCCTCGAAGCCCGGGATCAGACGGTGGTACGAGTTGACCGTCGGGTTCGTGAACGCGAGGACGGCGGGGGCGTGCTTGAGCAGGCCGCCGATGTACCAGCGCGCCAGGTCCGAGAGACCGCCGTAGCCGTTCTCGTCGTAGAAGAGCGGCGTGCCGTCGTTCCACAGCGACTGGTGGGTGTGCATGCCCGAGCCGTTGTCGCCGAAGAGCGGCTTCGGCATGAACGTGGCGGTCTTGCCCCACTGCTCGGCCGTGTTCTTGACGATGTACTTGAACTTGAGGATGTCGTCCGCCGCGTGGACCATCGTGTCGAAGCGGTAGTTGATCTCGGCCTGGCCGCCGGTGCCCACCTCGTGGTGCGAGCGCTCGAGGATGAGGCCGGCGTCGATCAGCTTGAGGCAGATGTCGTCGCGGAGGTCGGCCTGCTTGTCGACGGGGCTCACCGGGAAGTAGCCGCCCTTGTAGGGCGTCTTGTTGCCGAGGTTGCCGCCCTCCTCGACGCGTCCCGAGTTCCAGGCGCCCTCGACCGAGTCGACGGAGTGGAACGCGGAGTTCTGCGTGATCTCGTAGCGGACGTCGTCGAAGATGTAGAACTCCGCCTCGGGGGCGAAGAACGCGGTGTCGGCGATGCCGGTCGACGCGAGGTACTTCTCGGCCTTCTTCGCGACCTGACGCGGGTCCTTGGAGTAGATCTCGCCGTTGCGCGGGTTGTAGATGTCGAAGACGAGGATCAGCGTGCGCTCGACGCGGAACGGGTCCACGTAGGCGGTGGTCACGTCAGGGATCAGCTGCATGTCCGATTCGTGGATGTTCGCGAATCCGCGGATCGAGGACCCGTCGAAGAGCTGACCGACGGAGAAGAACTCCTCATCGACAGTCGAGGCGGGGATGTTGAAGTGCTGCTGGACACCGGGGAGATCGGTGAACCGGATGTCGAGGAACTTGACGTCCGTGTCCTTGATGAACGAGAGCACCTCGGAAGAATCTTTAAACATGCAAAGGTCTCCAATGGCGTAACGGGGTGCTGCAGAGCGCAGCCGTTCCAGGGTAGTGACGGGGGGTTTCCCCACCGTGTCCCTGTTGTTTCCGACATGTTACGGGGCCCGTCCGGGGTCGGGCTCCACGTCGTCTGCCGGACCACCCGCTCCTCGGTCCGCTCCGAGACGCCGCGGATAGGATCGGAGGATGCCAGCCGCCGACCGCAGGACCTTCGCCGACGCCGCCCCGAGCTCGTACCCGGGGGAGCGTCTCGGCCTCCCCCGAGAGGGCCGCCTCTCGGTCGGACGGTCCGGCCGCCGCATCGCCGCCCTGGCCGTCGACTTCGCCGTCGCCGCTCTGCTGTCGCTCGCGTTCTTCGACTACGACCGCTGGGCGAGCCTGCTGCTGTTCGTCCTGCTGCAGGTCGTCTTCATCCCCACCATCGGCGGCAGCATCGGGCACCGCCTGCTCGGGATGCGCGTCATCCGTCTCGGCGGGGGCTGGGTCGGCGTGTGGCGCCCGATCGTGCGCTCTGTGCTGCTGGCCGTGCTGGTGCCGGCGCTCGTCTGGGACTCGGACCAGCGCGGCTTCCACGACAAGGTGGCCGGGACGGTTCTCGTCCGCTACTGACTCGCGCCGCAGACGAAGCAGGCCGGCCGGGAGAGATCCCGACCGGCCTGTCGCGTCGTGCGTCAGCGCGATCGCTGAGGGCGCACCTTGAAGGGGTCGACGCCCTTCGGGATGGGCAGCGACGTGTTGAGCGAGGAGAGCCGGTTCTTCACCGCGAGGACCTCGGCCTTGGTGAGGACCTTCTTCGTCTTCGAGAGGCGGCTCGGCACCTTGTGCAGCGGAGTCGCATCGGCGTCGGAGCCGACGTGCACGAAGGTGACGGGGACGTTCGGCAGGATCCGCGACACCTTGCGCCGCTCGTCCTCGAGCATGCGCTTGGTCCGGGAGGCGGGGCCCTCCGCGATCAGCACGACGCCTCCGCGGCCGACGGCGCGGTAGACGGCGTCCTGGGTCTTGCCGTTGACGGCGACGGGCATCTCGCCGCCGGTCCAGGTGCCGCGCAGTCCGCTGCGCAGGACGGCGCCGACCGCGCCGGGCTGCCCGGCGATCTGGCCGTAGGCGGCACGCTCGGCGCGACGCGAGAGCACGGCGAGTCCGGCGACCAGGCCGGCCATCACGCCCACGATGATCCACAGCGCGATCACGAAGCCGTTGCCGTTGCCGAGCAGGATGCCGAGGAGCACGCCGAGCAGGATCGGGAGCAGGAGCGCGAGGAGGATGATCCAGACGGCGCTGCTGTCGTAGCGGCGGGTCATCTGGAACACCTGCCACATCTGCTTGAGACGTCCGGGTTCCTTGACCGCCTTCGTCGACGGTTCCGTGCTGCGTGCCATGACGTCAAGGATACCGAGCGGGAGCGCGGCGGCGGACCCCGGACGCGGATCGGACTCCTCCACAGAGGGCACGCGCGCCGATCCGTCCACCGATCGGGATCGACGGGCGTCCTCCGCCCCGACCTGCGGTCAGGCTCGCCTCATGACGAGCAGCGGGACGGTCCAGGGCCGGAGGATCGGCGGAGTGCGGACGGGGAGGCGGCGGACGCCTGCGCCGAATGCCGCACCGCCGGCCGAGCGGACGATGCGGCCGCGGGAGGCCGAGTCGCTACAGGTGTCGGCGGTGGCTCGGCTCGCCGAGCACCGCCACCGCGAGCGCATCGTCCGGGTGGAGTCGTCTCCGAGGAGGCGCATCGTCTCGACCGCCCCTCCCGTCGTCGCCACACTCGAGAGGTTCCTGCGGGTCGAGCGGGGGATCGCACTCGGCGCCGCGGTCACCCTCCTCGCCCCCGTGGTGGGCGCGGTCCGGTCGGCCGCGCTCGAGGGAGCATGGCTGGCTCCGACGACGGACGACATCGGCCTGACGGAGGAGGGTCGGCCGCTGCTGCTGCTGACGACGCCCGCCGTCGACACCCCGCGTGCGGCGCGCGACGCGCTGCAGCGGGTCCTGGAGCGCCTCGGAATGCTCTGCCCGGAGCTGCCGGTCGCCGCCCTCGCGCGGCACCGCGACCTGCTGGCGCTGGAGGGCAACCTCTACGGACTCGCTGATCCGCAGGGGATAGGCGAGGCGGTGCGGGCGCTGCCGACGTCCGGCGCGGATGCACGGGGTCGGGAGGCGGTGCCTGCTCCGGCTGCCCGGCACCGGCGGGTCCATCCGCTCGACGGCTGGCAGGACCGCCTCCGGGCGTTCGTCGTCCGGCGTCGGGGACCGCTCTCCGTCGGGACGGCGATCGTGCTGGGAGCGGTGCTCGCCGGTTCGCTCGCGGGCGGGCCCGGTCGGCAGGTGCAGGATGCGGAGGCGTCGACCGCAGCCGCGCCCGTTCCGGCTCGGTCGGCTCCGCCGGCTGTGGCGACCGCGGCGCCGCCGGCTCCGGTCGCGGCGGCCTCGCTCGACGCCGAGCAGGCGGCGGAGGTGCTGATCGACGCGGTGCGCGCGTGCGGGGACCGGGAGTGCGCCCGCGGTCTGGTCACGGCGGACTCGCCGCTCGGCGACGCAGCGGACGGCCCCTCCTCCATTGTCCCGGAGACGGGGGAGGCCTCGGCCGTCCTCGTCGACGTGAACGGGGCATCGGCGGTCGTGCACCTCCGGACGGCCCCGGGGACAACAGCGGCCTCCGTCCTGATCATCAGGACGGAGGCCGGCTGGCTCATCCGCGACGTCTACATCGGAGCGGCCTCGTGAGAGGCGCGCTCAGGGGGAGCGTGTCAGATGCCGAGGTCGTTCTCGAACGAGCCCTCCTCGAGGCGCTCCTTGATCGCGACCAGGAAGCGCGCCGCGTCGGCTCCGTCGACCGTGCGGTGGTCGTACGAGAGCGCGAGGAAGACGGTCGAGCGGATCGCGATGGCGTCAGCACCGTCCACCTGCACGACGGCCGGCTTCTTGGTGACGATGCCGGTGCCGAGGATCGCGGTCTGCGGCAGGAACACGACGGGAGTGTCGAACAGGGCCCCGCGTGAACCGGTGTTGGTCAGCGTGAAGGTGCCGCCGGCGAGCTCGTCGGGCTTCAGCTTGTTGTTGCGGGTGCGCTCGGCCAGGTCTCCGATGGTGGAGGCGATCTGCGCGAGGTTCAGCTCGGACGCGTTCTTGAGGACCGGGGTCAGCAGGCCGCGCTCGGTGTCGACGGCGATGCTGATGTTCTCGTGGTCCGGGTAGACGATCGACTCGCCGTCGAGGGTCGAGTTGATCACCGGGTAGGCCTTGAGCGCCTCGGCCGCCGCGAGGGCGAAGAACGGGAGGAAGGACAGCTTGGCGCCGGTCTTCTCCTGGAAGCTCTTCTTGACCGAGTCGCGGAAGCGGGCGACCGCCGTGACGTCGACCTCGATGACCGAGGTGAGCTGGGCGCTCGTCTGCATCGACTCGACGGCGCGCTGCGCGAGGACCTTGCGCAGGCGCGACATCGGCTGCGTGGTGCCGCGGAGGGGCGACGTCTCGAGCGGGGTGCGCGCGGCCTTGGCGGCTGCGGCGGCGGGCGCCGAGACCGGGGCGGCCGGAGCCGACTTGGCGGCCTCGACCGCGTCGAGGACGTCCTGCTTGCGGATGCGGCCGCCGACTCCGGTTCCCGTGAGGGTGGAGAGGTCGATGCCGTTCTCGCCGGCGAGCTTGCGCACGAGCGGGGTGACGTAGCCGGGGTTGGAGTCGGTGGGCTCCGGGGAGGCGGCGGGCGCGGCGGCAGCGGGGGCCGGCGCGGCGGCGGCCGGCGCGGGAGCCGACGGAGCGGGGGCCGCGGCCTCGGGG